>NZ_BAAAIF010000070.1:0-54890 GCF_039525925.1 Streptomyces javensis | reverse complement strand
CCCGTGGTGCCGGGTGCGCGGCCGACGGCCGCCGGGGGCGGCGGAGGCGACGCCCGTATGGCGTCCGACGGCGCCCCGGCCGCGCCCGAGCCCGTGGTCGCCGCCGCCGGTGGGGCGTCCGCGTCGGCCGTCTCCGCGCGGGTGCCGCAGCCCGCCGGGGGAGAGGCAGCCGTAGCAGGGGCGGCGTCCGGCAGCGAGCCGGGCGGGACGGACGCTGCCGTCGAAGCATTGCCGCGGGTGGCGGACTTGGTGGCCGGGCCCGCCGCGCTGCTGCCCGCCGTAAGGCGTTTGCTCGACGGCATGGTGGTGGTCGGGACCCTGGAGGAGGCCGAGGAACTGCTCGCGCGGCGGCCGGAGTTGACGGCCGTGACCGCCGAGGGCGATCTGCTCGGAGCGCACTTCGCGCAGGGCGGGTCCGCCGGGGCGCCCACGCTGCTGGAGGTGCAGGCGTCCGTCGACGAGGCCGCGGCGGAGCTCGAGCGGCTGGCCGTACGGTGCGAGGAGCTGGCCGGAGCGCAGCGCGCGGCGCAGGAGCGGCGGGCCGAGTGCCTGGCGCTCGTCGAGGAGTTCGCGGGCCGCCGGAGCGCGGCGGACCGGGAGAAGTCGCGGGTCGCGCAGTCGCTGGGCCGACTGGCCGGGCAGGCGCGCGGGGCCGCCGGGGAGGCCGAGCGGAGCACCGCGGCCGTCGCCAGGGCCGAGGAGGCGCTGGAGCGGGCGACCGAGGAGGCCGAGGAGCTCGCCGAGCGGCTGGCCGTGGCGGAGGAGGAGCCGGGCGAGGAGGAGCCCGACACCTCTGTACGCGACCGACTGGCGGCCGACGGCGCGAACGCCCGGCAGACCGAGATGGAGGCGCGGCTCCAGGTCCGTACGCATGAGGAGCGCGTCAAGGGGCTCGCGGGGCGGGCCGACGCGCTCGACCGGGGCGCGCGCGCCGAGCGCGAGGCCCGGGCGCGCGCCGAGCAGCGGCGCGCCCGGCTGCGCCATGAGGCCGAGGTGGCCTCGGCCGTGGCCGCCGGCGCCCGCCAACTGCTGGCGCATGTCGAGGTGTCGCTGGTGCGGGCCGAGCGGGAGCGGGACGCGGCGGAGCGGGCCAAGGCCGAGCGCGAGCGGGAGCTTGACGCCGCTCGCGGCCAGGGGCGTGACCTCAAGGGCGAGCTGGACAAGCTGACCGACTCGGTGCACCGGGGCGAGGTGCTGGGCGCCGAGAAGCGGATGCGGATCGAGCAGCTGGAGACCAAGGCGCTGGAGGAGCTGGGCGTCGAACCGGCCGGGCTGATCGCCGAATACGGCCCCGACCAGCTCGTCCCGCCGTCCCCGCCCGCCGAGGGCGAGGTGCTGCCGGAGGATCCCGAGCATCCGCGCAACCAGCCGGTGCGGTACGTGAGGGCGCAGCAGGAGAAGCGGCTGAAGGCCGCGGAGCGCGCGTACCAGCAGCTCGGCAAGGTCAATCCGCTGGCGCTCGAGGAGTTCGCGGCGCTGGAGGAGCGGCATCAGTTCCTGAGCGAGCAGCTGGAGGACCTCAAGAAGACCCGGGCCGATCTCCTCCAGGTGGTCAAGGAGGTCGACGAGCGGGTCGAGCAGGTCTTCACGAAGGCGTACCGGGACACCGCACGCGAGTTCGAGGGCGTCTTCTCGCGGCTGTTCCCCGGCGGGGAGGGCCGGCTGGTGCTGACCGACCCCGAGAACATGCTGACCACGGGCGTGGACGTGGAGGCCCGGCCGCCGGGCAAGAAGGTCAAGCGGCTGTCGCTGCTCTCGGGCGGTGAGCGCTCGCTGACCGCCGTGGCCCTGCTGGTGTCGATCTTCAAGGCGCGGCCGAGCCCGTTCTATGTGATGGACGAGGTCGAGGCGGCGCTCGACGACACCAATCTCCAGCGGCTGATCCGGATCATGCAGGAGCTCCAGGAGGCTTCCCAGCTGATCGTGATCACCCACCAGAAGCGGACGATGGAGGTCGCCGACGCGCTGTACGGCGTCTCCATGCAGGGTGACGGCGTCTCGAAGGTCATCAGCCAGCGCTTGCGGTGACCGATTCAATACTTGAAGTCAAGACTTGCTCCCGCGTGTCGGCATGCTGGAGCGATTTCTTCGTCACACCCTATTGACTTCGAAACTTGAAGGAATAGTCTCTGCAACGTTGCTTTTACCTTCAAGTGGTGGTCGACGCCTCAGCAGCGACCGCTGGAAGGGTCAGCCGTCCCCCCACGTCCGGCGCCGTTGCCGGGCGGGCGTCAGGAGTTCACGTTGTCCACCACCGTGCAGGCACAGGGAGCCGAGGGCCGCAAGGCCCAGCCGGACCACCTCGGCCACGTCATCTTCATCACCGCAGCCGCCGCGATGGGCGGCTTTCTCTTCGGCTACGACAGCTCGGTGATCAACGGAGCGGTCGAAGCCATCCGCGGCAAGTACGACATCGGCTCCGCGGCCCTCGCCCAGGTCGTGGCCATCGCCCTGATCGGCTCGGCCATCGGCGCCGCCACCGCGGGGCGGATAGCCGACCGCATCGGCCGGATCCGCGTCATGCAGATCGCCGCCGGTCTCTTCACGATCAGCGCGGTCGGCTCGGCGCTGCCCTTCTCGCTGTGGGACCTGGCCTTCTGGCGGGTGCTCGGCGGCGTCGGCATCGGCATGGCCTCGGTGATCGGCCCGGCCTACATCGCCGAGGTCGCCCCGCCCGCCTACCGCGGCCGGCTCGCCTCGTTCCAGCAGGCCGCGATCGTCGTCGGCATCGCCATCTCCCAGCTCGTCAACTGGGGCATCCTCAACCTCGCCGACGGCGACCAGCGCGGACAGATCGCCGGCCTGGAGGCCTGGCAGTGGATGCTCGGCGTCATGGTCATCCCCGCCGTCCTCTACGGGCTGCTGTCCTTCGCCATCCCCGAGTCGCCCCGCTTCCTGATCTCCGTCGGCCGCACCGCCCAGGCCAAGCAGGTGCTGGAGGAGGTCGAGGGCAAGACCGTGGACCTCGATGTGCGGGTCACCGAGATCGACCGGGCCATGCGCAGTGAGGAGAAGTCGACCTTCAAGGACCTCCTCGGCGGCCGGTTCGGCCTGCTGCCCATCGTCTGGATCGGCGTCGGGCTCTCGGTCTTCCAGCAGCTCGTCGGCATCAACGTGGCGTTCTACTACTCCTCGACGCTGTGGCAGTCCGTCGGCGTCGACCCGAGCAGCTCGTTCTTCTACTCCTTCACCACGTCGATCATCAACATCCTCGGCACCGTGATCGCGATGATCTTCGTCGACCGGATCGGCCGCAAGCCGCTCGCGCTCATCGGCTCCGTGGGCATGGCCATCTCCCTCGCCCTGGTGGCCTGGGCGTTCTCGGCGCATCTGGTGGACGGCAAGCTGCCGCACACGGAGGGTGTCCTGGCGCTGATCGCGGCCCACTCCTTCGTGCTCTTCTTCGCCCTCTCGTGGGGCGTGGTGGTCTGGGTCCTGCTCGGCGAGATGTTCCCGAACAAGATCCGCGCCGCCGCCCTCGGTGTCGCCGCCTCGGCTCAGTGGATCGCCAACTGGGCCATCACCGCGAGCTTCCCGAGCCTTTCGGACTGGAACCTGTCGGGTACGTACATCATGTACACGGCCTTCGCCCTGCTCTCGATCCCGTTCATCCTCAAGTGGGTGCCGGAGACCAAGGGCAAGGCGTTGGAGGAGATGGGCTAAATCCCCCCGCCGCCCACTCCTCGCACAGGAGAACTGCCCCGCCTCAGTCCTTGAGGCGGGGCAGCACTCGTTCCGCGAACAGCCGCAGGGACCGCCAGCCCTCCTCGACCGGCATCCCGCCGCACAGCGGATGGAGCACCAGGCTCGCCAGCTCGCCGCCCTCCTCCGCCAGCGCCACGCACTCCTCCGGGGTGATGACGCGGTAGACGCCCTCCCGGCGCAGCGCCGCCACGTCCTCGGCTCGTGAACGCACCGCCGAGCGCACCGTGCCCTGCTGCCAGGAGGCGTACCTGCGCGCCTCGTACAGCAGATGGGTGCCGTACTCCTCCCAGGCCCGGTCCGGGTCCTCGGACAGATGCAGCAGCGGGGTGGCCGCCGGGGGCATCAGGCACCAGCCCTCGGTGCCGTACTCCTCCCGCCGCGCGTGGTAGTACGCCTCCAGCTCCGGCAGATGCGCGCTCGGGAAGAACGGCAGGCCCAGGCGGGCCGCGCGGCGGGCCGCCGCCTGGGAACTGCCGCCGATCAGCAGCGGCGGATGCGGGCGGGTGTACGGGCGCGGGGTGATCCGGACGGTGCGGCCCCGGTATGCGAAGGGCTCGCCCGTCCAGGCCGCGAGCAGCGTCTCCAGGGCCTCGTCCTGGAGCGCGCCGCGCCGCTTCCAGTCCGTGCCCAGGGCCGCGTACTCCTCCGGCCGGTAGCCGATCCCGGCCACCGTGATCAGCCGTCCGCCGCTGGCCAGATCCAGCACGGCGAGGTCCTCGGCGAGCCGCAGCGGGTCGTACAGCGGCGCGATCAGCGCCGAGACGGTGACGGTGATCCGGCGGGTGGCGCCCAGCAGCGTGCCCGCGAAGGCCAGCGGGGCGGGCAGCCAGTTGTCGGTGGAGCCGTGGTGCTCCTCGGTCTGGAGGGTGGAGACGCCCCGCTCATCGGCGAAGGCCGCCATCTCCAGCGCGGCGCGGTACCGCTCGGACAGGCCGCGCGGGGTCGCGTCGGGATCGACGAGGTTGAGGCGTACGACCGTGACGGGCATGGCGGATGTCCTCCTTCGTCATGGGACGCGGCAGCCGGACCGTAGCTGACGGACCGTCAAATAGCCACCTCCATGGCCCGTTCGGCCCACCGCACGGGCACGGCCGGGGCGGATGACTCATGTGCCTGGGACGCGGGGCGGCCGATGGTGAGGGTCGGCCCGCCCCATGGGCCGCAGCCCGCATACGCCAACTCTGGAGGGGCGCGTGACGATCAGCACGGGGGAATCGCTCATCACCGCGGCCGACATCGACGACCTCATCACCCGGGTCCGGCGGACCGCCGGCGACCCCGGGCCCCTGGAATCCGCCAAGGCCACGCTCTTCTCCGGTGAGGGCGACGGCCCCGGCGCCGGTACCGGCCCCGACCCCGAGGCGGCGCGGCTCATCCGGCAGCGACTGCTGGTGACCGCCCTCCGCCACGGGGGCGCGCTGCTGGCCAAGCTGCTCAGCCGGCTCAGCCCCCGCGAGACCGCGATGGTGCGCCGCTACGCCCACCGGCTCGCGAACTTCCTCGACACGCTGGAGGTCTGGGCGGCGCAGCCCATCGTGCTCGCCCTGATGCGCATCGGACTGCCTTACGGCGAGGCGGAGACGATCGCGGTCGCCGTACTGCTGCTCGTGGGGTGAGCGCCCGATCCCGCCGCCGATGGAAACGGGGGTGCTAGGGGGTCACCGGTTCGGGTGGGCCGGGGCATCCGCGCACTTCACGGCCGCGGCGGCGGGTAGTGCTCGGGGCGAGACACAAGGAGAACGACCATGCGCCCTACCCGAATCCGCACGGCGATCGCCCTCGGCCTGAGCGCCGGGGCCGTCGTGTGGACCGCGGCCGCCTCCCCCGCCACCGCCTCCTCCCACCCCGCCACCTCCGCCGACACCGACTGGCGGGAGGCGGGCCACTACGACACCACCGCGGCCTGCAAGCGCGCCGGCAAGACCGGAGTCGAACGGCACAAGTGGGCCGAGTACAAATGCCGCCCCGGCCGTAACGACAACTACGTCACGCTGTGGGTCAGAGGCGGCGGCCCCGGCGCGGCGCGCGCCCTGACCGCCTGGCCCGCCGCCGGTTGAGATGCGACAGGCCGCACTGCCGAAGGACCGCGCCGTGCGCGCCGCGGGCGGGGTATCGGCGCTGATCGTGGTGGTCCTGGCCGGATGGGTGGCCGGGCTGCTGCGGGTCAACGACGAGTGGCTCGCGCTCGCCTATCCCCATCCCCGGGGCGCCACCGTGCTGACCAGGGTCGCCGTCGGCGTCCCGGTCCTGGGCGTCGGCGTGCTGCTGCTCGCCGAGCGCTCGGCCCGGCGCTACGGCGGCGTCCTGCTGGTGGCCGGCGGCCTGTGGCTGCTGCCCTCGGCCGCCGCCGGGCTGCTGGGCCTCGCCGACCTGGGCACCACGGGCGCCGTGCTGTCCCTGCTGCTCGCCGCCGCCAAGATGGCCTGCCGCCCGCTGACCGTACTGCTGCTGCCGCTGTGGCTGTTCCCCCGGGGCGGGCGCCGGCGGTGGCAGTGGTGGGTGATCAGCCTGGGCGCGTCCGGCTACTGGCTGGGGTACGCGGGGCTGTGGCTGATCAGCGAGCCCCGGGTGGGCTCCGTCGCCAATCCGGCGTTCGCCACCGCCAGCGGCCAGTGGGCCTTCGACCACCTCGACGCCTACGCCGAGGCCGAACCCTGGGTGCTGCGCAGCGTCGCCGCGGCCGTGACCGCCGCCCTGTGCTGCCGCACCGCCCGCTCGCGCGGCGCCGAGCGGCGCGACTGGGCGCTGCTGGCCGCCGCCTACCCCGCCTGTGTCTCGCTCCTGCTGTCCCAGTGGGGCGAGGGCGTACCCACGATCGTGGCCCGTACGGTGGGCAGCGCCGTATGGGCCGCCGCGATCTGTCTCGGCGTCGCCCGCACCGGCATATGGCGGCTGGACCGCTCCACCAGCCACCGCCTCGCCCGCGCCTTCGTGCTCACCTCGCTGGCCGCCGTGGTGGTCTGCGCGGTCGTCGCCGTCCAGGCCGGACTCCCCTCCGTGCGCAGCGGGGCCACGACCGTCACCGCCGGATCCGCCCTGGTGCTGGGCTGGGGGCTGCGGCCCAGCGCCCGCAAGCTCACCCTCTGCGTCGAGCGCGCCTTCTACGGGCCCCGGGCCCGCCCGCACGAAGCCGTGAGCGCCCTCGCCGTACGGCTGCAACAGGCCCCGCACCCGGGCGAGGTGCCCCAGCAGATCTGCCGCAGCGCCGTGGAGGACCTCGGCGTCTCGGGCGCGGCCGTCAGCGTCGACACCCGCGCCGGGCCCCGGCGGCTGGCCGCCGCGGGGGCCCCGCTGACCGGCCCGGTCCAGACGTTTCTGCTGCGCCACCACGGCCGCACCGTCGGCCGGTTGGAGGTCTCCCGCGACGGCTCCGGCACCCCGGCCGAACGCGACAGCGGACTGCTCTCCCTCCTCGCCGACCAGGCCGCACCCGCGCTCGCCGCGCTGCGTCTGGCCGAGGAGGCCCAGGCCGCCCGCGAGCGCCTGGTGCTCGCCCGCGAACAGGAGCGCCGCCGGCTGCGCCGGGAGATCCACGACGGACTCGGCCCCCAACTGGCCGCCGTAAGGCTGCGTCTGGACATCGCGCAGACCTCCTGCCCGCCCGGCCACCCCGCCACCCCGCAACTGTGCGAGGCCGCCGAGACGCTCGCCGAGGCCCTGGTCGAGGTGCGGCGGATCACCGCGGGCCTGGCCCCGGCCGCGCTGGCCGAGCGCGGACTGGCCGGCGCGGTCCGCGACCTGGCGCACCGGCTGGGCGTCGACGGCCTGCGCGTCAGCGTGGCCAGCCGCCCCGCCGCCCTGCCCCCGCTGTCGCCCGGCGTGGAGACGGCCGCGTACCGGATCGCGGCGGAGTCGCTGACCAACGCCGTGCGGCACGCCCGGGCACGTCAGGTGAGCGTCGAGCTGACCACGGGCCCGGACACCCTCGAGGTCAAGGTCACCGACGACGGCAGCGGCCTGCGCGAGACCGCGGTGCCCGGCGTCGGCCTCGCCTCGGTCACCGAACGGGCCGAGGAGATCGGCGGCTCCTGCTCGGTGACCGGATCGGCGACCGGCACGGTGGTCCACGCGGTGCTGCCCCTCGCCGGACCGGGCGAACACGGCAACCCGGAGGAACACCGGAAACCCACGGGCCACGAGGCCTGCCGGGCCCTCATCGCGTCGAGGACGTCCGAGCACACGGCGGCGAAACCCAGGGAGAGGACGGCGCGGTGACAGCGGTCGTGGAAACTCCGCAGTGGCGGGTACTGCTGGTGGACGATCATCCCCTCTTCCGGGAGGGCCTGGCCGCCGCCGTCAATCTCGATGACGCGTTCACCGTCGTCGGCCAGGCGGCCTGCGCGGACGGGGCGATGGCAGAGGCCGTGCGCACCGGTCCGGACCTGGTGATGATGGATCTCGCGCTGCCGGGCCGGTCCGGTCTCGAGGCGACCCGGCGGATCCTGTGCGATCACCCCGATATCCGGGTGCTGGTCATGACGATGTCCGAGGACGACGACAGTCTGCTGGCCGCCGTGCGCGCCGGGGCCCGCGGCTATCTCCTCAAGGGCGCGGGCCGGGACGAGATCCTGCGGGCGCTGCACACCGTGGCGCGCGGTGGCGCGGTCTTCAGCCCGCGGATGGCCGAGCGGCTCGGGGCGCTGGTCGGCGCGTCGGGCTCGGCGTCCGCGAAGGAGGCGTTCCCGACGCTGACCGCCCGGGAGCTGGAGGTGCTGGACCTGCTCGCGGCCGGGCTCGGCTATCGCCAGATCGCCCAGCGGCTGGTGGTGACGGACAAGACGGTGCGCAACCACGTCGGATCGATCTTCGCCAAGCTCCAGGTGCGCGACCGCGCCCAGGCGATCGTGCGCGCCCGGCAGGCCGGGCTGGGAGGCGAATGACTCGCTCCCCCTCGTGGCTGATACTGGGGGGCGTTATGGAATACCTCATCCTTGCCGTAGTCATCGCTGTGGTCGCGGTCGCCGCGATCAGCGGGCTCGTGATCAGCGGCCGCAAGAAGAAGCGGCTGCCCCCGCCCCCGCCGAGCAGCCCCACCGTCACCGCGCCGCCCGCCGAACCGCACGTCGGCGAGGAGGCCGAAACCCCGCGTGAGGAACCACGCAGAACCATCGAGGAGGTGGATCTTCCGGGCGCCGGGGCCGCGACCGCGGAGGCACCCGCGCCCGAGGCCCCGCCGATCGAGGTCCCGGAGCCGACCGCCGGCCGGCTGGTCCGGCTGCGCGCCCGGCTGTCCCGCTCCCAGAACACTCTGGGCAAGGGGCTGCTGACGCTGCTGTCCCGGGAGCACCTCGACGACGAGACCTGGGAGGAGGTCGAGGACACGCTGCTGACCGCGGACGTCGGGGTGGCGCCGACCCAGGAGCTGGTCGAGCGGCTGCGGGAGCGCGTGAAGGTGCTCGGCACCCGTACGCCCGACGAGCTGCGCGGTCTGCTGCGCGAGGAGCTGCTGCACCTCATCGGCACCGAGGCCGACCGTTCGGTGCACACCGAGAGCGGTGTGGGCGCGAACGGTGAGGAGAAGCCGGGCGTCGTCATGGTCGTCGGCGTCAATGGCACCGGTAAGACGACCACGACCGGCAAGCTGGCCCGGGTGCTGGTCGCCGACGGCAAGTCGGTGGTGCTCGGCGCGGCCGACACCTTCCGTGCCGCCGCCGCCGATCAGCTCCAGACCTGGGGCGAGCGGGTCGGCGCCCGTACGGTCCGGGGGCCGGAGGCCGGCGATCCGGCTTCGGTCGCCTTCGACGCGGTGAAGGAGGGCATCGCCGAGAGCGCGGATGTCGTCCTTATCGACACCGCCGGGCGGCTGCACACCAAGACCGGCCTCATGGACGAGCTGGGCAAGGTCAAGCGGGTCGTGGAGAAGCACGGCGCGGTGGACGAGGTGCTGCTGGTCCTGGACGCCACGACCGGGCAGAACGGCCTGGTGCAGGCGCGGGTGTTCGCCGAGGTGGTGGACATCACCGGCATCGTGCTGACCAAGCTGGACGGCACCGCCAAGGGCGGCATCGTGGTGGCGGTCCAGCGCGAGCTGAACGTCCCGGTCAAGCTGGTGGGCCTGGGCGAGGGCGCGGACGACCTCGCGCCGTTCGAGCCGGAGGCGTTCGTCGACGCGCTGATCGGCGGCTGAGGCCGGTGGTGGGGGGATCACCCGTATCGCGCCGGACGGGCCGGGGTCGAACTCCCGGCCCGTCCGGCGTTCGCACGCGAGGGGCGGGCCGCCGTCAGCCCCCGGCCCGATGACTCACATAGGCCAGGGTCCCCAGCACCAGCCGGGCGTGCGGCGGGCGGCCCGCGGTGTCGAGGGTCGGCGGGCGCAGCCAGCGCACCGGTCCGAGGCCGCCGAGGTCCGAGGGCGGGGCGGTGATGTGGTCGCCCGGGCCCAGGCAGCGCAGGTCGAGGTCGGCGTCGTCCCACCCCATGCGGTACAGCAGCTCGGGCAGTTCGGCGGCGGCGCCGGGGGCGACGAAGAACTGGGCGCGCCCGTGCGGGGTGGCGGCCACCGGGCCGAGGGGCAGCCCCATCCGCTCCAGCCGGACCAGCGCGTGTCCGCCCGCGTACTCCGAGACCTCGAGGATGTCGAACGAGCGGCCCACGGGCAGCAGCACGGCCGCTCCAGGGACCCGCTCCCACGCGGCCGCGGCGGCGTCCAACGTGGCGCCCGCCGGGACGCCGGGGGCGAAGCCGAGCGGATGCGCTCCGGGGGAGCGACAGTCCCGGTCACCGCATGAACATTCGTTTCTGCCACCCCCCGAGCCCCGTGCCGCCCGCGCGCCCGGCACCACGTCCCAGCCCCACAGCCCGGTGTACTCCGCCACCGTCGTGGACTCGGACGTACGGCCGCGGCGCCGCGAGCCGGACCGCATGTCCCGGATGCCGCCGATCGTGAAGCCCATGCCCCCTCCAACGGGTCCCGCTCTCGATGGTTACGAGCCGGAACGTCACGATGACGCTCCGTCGCCGATGAGGTGCGGAGGTGTGCGCTCCGATGTGACGGAGGTGGTGAGGCGCGACTCGCGCGCCCCCACGTGCACCCCTTCACCTGTTCCCGTCGCCTCGGTGTCAAGTGAATCGTGGGAAACCGCAACCGGGTTCATTCGAAGGGGTGGCGAATGGTGGCGTTTTCGGGAACCGCCTCGCCGGAGGCGTGATCGTAGGATTACTTTCAGTGCACAGTCCCTGGAAGCGGCGCTCGCTCGAATGCGAGCTGACGACGGGCGGAGTACGGATCGGTACATGCCACTGGCATGAGGCGGTTCCCCGTCCGGACGGTTGATGCGCCGCATCGCGGGGACAACTGACCGTGACAGAAGGCATTCTGGTGGCGGTTCGGGAAGATTCGTGGGATGGGGGCGTTCCGGGTGGGCGACGGCGGCGGCGGTGCTGGGAAGCGCCCCAATGCGCAATTGGGGTCGTGGTTCGTGCGCAGCGGCTGGTCGAAGGGGGAGCTGGCGCGCCAAGTCAACCGCAGAGCGCGGCAGTTAGGTGCCCACCACATCAGCACGGACACCTCGCGGGTGCGCCGCTGGCTGGACGGCGAGCAGCCCCGCGAGCCGATTCCGCAGATCCTCTCCGAGCTTTTCTCCGAGCGCTTCGGCTGTGTGGTCGGCATCGAGGACCTCGGGCTGCGCGCCGTCCACCGGTCACCGTCCGTGTCCGGAGTGGACCTTCCTTGGGCCGGGCCCGAGACGGTCGCGCTGATCGGTGAGTTCTCCCGCAGCGATCTGATGCTGGCCCGCCGCGGCTTCCTCGGCGCCTCGCTCTCGCTGTCCGCGGGCCCCGCCCTCATCGAGCCCATGCAGCGCTGGCTGGTGCCCTCCACGAGCGGACAGCCCGGCGGCGCCCGGGCGGCCGACGGCGGGCGCGCGCGCCGGGTCTCCCGGCTCTCCGAGCCAGAGCTGGAGCTGCTGGAGTCCACCATCGTGATGTTCCGCGCCTGGGACGCCCAGTGCGGGGGCGGGCTGCGCCGCAAGGCGGTGGTCGGCCAGCTGCACGAGGTCACCGACCTGCTCCAGGAGCCGCATCCGGACGCGGTCTCCCGGCGGCTCTTCAAGGTCGCGGGCGAGCTCGCCCAGCTGGCCGGGTGGATGAGCTATGACATCGGGCTCCAGCCCACCGCGCAGAAGTACTTCGTGCTCGCCCTCCACGCCGCCAAGGAGTCCGGCGACCGCCCCCTCGGCTCGTACGTCCTCTCCAGCATGAGCCGCCAGATGATCCACGTCGGGCGGCCCGACGACGCGCTGGAGCTGATCCACCTCGCGCAGTACGGCAGCCGGGAGAACGCCACACCGCGCACCCAGGCCATGCTGTATGCGATGGAGGCCCGGGCCTACGCCAATATGGGCCAGCCCAGCAAGTGCCACCGCGCGGTGAAGATGGCCGAGGACACCTTCGCCGACTGCGCCGGGGGCGACGGCGACCCGGACTGGATCCGCTTCTTCTCCGAGGCCGAGCTCAACGCGGAGAACGCCCACTCCTACCGCGATCTCGCCTATGTGGCCGGCCGCAGCCCCACCTACGCCAAGATGGCCGACCCGGTGATGCGCAAGGCCGTGCGCCTCTTCGGCCAGGAGACCGAGAACGAATCCGGCCCCCAGCGTTCGTATGCGCTCAACCTGATCGGCATGGCCACCGTCCACCTCCTCCAGAAGGAGCCCGAGCAGGCCGCCGCGGTCGCCCGCGAGGCGCTGCCGCTCGCCAAGCGGGTGCGCTCGGAGCGGGTCAACAACCGGCTGCGCAAGACGGTGGACACGGCAGTGCGCCAGTTCGGCGACGTACCGGAGATCACCGATCTCAGTGAGCGGCTGGCCACCCTGATGCCCGACAACCCCGAGAAGACGGGTCCCGGCCAGGCCGTCTGACCGGCCCCGGCGATGATCGCGACACCGTAACGGAGGGCTTCGGCCCGACCACCGCGGTTCACCGCCGCGTAACACTCCCGCGTCCTTCGTCACTCCGGTGAAACATCGGGCGGCATCGGCTGAAACGGCGCTGCGCCAACCTCGAGGCGAATACCGGCCCACCGATGTCCTGCCCGCACGGGCCGTCGCTTCGAGGAGACGTCCACATTGAATGGCGCAAATACAGCGTTCGTCTTGATCAGCGCCGCGCTCGTGATGCTGATGACCCCCGGCCTGGCCTTCTTCTACGGCGGCATGGTGCGGGTGAAGAGCGCCCTGAACATGCTGATGATGTCCTTCATCTCGCTCGGCGTCGTCTCGCTGCTGTGGGTGCTGTTCGGCTACTCGCTCACCTTCGGCGATGACGTCGGCGGCGGGCTGCTGGGCAATCTCGACCACATCGGATTCAAGGGCATCGACCCGACCTCGCTATGGGGCGACAAGCCGGACGCGATCCCGGTCCTGGCCTTCGCGCTCTTCCAGCTGATGTTCGCGGTGATCACCCCCGCGCTGATCAGCGGAGCCGTCGCCGACCGCGTCAAGTTCGGCGCCTGGACGCTCTTCATCACCCTGTGGTCCACGGTCGTCTACTTCCCGGTGGCGCACTGGGTCTGGCAGGCGGACGGCTGGCTGTTCAAGAAGGAGGTCATCGACTTCGCGGGCGGTACGGCGGTCCACATCAACGCGGGCGCCGCGGGCCTCGCCGTGGCCCTGGTGCTCGGCAAGCGCATCGGCTTCAAGAAGGACCCGATGCGCCCGCACAACCTGCCGCTGGTGATGCTCGGCTCCGGTCTGCTGTGGTTCGGCTGGTTCGGCTTCAACGCCGGCTCCGCCCTCGCCGCCAACGGGACCGCCGCCAACATGGCCTTCAACACCCAGATCGCCACCGGCGTCGCGATGCTCGGCTGGCTCGCCTACGAGCGCATCCGGCACGGCGCGTTCACCACCCTGGGCGCCGCCTCCGGCGCGGTCGCGGGCCTGGTCGCCATCACCCCCTCGGGCGCGGCGGTCAACGCCTGGGGCGCCGTCGTGATCGGCCTGGTGGCCGGAGCCGTCTGCTCCTGGGCCGTCAGCCTCAAGTACAAGCTGGGCTACGACGACTCGCTCGACGTGGTCGGAGTGCACCTGGTCGGAGGCCTCATCGGCACCCTCCTGGTCGGCGTCCTCGCCACCGACGGCGTCGGCGGCATGACCCAGCTGGGCAAGCAGGCGCTCGGCGCCTTCACGGTGCTGCTCTACTCCTTCGCCGTCTCCTGGATCCTGGCCAAGCTCATCCACGTCACCATCGGCTTCCGGGCCAGTGAGGACGATGAGCTCGGCGGCGTCGACCAGGCGTTCCACGCCGAGACCGCCTATGACTTCAGCGCGGTCGGCGGGTCCCCGCGTAGTACGGTGCCCGCCGCTGGCCAGGCCGGCGCGTCCGCGCCGCAGAAGCCGCACAACAAGAAGGTGGACGCGTGAAGCTCATCACCGCAGTAGTGAAGCCGCACCGGCTCGACGAGATCAAGGAAGCGCTGCAAGCGTTCGGCGTACAGGGCCTGACCGTCACCGAGGCCAGCGGCTACGGCCGTCAGCGCGGCCACACCGAGGTCTACCGGGGCGCGGAGTACACCGTCGACCTGGTGCCCAAGGTGCGCATAGAGGTGCTGGTCGAGGACGAGGACGCCGATGACCTCGTCGATGTCGTGGTCAAGGCCGCGCGCACCGGAAAGATCGGGGACGGCAAGGTCTGGAGCGTCCCCGTCGAGACCGCGGTCCGCGTCCGCACCGGGGAGCGCGGCCCGGACGCCCTCTGAGGGCCGGTGCCGGGACAGCCGTTGGGGTCTGCGGCCCGGGCGCCTTCTGAGGGTCGGGGCCGGGACAGCCGTTGGGGTCTGCGGCCCGGGCGCCTTCTGAGGGCCGGTGCCGGGACACCCGTTGGGGTCCGCGGCCCGGGCGCCCTCCGAGGGCCCGGCACGAGCCGGACAACCAGTCGCACGCGGACAGGGAGCCGAGTTGACGGAAAGCCTCGAGACCACGACCGACACCACCGACTCGGGGCCCGGCGGCTACGCGGCGGCGCGGCTGCGACTCCTCCAGGAGGAGTCGCGGTCCGGGCCCCCGCGCCGCACCGCCCTGGCCGACCTCACCGACCGGTGGCTGGCCGCCCTGCTCACCGGCGGCGCGGAGACCGCCGGGATCGCACGGGGCGCCGCCCTGGTGGCCGTCGGCGGCTACGGACGCGGCGAACTCTCCCCGCGCAGCGACCTCGATGTGCTGCTGCTGCACGACGGCTCCGCCGACCGTTCGGCCCTCGCCGCGCTCGCCGACCACATCTGGTACCCCGTCTGGGACATGGGCCTCGCCCTCGACCACTCCGTGCGCACCCCCGACGAGGCCCGCGGGACCGCCGCCGAGGATCTGAAGGTCCAGCTCGGCCTGCTCGACGCCCGCCATATCGCGGGCGACGCCGCGCTCACCGCCGATCTGCGCACCACCGTCCTCGCCGACTGGCGCGCCCAGGCCCCGCGGCGGCTGCCCGAGCTCCACACGCTGTGCCAGGAGCGCGCCGAGCGCCACGGAGAGCTCCAGTTCCTGCTAGAGCCCGATCTGAAGGAGGCCCGCGGCGGGCTCCGCGACGCCACCGCGCTGCGCGCCATCGCCGCCTCCTGGCTCGCCGACGCCCCCCGCGAGGGCCTCGACGACGCGCGGCGGCGGCTGCTGGACGCCCGCGACGCGCTCCACCTGTCCACCGGGCGCGCCACCGACCGCCTCGCCCTCCAGGAACAGGACCAGGTCGCGGGCGCCCTCGGACTGCTGGACGCCGACGCCCTGCTGCGCCAGATCTACGAATCCGCCCGGACCATCTCGTACGCCTCCGACGTCACCTGGCGCGAGGTCGAACGGGTGCTGCGCGCCCGCTCGGCGGCCCGGCCCCGGCTGCGCGGACTGCTCGGCGGCCGCGGCGGGCGCTCGGGCGGACGAGGGGGCACCGCGGACGCGGGGGAGCGCAGCCCGCTCGCCGAGGGCGTGGTGGAACAGGACGGCGAGGTGGTGCTGGCCCGCGCCGCACGCCCCGACCGCGACCCCGTGCTCCCCCTGCGGGCCGCCGCGGCCGCCGCCCAGGCCGGACTTCCGCTCTCCCTGCACGCTGTGAGGCGGCTGACCGCCGCCGCCCGTCCGCTGCCCGTGCCGTGGCCGCCCGAGGCCAAGGAGCAGCTGATCACACTGCTGGGCGCGGGCGAGTCCACCGTCGGAGTGTGGGAGGCCCTGGAGGCCGAGGGGCTGATCACCCGGCTGCTGCCGGACTGGGAGCGGGTGCGCTGCCGTCCGCAGCGCAACCCGGTACACCGCTGGACCGTGGACCGGCACCTGGTCGAGACCGCGGTCCGGGCCAGCGCCCTCAGCCGCCGGGTCGGCCGCCCCGATCTGCTGCTGGTCGCCGCGCTGCTGCACGACATCGGCAAGGGCTGGCCCGGCGACCACTCGGTGGCCGGGGAGACCATCGCCCGCGACGTCGCCGCCCGTATCGGCTTCGACCGCGCGGACGTCGCGGTCCTCGCCACCCTCGTACGCCACCATCTGCTGCTGGTCGAGACCGCCACCCGGCGCGACCTGGACGATCCGGCCACGGTGCGGTCGGTCGCCGAGGCCGTCGGCAGCGCCACCACCCTGGAACTGCTGCACGCCCTCACCGAGGCCGACGCCCTCGCCACCGGTCCCGCGGCCTGGAGCGCCTGGCGCGACTCCCTCGTCACCGACCTGGTCAAGCGGGTCTCGGCGGTCCTCGCGGGCGAACCCGCGGCCGACTGGTCCACCCCGCAGCAGACCACGGCCGAGCAGGAACGCCTCGCGGTCGAGGCATGGCGCACCGGCGGCCCGGTGCTGGCCCTGCACGCCCGCTCCGAGGCACTGCCGCCGGGCGAAACCGGCCTCCTTACGGACGTCACCGGAACGGATGTCACCGAAGGGCCGCCGGAGGAGGGGCCCACCGGCCCCGAACCGATCGGTGTGGAACTCCTCATCGCCGTCCCCGACCAGCCCGGCGTCCTCGCCACGGCTGCTGGTGTCCTCGCCCTGCACCGCCTTACGGTGCGCGCGGCGGACCTGCGCGCCGTCGAGCTGCCGTCGGAGCTGGACGCGGCGGACGCGGCGGACGCGTCAGGCGCGGCGGGCGCGTCAGGCGCGGCGGGCGCGTCAGGCGCGGCGGGCGGGGTACTGCTGCTGAGCTGGCGGGTGGCGGCCGAATACGGCTCGCTGCCACAGGCCGCCCGGCTCCGGAACGACCTGCTCCGCGCCCTGGACGGCTCGCTCGACATCGTCGCCCGCCTCGCCGAGCGCGAGGCCGCCTACCGCAAGTACCCCCGCCGCCGCGGGGTGCACGCCCCACCACCCCGGGTCACGGTCGCCCCCGGCAGCTCCCAGCTGGCCACCGTGATCGAGGTCCGCGCCCAGGACGCCCCCGGCCTGCTGCACCGCATCGGCCGCGCCCTGGAACACACCGGCGTCGCGGTCCGCAGCGCCCACGTCTCCACCCTCGGCGCCAACGCGGTGGACGCGTTCTATGTCACAGACGACACCGGCGCCCCCCTGAAGCCCATGCGCGCGGCGGAGGTGGCCCAGGAAGTCGAGCGGGCACTGACGAGCCCGCCCGAGGCCTGAGGGCACAATTCAGCCTCTCCGGCGATTGAGGAGCGGGGTCCGGGGCGGAGCCCCGGCGGGGGCACGGGGGCGGAGCCCCCGGAACGAGGGTCGCGTCGCAAACCCGGGGGCAGACCGTTCGCACGACGGGCGGATACCCTTGGAGGCCGACCACCGACCCGACATCCGACCGAAGGATTCGCGACCACCGTGTTCGATACCCTCTCCGATCGCCTCGCAGCGACTTTCAAGAACCTCCGGGGCAAGGGACGCCTCAGCGAGGCGGACATCGACGCCACGGCACGCGAGATCCGGATCGCCCTGCTCGAAGCCGACGTGGCGCTGCCCGTCGTCCGGGCGTTCATCAAGCAGGTCAAGGAGCGCAGCCTCGGCGCGGAGGTCTCCCAGGCGCTCAACCCCGCCCAGCAGGTCATCAAGATCGTCAACGAGGAGCTCATCGGCATCCTCGGCGGCGACGCCCGGCGCCTCCGCTTCGCCAAGCAGCCGCCGACCGTGATCATGCTCGCGGGCCTACAGGGCGCCGGTAAGACCACGCTCGCCGGAAAGCTCGGCCGCTGGCTGAAGGGCCAGGGCCACACCCCGCTGCTCGTCGCCTGTGACCTCCAGCGCCCCAACGCCGTCAACCAGCTCTCGGTGGTCGCGGAGCGGGCCGGTGTCGCCGTCTTCGCCCCCGAGCCGGGCAACGGCGTCGGCGACCCGGTGAAGGTGGCGCAGGACTCGATCGAGTTCGCCCGCACCAAGCAGCACGACGTCGTGATCGTCGACACCGCGGGCCGCCTCGGCATCGACGAGGAGCTGATGCGGCAGGCCGCCGACATCCGCGACGCGGTCAGCCCGGACGAGGTCCTCTTCGTCGTCGACGCGATGATCGGCCAGGACGCGGTGAACACCGCGGAGGCGTTCCGCGACGGCGTCGGCTTCGACGGTGTGGTGCTCTCCAAGCTGGACGGCGACGCGCGCGGCGGTGCCGCGCTGTCCATCGCGCATGTCACCGGCCGCCAGATCATGTTCGCCTCCAACGGCGAGAAGCTGGACGACTTCGACGCGTTCCACCCGGACCGCATGGCGTCCCGCATCCTCGGCATGGGCGACATGCTCAGCCTGATCGAGAAGGCCGAGCAGACCTTCAGCCAGCAAGAGGCCGAGAAGATGGCGGCCAAGCTGGCGAAGGGCCCCAAGGAGTTCACGCTCGACGACTTCCTGGCTCAGATGGAGCAGGTCCGCAAGATGGGCTCCATCTCCAAGCTGCTCGGCATGCTGCCGGGCATGGGCCAGATGAAGGACCAGATCAACAACCTGGACGAGCGGGATGTGGACCGCACCGCGGCCATCATCAAGTCGATGACCCCCGGTGAGCGCCAGGACCCCACGATCATCAACGGCTCGCGCCGCGCCCGTATCGCCCGCGGTTCCGGCGTCGAGGTGAGCGCGGTCAAGAACCTGGTGGAGCGGTTCTTCGACGCACGCAAGATGATGTCGAAGATGGCCCAGGGCGGCATGCCGGGGATGCCCGGGATGCCGGGCATGCCTGGCATGGGCGGCGGCAACAAGCGCAAGGGCAAGCAGCAGAAGAAGGCCAAGGGCAAGCAGCGCTCGGGCAACCCCATGAAGCGCAAGGCCGAGGAGCAGGCCGCCGCGGCGCGCCGCGAGCAGGGCGGCGCGTTCGGGCTGCCCAACGGCGACCAGGGCGGCCAGGACTTCGAACTCCCCGACGAGTTCAAGAAGTTCATGGGCTGAGCCACCCCGGCTGCCACCCCGGCTCCCGAGCCGGCTGCCACCCCGGCTCCCGAGCCGGCTGCCACCCCGGCTCCCGAGCCGCACTCGTACGAGCGAACCGTAAGGCCCCTGCGCACCCCGCCAGGGGCCTTACGCGATGGGCCCGTTCAGGCCCGGCAGATCAGATAGCGGAAGACGTTCGGCATCCACACCGTGCCGTCCGCCCGCTGATGCGGATGCAGCGCCTCGGTGATCTCCTTACGGACCTGGATCGGATCCGTGGCCCGCTCCGCCGCGTCGAACAGCCCCGTCGACAGCAGCCCGCGCACCGCGCTGTCCATGTCGGCGTACCCGAACGGGCAGGCCACCCGGCCCGAGCCGTCGGGCCGCAGACCCGCCCGCGCGGCCAGTTCCTCCAGGTCGTCCCGGCCGCACAGCCGCCAGCCTGCGGCAGGGGGCACCTCCCGGCGGTGGTCGGGGGCGCACACGGGGTCCGCGAGCCGGGCGCCCACCCGCAGCACCCCGGAGGTGGCGCAGCGCTCCGGCGGTCCCCATCCGGCGAGCACCACGGCCCCGCCGCGCTCGGTTCCGGCCGCGGCGGCCGCGAGCGCGGACGCCGCGTCGGACACCATCGCACCGGGGCTCCCCGCGCCCAGGGCGGACAGCGGCTCGAAGGCGGTCACCACCGTGAAGGCCGCGTCCGTCGCGGCCTCCCGCACACAGGGGCTCTCCGGGCCGCCGAGGACCAGCCGGGCGGGCCGCGCCGGGTCGTCCGGTGTGTCCGCGGCGGTCAGCCGCTCCCGCGCGAGGTCCAGGCGCCGCTCGTCCGTGTCCACTCCGCACACCGCGGCGCCGCGCGCGGCCGCGATGAGGAGGGCGAGCCCGGAACCGCAGCCCAGGCCCAGCAGACGCGTTCCGGCGCCGACGTCCAGCCGTTCGTACACGGCCTCGTACAGCGGGACCAGCATCCGCTCCTGGATCTCCGCCCAGTCGCGGGTGCGGGCGTGCGCGTCCGTCGTCCACGACGAGGAGGGGCGCGGGCGGTGCCGCCGTACGAGCGTAGATGTCATCGAAAGGGCCCCAATCAGCGAAGAGCTGTGCCGTCGTCAGATTCGGTGTCACATCCCCCGTGGTGCGCTTCCCCCGCGGTGCGTTGTGACGTCCCACCCCCAAATGCCAGGGAACTCCGCATCCGTCCCCGCGTCCAGAGGTTTCACGGCCGTGCTTGCGTGCCCCCTTTGTGCGCCCCCGCACACCTGTGCGTACGCTTCGCCTCCCGAACCGCCCCCTGACCTCCGCCGGGCCACCGGACGGCCGTGGGCGTGGCGCGGGCGGTGGCCGGTGCTGATCGGCTCGTTTTGGTTTGATTCACGGTTCGGTACCCCCGGGCCGTACGATCGGCGCCATGGCCAAGACTCCCGTGCTCACCCCCCAGGCGGAGGACTTCCCCCGCTGGTACCAGGACGTGATCAACAAGGCCGAACTGGCCGACAACGGCCCGGTGCGCGGCACCATGGTGATCCGACCGTACGGGTACGGGCTCTGGGAGCGGATGCAGCAGGACATGGACGCCCGCATCAAGGCGGTCGGCGTCCAGAACGCGTACTTCCCGCTCTTCATCCCGCAGTCGTATCTGGCCAGGGAGGCCGATCACGTCGAGGGGTTCGCACCGGAGCTCGCGGTCGTCACCCATGGCGGCGGTAAGGAGCTCGAGGAGCCGGTGGTCGTCCGGCCCACCTCCGAGACGATCGTCAACGAGTACTTCTCCAAGTGGGTGCAGAGCTACCGCGATCTGCCGCTGCTGATCAACCAGTGGGCCAATGTGGTGCGTTGGGAGCTGCGGCCGCGGCTGTTCCTGCGGACGACCGAGTTCCTGTGGCAGGAGGGCCACACCGCACACGCCTCGTACGAGGACGCCCGGGACTTCGCCGCCCGGATCCACCGTGAGGTCTACGCCCGGTTCATGGCGGACGTCCTGGCGATGGACGTGGTCCTGGGGCGCAAGACCGCCCGGGAGCGGTTCGCCGGCGCCCTCAACACCCTCACCCTCGAAGGGATGATGGGCGACGGCAAGGCGCTCCAGCTGGGCACCAGCCATGAGCTCGGCCAGAACTTCGCCCGCGCCTTCCACACCAGCTATCTGTCCAAGGACGGCGAGCAGGAGCTGGTCTGGCAGACCTCCTGGGGCAGCACGACCCGGATGGTCGGCGCACTGGTGATGATGCACGGCGACGACAACGGCCTGCGGATCCCGCCGCGGCTGGCCCCGATCCAGGTCGTGGTGCTGGCGATCAAGGGCGATGACGCGGTGCTCGCCAAGGTCCGCGAGATCGGCGAGCTGCTCACCGCGGCGGGCGTGCGGGTCCACGTCGACGACCGTACGGACACCCCCTTCGGCCGGCGCGCGGTCGACTGGGAGCTCAAGGGTGTGCCGGTCCGGGTCGAGGTCGGCCCGCGCGACCTGGAGGGCGGCACCGCGATGGTGGCCAGGCGGATCCCGGGCGGCAAGGAGCCGGTGCGCACCGAGCTGCTGCCGGAACTGCTGCCCAAGGTCCTGGAGGAGGACCAGGCGCTGCTGTTGCGGCAGGCCCGTGAGCGCCGTAAGGCGCGCACCACGGACGTGACGACCATGGAGGAGGCCGCCGAGGCCGCGGCCGCGGGCGGCTGGGCCCGCATCCGCTGGGCGGATCTGGGGCCGGAGGGCGAGGCTGCGCTCGCCGAGCGGTCGGTGTCCGTGCGGTGTCTGGTGACCGAGGACGGGGCGGTGCCGGACGCCGACGACGCTCCCGGTAACGTCGCGTACGTCGCGAGGGCCTACTGAACCGGTACGTACCGGCTTGGTGCGCGGTGCGTGGCTCATCCATACATTTACGCACCCGCCCCTCGTCGCCGTACATCAGCGTGAACTGACTGGTACGTGCAAATTATTTGGGATGCCCCGGAATCGGAACACCGGACCGGTCCCGCTCGTTAGCACGACGTGAGCACGACACCACCTGTTCTCGCCGCAGAGCTGGCGCAGGCGTGGGCCGATATTCAACGGCACCACCCCGAGCTGCCGGATCTCGCCGCGCCCGAATCGCTGATCGGAGAATCGTCGTCCGCATGTGGCGCCGAGCTCTCCTTCGAACGGCTGCTGCATGAGGCAGTGCATGGGATCGCCGCTGCCCGCGGTGTCCGTGACACCTCACGCGCCGGCCGCTACCACAACCGCCGGTTCCTGGCGATCGCCGAGGAGCTGGGTCTTGACCACCCCGAGGAGCCGCATCCCAGCAGCGGCTTCTCGCTGGTCACCCTCAGCCCCGAGGCGAGAAAGCGGTACCGGACGACGATCGACCGCCTCCAGCGCGCGCTCAAGGCGCACACCGTGGCGACCACCGCCGAGACCTCCCGCACCTTCCGCGGGCCCGCCGCGCGCCACGGCTCGTCCGGTGGCGGGGTCCGGGTCAAGGCGGTGTGCGACTGCGGGCGCAATGTCCGCGTCGTCCCGTCGGTGCTGGCCCAGGCGCCGATCATGTGCGGTGGATGCGGGAAGCCGTTCCGCATTCCGGAGCCGGTGGCCGCGGTCGGCTGACCTGTCACGGTGTGGCACAATGGTCTGCTGTACTCGACAGTCGACCAGGACCCCTCTCTCCTACGGCTGACGCGTCCATCGGGCACTCGGGTACCGCAACCCCACGCGGCACGTCGCAGTGCTCAACCACGTCAAGACCAGGAGACACCACTCCCGTGGCAGTCAAGATCAAGCTGAAGCGTCTGGGCAAGATCCGGTCGCCTCACTACCGCATCGTCGTCGCCGACTCCCGTACCCGCCGTGACGGCCGGGCGATCGAGGAGATCGGTCTGTACCACCCGGTGCAGAACCCGTCGC
The DNA here is from genome assembly GCF_039525925.1 of Streptomyces javensis. Taxonomy (NCBI): domain Bacteria; kingdom Bacillati; phylum Actinomycetota; class Actinomycetes; order Kitasatosporales; family Streptomycetaceae; genus Streptomyces; species Streptomyces javensis. The sequence continues at coordinate 32,060 of NZ_BAAAIF010000070.1, read as the reverse complement.
GCATCGAGGTGGACTCGGAGCGCGTGCAGCACTGGCTGAAGGTCGGCGCGCAGCCGACCGAGCCGGTGCTGGCCATTCTGAAGGTCACCGGCGACTGGCAGAAGTTCAAGGGTCTGCCCGCCCCGGCTCCGATGAAGGTCGCCGAGCCGAAGGCCGACAAGCGCGCGCTGTTCGAGGCGGCCGCCAAGGACGCCGGTGACGAGCCGAAGGGTGAGGCGATCACCCCGAAGGCGAAGAAGGCCGACAAGAAGTCGGACGAGGCGGCCGAGTCCGCTGAGTCCACCGCGTCGACTGAGGCCTGAGGATGCTCGAGGAGGCCCTCGAGCACCTGGTGAAGGGCATCGTCGACAACCCCGACGACGTGCAGGTGGCCTCGCGCAACCTGCGGCGTGGGCGGGTGCTGGAGGTCCGGGTGCACCCCGATGACCTCGGCAAGGTGATCGGCCGCAACGGCCGCACCGCACGCGCCCTGCGCACCGTCGTGGGCGCCATCGGCGGCCGCGGGATCCGCGTCGACCTCGTCGACGTCGATCAGGTTCGCTGAGGCGATCAAGAAGAGCACCGGCACGGGCCGGGGAGGGCTTTGGGCCGTCCCCGGCCCGTGTGTGTGAAGGGACATCGCATCGTGCAGTTGGTTGTCGCGCGGATCGGCCGTGCCCATGGCATCAAGGGCGAGGTCACCGTCGAGGTGCGGACGGACGAGCCGGAGCTGCGGCTCGGCCCGGGCGCCGTGCTGGCCACCGAGCCCGCCTCGGCAGGGCCGCTGACCATCGAGTCCGGCCGGGTGCACAGCGGCCGGCTGCTGCTGCGCTTCGAGGGCGTACGCGACCGCAACGCCGCGGAGGCGCTGCGCAACATCCTGCTGATCGCCGAGGTCGACCCGGAGGAACTCCCCGAGGATCCCGAGGAGTTCTACGACCATCAGCTGATCGACCTCGATGTGGTCACCGTGGACGGCACGGAGGTCGGGCGGATCTCCGAGATCTCCCATCTGCCGTACCAGGACCTGCTGGTCGTGAAGCGCCCCGACGGGGGTGAGGTGCTGATCCCGTTCGTCTCCGAGGTCGTGCCGGAGATCGATCTGGAGGAGCAGCGCGCCGTGATCGACCCGCCGCCGGGCCTGCTCGACGAGGCCGAGGCGGAGATCGCGGGCAGCCGTAAGGACGAGGGCGGCCGTGAGGTTGGGTCGTCATGAGGCTCGACGTCGTCACGATCTTCCCCGAGTACCTGGAGCCGCTGAACGTCTCGCTGGTCGGCAAGGCCCGTGCCCGCGGTCAGCTCGACGTGCGCGTCCACGATCTGCGCGCCTGGACGCACGACCGGCACAACACGGTCGACGACACCCCGTACGGCGGCGGCCCCGGCATGGTGATGAAGCCCGAGCCCTGGGGCGAGGCGCTTGACTCGATCATGGCGTCGGGCGAGGCCGAGGGGCTGGTCAAGCCCACCCTGATCGTGCCGACCCCGAGCGGCCGTCCGTTCACCCAGGCCCTCGCCGTCGAGCTCGCCGAGCGCCCCTGGCTGGTCTTCGCGCCCGCCCGCTACGAGGGCATCGACCGCCGGGTGATCGATGAGTACGGCGAGCGGCTGGAGGTCCACGAGGTCTCGATCGGCGACTACGTCCTGGCCGGCGGCGAGGCCGCGGTGCTGGTGATCACCGAGTCGGTGGCCCGGCTGCTGCCGGGCGTGCTGGGGAACGCCGAGTCGCACCGTGACGACTCCTTCGCCCCCGGCACGATGGCCGACCTCCTGGAGGGGCCCGTCTACACCAAGCCCCCCGAGTGGCGCGGCCGCTCCATCCCGGAGGTGCTGATCAGCGGCCACCACGGCAGGGTCGCCCGCTGGCGCCGGGACGAGGCGTTCCGCCGTACCAGCGAGAATCGCCCCGATCTGATCGAGCGCTGCGACCCGGCGACGCTCGACAAGCACGACCGCGCGCTCCTGGCCGAGCTGGGCTGGGAGGAGCTGCCCGGGACCGGCGGGACGGCCGGTGGGGCCCGATTTGGGCGGCCGGACCAGGCCGTGGAAGAATAGGCCGCTGCCGTACGTCCGGGTGTGCGCCCCTGCCACAGGGGGACCGACGCCCACCCGATGAGGGCGGCACTCCGAATCATCATCCGATATTCCGCTGATGACCTGTGGCATCAGCGAGGAAAGCAGACGATCATGTCTCACCTGCTCGACACCGTCGACTCCGCGTCGCTGCGCAGCGACATCCCGACCTTCCGCCCCGGCGACACGGTCAACGTCCACGTCCGCGTCATCGAGGGCAACCGCTCCCGTGTCCAGCAGTTCAAGGGCGTCGTCATCCGCCGCCAGGGCTCCGGTGTCCGCGAGACCTTCACCGTCCGCAAGGTGAGCTTCAGCGTCGGCGTGGAGCGCACCTTCCCGGTGCACACCCCGATCGTCGAGAAGATCGAGGTCGTCACCCGCGGTGATGTGCGCCGGGCGAAGCTGTACTACCTGCGCGACCTCCGCGGCAAGGCCGCCAAGATCAAGGAGAAGCGCGAGAGCTGAGCTCGCGGCTGGATCGCGGCGATTTTGCGCGACTACTGAGCTACCGCCGGATCATCCGGCCGGGCCGGATAGGCTCTGGCCCGATGAACACCGAAGGACAGCTCGCGGAGCGCGACCGCTCCCCGGGCTCCGAGAAGGAGCACGAGGCGCGGTCGCGCTCTTCGCGTGCCTCCGCGCGGACCGGGGAGCCCCGGTCCGCGGGACGGCTGCCGGAATGGCTGCGCGGGGGCTGGCTGACCGGCGGCGGGCGCTGGCGGCGGGCGGCGTTGCTCGCGACCGCGTGCGCCGCGTTCGTGCTGCTGGTGAGCGGCTTTGTGCTCCAGCCGTTCCTGATCCCGAGCGGTTCGATGGAGGGCACCCTCCGCCCCGGGGACAGAGTGCTTGTGAACAAGCTCGCCTACCGTTTCGGGGACGATCCGCGCCGCGGCGACGTTGTCGTGTTCGACGGAGCCGGTTCCTTCGGCGAGGAGGAGCCGTCCGGGAATCCGGTGACGGGTCTGCTGCGCAAGGCGGCCGCGGCGGTCGGACTGGCCGAACCGGCCGAGTCCGACTACGTCAAGCGCGTGGTGGGCATCGGTGGTGACCGGGTCACCTGCTGCGACGAGCGGGGGAGGATCGAGGTGAACGGTCAGCCGGTGGACGAGCACTATCTGCACCCCGGGGACAGCCCCTCGCGGGTGCGTTTCGACATCGTCGTGCCCGAAGGACGGCTGTGGGTGATGGGCGACCACCGCGACGCCTCCCGGGACTCGCGCGACTATCTGGGCGCTCCGGGCGGGGGCACGGTCCCCGTCGACAAGGTGATCGGCCGCGCCGAATGGATCGGCTGGCCGTTCGGCCGCTGGTCCGGCGTACCCCGGACGGACGCCTTCACGAGCGTGCCCGCGGCGCCCGGCCGCATACCGTCCGCCGCCTCCGGTGGTGCCCATGGGTAAGCGTGGGCGTCCTCGTGCCGGGGCGCGCCAGGCCGCCGCTCCGCCCGCCGGAGCCGACCTGGGCACTCCCCGCCCGCCGGGCGAGCGCCGGGTGGGCGGACGCGCGGAGCGGCGCAAGATCCAGCGGCGTATCAAGCGCAGGCGGCGCCGTTCGGCCGTCAAGGAGATACCGATCCTGGTGGGCGTGGCGCTGGTGATCGCGCTCGTCCTGAAGACCTTCCTGGTGCAGGCGTTCGTCATTCCGTCCGGCTCGATGGAGCAGACCATCCGGATCGGCGACCGGGTGCTGGTGGACAAGTTCACCCCGTGGTTCGGCTCGAAGCCGGAGCGCGGCGACGTGGTGGTGTTCAAGGACCCCGGCGGGTGGCTGGACGACGAGCGGAAGCCACCCAAGGACGACCCGCCGGTCATCAAGCAGGGCAAGGAGTTCCTGACCTTCATCGGGCTGCTGCCGTCCTCCGACGAGCAGGACCTGATCAAGCGGGTGGTCGCGGTGGGCGGCGACACGGTGGAGTGCTGCGATACGAACGGTAAGGTCACCGTCAACGGGACGCCGCTGAACGAACCGTATCTGCACCCGGGCAACCCGCCGTCGCAGAAGCAGTTCAAGGTGACGGTCCCTCAGGGACGGATGTTCGTGATGGGGGATCACCGGTCCAACTCGGCGGACTCCCGGGTCCATCTGGATGAGCCGTACCAGGGCACGGTGCCGGACAACATGGTGGTCGGCCGCGCCGTGGTGATCGCGTGGCCGTTCGGGCACATGCGGCGCCTCGAGGAACCGGGCACCTACGCCTCGGTGAAGGACGCGCCGAGTGGGGCGACACAGGCCGAGGGCTCGGCACATAGGCTGTCCCCCATGGATCAGCAAGGAATGGTCCAGCTCCCGACCCCTGCGGAACTCCCGCTCGTTATGGGAGTGGTGATCCTGCGCCGTTCGTGGGGCAGGCGGCAGTCAGGCGTGAGGAGTGGATGTGGGGGATTTGGCGGTCGGCGCACGATCCGGTCACGAAGAGCCCGAGAGGCAGCCCGGGACGGGGGCGGAGCACCCCACGAACGGGGCGGACGAGGCGCCCGAAGCCGGTGCACCCACGAACGGGTCGGCTGCCGCGCCCAGGGCGTCGGACCCACCCGGAGCCGATGGCGGGCCGGAACCCTCCGATCCCCAGGACGGTCCCGGCGCGGCTGATCCGCCCGGGCCCGGGGACGGGGCGTCGAAGCCGGGCTCCGGGAAGCCCGGCGGGCCCGGGAAGCTCGGCAAGCCCAAGAAGGTGCGCTCCTTCTGGAAGGAGCTGCCGATCCTGGTCGTCATCGCGCTGGCCCTGGCGCTGCTGATCAAGACCTTCCTGGTGCAGGCGTTCTCGATCCCGTCCGACTCGATGCAGGACACCCTCCAGCGGGGCGACCGGGTGCTGGTGGACAAGCTCACCCCGTGGTTCGGCTCCGAGCCGGAGCGCGGCGAGGTGGTCGTCTTCCACGACCCGGGCGGCTGGCTCGGCGAGTCCCAGACCAAGAGCTCCGGCCCGGTCGCCGAGGGCATCCAGAAGGCGCTCAGCTTCATCGGGCTGATGCCGTCGGCGGAGGAGAAGGACCTGATCAAGCGGGTCATCGCGGTCGGCGGGGACACGGTCTCCTGCAAGCGCGGCGGCAAGGTCATGGTCAACGGCAAGCCGCTGGACGAGCCGTACATCTTCCCCGGGAACACCCCCTGTGACGAGAAGCCGTTCGGCCCGATCAAGGTGCCCGAGGGTCGGATCTGGGTGATGGGCGACCACCGGCAGGACTCGCTGGACTCCCGCTACCACCAGAACCTGAACAACGGCACGGTCTCGGTGGACGATGTCGTCGGGCGCGCGATCGTCATCGCCTGGCCGATCAACCGCTGGACCACCCTGCCGGTGCCGAGCACCTTCGACCAGCCGGGTCTGGGCGCGGCCGCCGCGATGGCCCCCTCGGCCCTTGGGTTCGCGGGCGCGCTGCCGATCGTGCTGTGGCGCCGCCGCCGGCTGATCGCCAAGGTCCGTACGGAGGCCGAGAGCCGGCCGGAGCGGTTGACCACCGACTGCTGACGGGGCCCGTACCGCCGGGTAAGGTGCGGTTCCGTGTGCCCCGGGGCACACGGAACCTGATCTTCTACGTCTGTTGCGTACGGCGGGAGCACTGGAATGAGCGGAGCCCAAGGGGTGGGGGGCGGCAAGCCGCGGCGCACGCCCGGCAGCGTGCTGTCCGGGCTGGCGGTGGCCGTCGGCTGTGTGCTGTTCCTCGGCGGCTTCGTCTGGGGCGCGGTGCTCTACAAGCCGTACACGGTCCCCACCGACTCCATGGCGCCGACGATCGGCAAGGGTGCCCGGGTGCTGGCGGAGCGGGTCGACGGCGGCGATGTGCGCCGCGGCGATGTGGTGGTCTTCCGCGACCAGGTGTGGGGCGACCTGCCCATGGTGAAGCGGGTCATCGGGGTCGGCGGCGACCGGGTCGAGTGCTGTGACAAGCAGGGCCGGCTGCGGGTGAACGGCAAGGTCCTCGAGGAACCGTATCTGCGCTCGGGGGAGCAGGCGTCCTCCTCGGTCTTCTCCACCACCGTGCCCAAGAACCGGCTGTTCCTGATGGGCGACCATCGCAGCGACTCCCTGGACTCGCGGGTGCACCTCACCGACGAGGCGGGCGGCGCCGTGGAGCGCGGCGCGGTGGACGCCCGGGTGGACGCCACCGCCTGGCCGCTGGGGTCCTGGGGGACCGTGGGGCGGCCCGATGTCTTCAAGGCGCTGCCGGGCGGGATCTCGCAGCCGGGGCCGCTGGGGCCGATCATGATCGCGGTCATCGTGGGCGCGGTGCTGATCCTGGCGGGCGCGGCCCATGGGCCGATCGCCCGGCGCAGGTCAGGCGGCGGCGCACGGCGGGATCAAGCGGCGAAGGGGAAGGTGGCCGCGAGTGGCTGAGGGGCCCGGCGGAGCCGAGCGGACCGGCACGGACGAGCGGCGGCTGCGGAAGGTCGCCCGGGTGGTGCTGCTGGACCCGCAGGACCGCATCCTGCTGCTGCACGGCTTCGAACCGGACGATCCCTCGTCCACCTGGTGGTTCACCCCGGGAGGCGGCCTGGAGGGCGAGGAGAGCCGTGAGGAGGCCGCGCTCCGGGAGCTCGCGGAGGAGACCGGGATCACCGATGTGCGGCTCGGCCCGCTGCTGTGGCGGCGGATCTGCTCCTTTCCGTTCGCCGGGCGGCGCTGGGACCAGGACGAGTGGTACTACCTGTGTCGTACCCAACAGACCCCGGCACGCGCCGGCGGCGGGCTGACCGAGCTGGAGCGGCGGAGCGTAGCGGGTCTGCGCTGGTGGACCGCGGATGAGCTGGCCACGGCCACCGAGCCGGTGTACCCGACACGGCTGGCGGAGCTGTTGCGTACGCTGCTCGTCGAGGGACCCCCGAGTGCACCGGTGATCCTGGAGACTGAGCGCGTCTGACGCACAATGGGGGGACGCACGGCTGAAGGGGAACATGCCATGAGCGCCGAGGACCTCGAGAAGTACGAGACCGAGATGGAGCTGAAGCTCTACCGGGAGTACCGCGATGTCGTCGGTCTGTTCAAATATGTGATCGAGACCGAGCGCCGCTTCTATCTCACCAACGACTACGAGATGCAGGTGCACTCGGTCCAGGGTGAGGTCTTCTTCGAGGTGTCGATGGCCGACGCCTGGGTCTGGGACATGTACCGCCCGGCTCGTTTCGTGAAGCAGGTACGGGTTCTCACGTTCAAGGACGTGAACATCGAGGAGCTGAACAAGAGCGACCTCGATCTTCCGAGCGGCTGATCCCGCCTCCCGGGTGGCTGACCCGGACTTTCCGGCGGGTGACTCCACCTTCCGGGTGGCTGGCTCAACCTTCCGGGTGGCCGAGTTTTCCACAGCCGGACGGCCGTCCACAGGAATGCTCCAAGATCCCTGAGCGGGGCGCGGGGGCGTCACAGTCGGTGCCGGAGGTGGTGCCGAATGAACGCCCGAGGAGCGCTGGGCCGCTACGGCGAGGATGTGGCGGTCCGCACATTGGCGGAAGCCGGGATGACCGTCCTGGAGCGCAATTGGCGATGCCGGGACGGCGAGATCGACATCCTCGCGCTCGACGCGGGGGCGCTGGTGGTGTGCGAGGTCAAGACGCGCCGTGAGGGTGGTTACGAGCATCCGATGGCGGCCGTCGGACCGGACAAGACCGAGCGGCTGCGGTGGCTGGCGGAGCGCTGGCTGGAGCGGCACGGCGGGCCGCCGCCCGGCGGGGTGCGGATCGATGTGGTGGGGGTGGTGTTACCCCGCCGGGGCGCGCCCGTGGTCGAGCATGTGCGAGGGGTGGCCTGATGGGGTTCGCCCGCACCTGCTCGGTGGCGCTGGTCGGGGTCGAGGGCGTGGTGGTGGAGGTCCAGGCCGATCTGGAGCCGGGAGTGGCCGCGTTCACCCTGGTCGGGCTGCCCGACAAGAGCCTGGTGGAGAGCCGGGACCGGGTCCGCGCGGCCGTGGTCAATTCCGGCGGCGAATGGCCGCAGAAGAAGCTCACGGTCGGGCTCAGCCCGGCATCCGTCCCCAAGGGCGGCAGCGGCTTCGACCTGGCCGTGGCCTGTGCGGTGCTCGGCGCGGCCGAGCGCGTGGACCCTCGGGAGATCGCCGATCTGATGATGATCGGGGAGCTGGGGCTTGACGGCCGGGTGCGGCCGGTCCGCGGGGTGCTGCCCGCCGTGCTCGCCGCCTCCGAGGCGGGCTACCGCCAGGTCGTGGTCCCCGAGCAGACGGCGGCGGAGGCGGCCCTGGTGCCGGGCGTCTCGGTGCTGGGTGTACGGAGCCTGCGCCAGCTGATCGCGGTGTTGACGGACGAGCCGGTGCCCGAGGAGGAGGAGCCCCAGGAACTGGGCCGCCCCGATCCGATGCTGGCGGGGCTCACCGTGCCCGGCGCCGGTATGGGCACCGGTGTGGCCGCTGTGCCCGGGGTCGGGGCGGGGCGGCCCGATCTGGCCGAGGTCGCCGGGCAGCGCGCCGCGCGCACCGCCCTGGAGGTCGCGGCCGCGGGCGGGCACCACCTCTTCCTGAACGGGCCTCCGGGCGCCGGGAAGACCATGCTGGCCGAGCGGCTGCCCGGGCTGCTGCCGCCGCTCACCCAGCAGGAGGCCCTGGAGGTCACCGCGGTCCATTCGGTCGCCGGGGTCCTCCCGCCGGGCCAGCCCCTGGTGGAGACCCCGCCGTACTGCGCCCCGCACCACTCGGCGACCATGGCCGCGCTCGTCGGCGGGGGCAATGGCCTGCCCAGGCCCGGCGCGGTCTCGCTCGCCCACCGTGGAGTGCTCTTCCTGGACGAGGCTCCCGAGTTCAGCGGGAAGGCGCTGGACGCCCTCCGGCAGCCCCTGGAATCGGGGCATGTGGTGGTCGCCCGGTCCGCCGGGATGATGCGGATGCCGGCGCGCTTCCTGCTGATGCTCGCGGCCAACCCCTGTCCCTGTGGGCGCCATGGTCTGATGGGCGACGTCTGCGAATGCTTGCCCGCCACGGTCCGCCGCTATCAGGCACGGCTGTCCGGACCGCTGCTGGACCGGGTGGACCTGCGGGTCCGCGTCGAGGCGGTGAGCCGGAACGAGCTCACCGGGGCGCTGGCCGGGGCGGAGAGCAGCGCGTCCGTCGCGGCACGCGTCCGGGAGGCCCGGGAGCGGTCCGCCGCCCGCCTCCAGGGCACCCCCTGGCGGCTGAACAGCGAGGTGCCGGGCCATGAGCTGCGCACCCGCTGGCAGCCGTCCCCCGGTGCGCTGCGCGAGGCCGAGCGCGACATGGAGCGCGGGCTGCTCACCGCCCGGGGGCTCGACCGGGTGCTGAGGGTCGCCTGGACCGTCGCCGACCTGGCCGGGCACGACCGGCCCATGGCGCCGGACATCGCCCAGGCGCTCCAGCTGCGCACCGGGGTCAGCCGCGGGGTGCCGGTCCCGGCGGGGGAGTGCTGATGCCGGCTCCTTCGGCGGACGGCCTCGGCGCCGTCCCCGCCCCGTTCTCCGGGCCTGGGCAGGGGCAGGGCGGCTGGGACGAGGGACAGGCGCTCCCGGAGGGGCGGGGCGTCCCGGACGCGGGGCAGGGGCTCTCCGCGGGTCGGGCCACCCCGGACGAGGGGCAGGGGCCGCCCGAGCGGCGGGCCACCCCGGACGAGGGGCAGGAGCGCCTCGAAGAGCAGGGCGCACTGGACGAAGGACGGGGACTGACCGAGCGGCGGGGCGCTCCGGACGAGGAGCGGCTGGCGCGGGCGGCGCTCACCCGGCTCGTGGAGCCCGGGGACGAGGCCGTGGGGCGCTGGCTGCGCCGTATGGGGCCGGTCGCGCTGTGGCGGGCGCTCACCGGGAAGGGCAAGCCCCCGCCCGGGGCCACCGGGGAGCGGCTGGCCGGATGCGCCCTCCGGGCGGCCGGGGTGGATCCGGTCACCGACCTCGCGCTGATCGCCGGGTGCGGCGGACGGTTCATCTGCCCCGGGGACCTGGACTGGCCCGGTCAGCTCGATGATCTCGGTGACGCTCGCCCGGTCGGGCTATGGGTGCGCGGCGCGGCCGACCTGCGGATGTGGGCGCTGCGCTCGGTCGCCGTGGTCGGCGCGCGGGCTTGCAGCGACTACGGCGCGCATGTCGCGGCGTCCCTCGGCGCCGGGCTCGCCGAGCGCGGCTGGGTGGTCGTCTCCGGGGCGGCCCACGGCGTGGACGGCGCGGCTCACCGAGGGGCGCTCGCCGCGGGCGGGGCCACCATCGCGGTGCTGGCCTCCGGTGTGGACGTCCCCTATCCGCGAGCGCACGCCGAGTTGATCGAGCGCATGGCGGAACAAGGCCTGGTGCTGGCCGAGTTGCCGCCCGGAGCGCATCCGACGCGCCCCAGATTCGTGCTCCGCAACCGGGTCATCGCCGCCCTCACCCGCGGCACGGTCGTGGTAGAGGCCCAGTACCGCAGCGGATCGCTGGTCACCGCGCGCCGGGCACAACAGCTCGGGCGGTCCACCATGGGGGTGCCCGGACCGGTGACCAGCGGGCTCTCGGCCGGGGTGCATGAACTCCTGCGCGGCGAGGCCGTCCTGGTCACCGACGCGGCCGAAGTGGCCGAGCTCATCGGCGGCATCGGAGACCTCGCCCCGGAGCGGCGGGGGCCGCTGGTCGAGCGGGACCTGCTCGATCCCGTGACGGCACGGGTGCTGGAAGCGTTGTCGGCACGGGGCGGCAACCACCTGCGGGATGTGGCCCGGGAATCCGGGACCGGCTGCGACGAGGCCCTGGGCCGGCTTCATGAACTGCTCGCCCTGGGCTTTGTCGAACGTCATGGCGATCGATGGGAGTTGGTCCCGCCCGTGCGCCGGAGCGACAGCGCACGGCGAGGCGATCCCCCGAATCGGGGCAATCGGGTGAAAGGGTTGAGGCGATGACCGTATCCGCACACCGCCGAGCCGACGCCCTTCGCATACCGCGACGCCTTAGTCACGCTACGCTCACAAGGTTTCCGGCGGAAGCGTACGTCCTCACCCATGTCATGGCAGAACGGCTCAAGGCGACGAATGCCCCAGCACATCTCCGGGTCTGACAGCGCGGCGCCGCCCGCGGCCCGCGGCGCGGTGCACCCTGCCGCGCCCTCATCGCTCGACGAGCTGTGGCGGTCGTACAAGACCACGGGCGACGGCCGGCTGCGGGAGCAGCTGATCCTGCACTACTCACCGCTGGTGAAGTATGTGGCCGGCCGGGTCAGTGTCGGGCTGCCCTCCAATGTCGAGCAGGCGGACTTCGTCTCGTCCGGGGTCTTCGGACTCATCGACGCCATCGAGAAGTTCGACCCCGAGCGCGCCATCAAGTTCGAGACCTACGCGATCACCCGGATCCGCGGCGCGATGATCGACGAGTTGCGGGCCCTGGACTGGATCCCGCGGTCGGTCCGCCAGAAGGCCCGGGCCGTGGAGCGGGCGTACGCCACGCTCGAGGCGCAGCTGCGCCGTACCCCCTCGGAGGCCGAGGTGGCCACCGAGATGAGCATCAGCCTCGAGGAACTGCACGGCGTCTTCAGCCAGTTGTCGCTCGCCAATGTGGTCGCCCTGGAGGAGCTGCTGCACGTCGGAGGCGAGGGCGGCGACCGGCTCAGCCTCATGGACACCCTCGAGGACACCGCGGCGGACAACCCGGTCGAGGTGGCCGAGGACCGGGAGCTGCGGCGGCTGCTCGCCCGGGCGATCAACACCCTCCCGGAGCGGGAGAAGACCGTGGTCACGCTCTACTACTACGAGGGGCTCACGCTCGCCGAGATCGGCCAGGTGCTCGGCGTCACCGAGAGCCGGGTCAGCCAGATCCACACCAAATCGGTGCTCCAGCTGCGGGCGAAACTCGCCGACGTCGGGCGCTGAATCGTCCCTCCGGCATCGCCCTCGGGGCGGCCTCTTCCGTAGAGTGGTCGGGTGCCCAGGATTCGAGCGGCCTCAGTGGCCGAGCACCGGACGATGCAGCGCGCGGCCCTGCTGGAGGCCGCCCGCACCCTGCTCTCCGAGGGTGGCACGGAGGCGCTGACCTTCCCCGCCCTCGCCGAGCGCACGGGACTCGCACGGTCCTCCGTCTATGAGTACTTCCGCTCCCGCGCCGCCGTGGTCGAGGAGCTGTGCGCCGTGGACTTCCCGGTCTGGGCCGCCGAGGTCGAGGCCGCCATGGAGCGGGCCGACGGGTCCGAGGCGAAGATCGAGGCGTATGTCCGCCGGCAGCTCGCGCTCGTCGGCGACCGCCGGCACCGTGCGGTGGTGGCGATCTCCGCCGGTGAGCTGGACGCGGGCGCGCGGGAGAAGATCCGGGCGGCCCACGGCGGGCTGATCGCCATGGTGGTCGCGGCCCTCGCGACCCTCGGGCATGAGCAGCCCCGGCTCTCGGCCGTGCTGCTCCAGGGCGTCGTGGACGCCGCGGTCCGCCGCATCGAGCTCGGCGCGGCCGAAGACCCCGAGCGGATCACCGAGGCGGCTGTCGCCATGGCCCTGCGCGGCGTCCGGGGCTGACCGCCCGGCCCTTCAGCCGACCCCACCGGGCGCGTGATCGGGCGTGTGCGAGGCCCGACCCGGACGGCTGGACGGCCTGCCCCAGCGGGCGCGCGGAGGCGCGGCCCGGACGACCGGGCGACCCAGGGCGATCCGGACCGACCCGGGCGACCCAGCCGGATCCGGGCCCAGAGGGATGCCGCCACCAGCGCCGCGGCCGTCGGCAGCCGGGTGTCCCCGGCGGGGGAGGCGAGCGCGGAGAGCGTGGGCGCGTCGCGCACCCCGAACACCGGGAGCAGCCGGGACGGCCCGCCCCGCAGCATCGACGGCGGCAGCAGTGACAGCGGATCGAGATAGCGGTCCGCGCGCCGCAGCCCCCAGTGCAGACAGCCCGACCGGCAGTGGAAGGGGCCCGGCGCCACCACGCCGACCACTTGCCCTGCGGTCACCCGCTCTCCCTTGGCCACCGCGGCGCGCACCGGTTCGTAGGTGGTGCGCAGGGGAGGGGAGCCGGTCCCGGACACCTCGATCACCAGCACACCACGGCCCGCGACCGGGCCCACGAAGCTCACCCGCCCCGGGCCCGCCGCCCGGACCCGCTCGCCCGGGCGCGCCGCGAGGTCGACCCCGCGGTGCCCCGCCGCCCAGGGCGCCGGAGGCGGCCGCCACCCCCTCAGCACGGCAGGCCGCACCGCGCCCGGCACACCGTCCACCGGCCACGACCGCTCCCCACGCGGCCCCGACCGTCCCCCGTCCGGCCTTGACCGTCCCCCGTCCGGTCTTGACCGTCCCCCGCCGGGCCTCGTCCCCGGCTCCGGATCCGGCGCCGCGCGCGGAGTAGGGGTGGCGCGCGGAGTAGGGGCCGCACGCGGATCCACCGCCGCGGCCCGTGCCGCCGGAAGAGGTGGCACCAGAAGAAGGGCCATCGGCACCGGCGGCACCGACAGCGCAAGAGTCACCAGGGCAAGAGCCCACCCCACCACAAGCCTTCGCATGCCCCCACGATGGCCGGGCGGCCCGAAACGGGTGGATCATGGACGGAATCGGGGGACTACTCACGGGTTGTGGATAACGCCGTCACCCGGCACCGTACCGGTCCCGTACACTTCTTATGGCGATCCGGGTCACCGGATCGACTTCGCACGCCCCGCCACCGGTGCTCCGATCGCGCATCGGTCAGCTCGGTGGCCGCGCCCCTCGGTCCTCGGACGACCCCCGAAAGGGCCCCGTCCGTGGCAGGCGCGCCGGGACGTCAGGAGCGGCGGCCGCCCGGCCGCCGTGGAACCGAGTACCTCAAGGAGTACGGCCATGGCCGTCGTCACGATGCGGGAGCTGCTGGAGAGCGGCGTCCACTTCGGGCACCAGACCCGCCGCTGGAACCCGAAGATGAAGCGCTTCATCTTCACCGAGCGCAACGGCATCTACATCATCGACCTGCTCCAGTCGCTGTCGTACATCGACCGCGCCTACGAGTTCGTCAAGGAGACCGTCGCCCACGGCGGCTCCATCATGTTCGTCGGCACCAAGAAGCAGGCGCAGGAGGCCATCGCCGAGCAGGCGACCCGCGTCGGCATGCCGTACGTCAACCAGCGCTGGCTGGGTGGCATGCTCACCAACTTCTCGACCGTCTACAAGCGCCTTCAGCGCCTGAAGGAGCTCGAGCAGATCGACTTCGAGGATGTGGCCGCCTCCGGCCTCACCAAGAAGGAGCTCCTGGTCCTCTCGCGTGAGAAGGCCAAGCTGGAGAAGACCCTCGGCGGTATCCGCGAGATGCAGAAGGTGCCCAGCGCCGTCTGGATCGTGGACACCAAGAAGGAGCACATCGCCGTCGGTGAGGCGCGCAAGCTCCGGATCCCGGTCGTCGCGATCCTCGACACCAACTGCGACCCGGACGAGGTCGACTACAAGATCCCGGGCAACGACGACGCGATCCGCTCCGTCACCCTGCTCACCCGGGTGATCGCCGACGCCGTCGCCGAGGGCCTCATCGCCCGTTCCGGTGTCGCCACCGGTGACGAGAAGGCCGACAAGGCCGCGGGCGAGCCGCTCGCCGAGTGGGAGCGCGACCTGCTCGAGGGCGAGAAGAAGGCCGATGAGGCCGAGGCCGAGGCCAAGCCGGCCGAGGACGCCGCCAAGCCCGCCGAGGCCGCCGCGGACAAGCCCGCCGAGGACGCCGCCAAGCCCGCTGAGGACGCCGAGCCTGCCGAGGCCCCCGCCGCGGGCACCGAGCAGGGCTGACCACTCAGACGTCACTCAGACGGTGTATGACGGCGGGGGACGGTGCCTGTGGCGCCGCCCCCGCCGTTCACCCGTAGAGCTTTCGACTTTCGAGAAGAGATTCACAGATCATGGCGAACTTCACCGCCGCTGACGTCAAGAAGCTCCGTGAGCTGACCGGCGCCGGCATGATGGACTGCAAGAAGGCGCTGGACGAGGCCGAGGGCGTCGTCGACAAGGCCGTCGAGATCCTGCGCGTCAAGGGCCAGAAGGGCGTGGCCAAGCGTGAGGGCCGCAGCGCCGAGAACGGTGCCGTCGTCTCCCTCATCGCGGACGACAAGTCCTCCGGCGTGCTGGTCGAGCTGAAGTGCGAGACCGACTTCGTGGCCAAGGGCGACAAGTTCGTGGCCGTCGCCGACGCCATCGCCGCCCACGTCGCCAAGACCTCCCCGGCCGACCTGGAGGCCCTGCTGGCCTCCGAGATCGAGGCGGGCAAGACCGTCCAGGCGTTCGTCGACGAGGCCAACGCGACCCTCGGCGAGAAGATCGTCCTGGACCGCTTCGCGCAGTTCTCCGGCGGCTTCGTCGCGGCGTACATGCACCGCACCAGCCCGGACCTGCCGCCGCAGGTCGGCGTCCTGGTCGAGCTGGACAAGGAAGACGCCACGGTCGCCAAGGACGTCGCGCAGCACATCGCCGCCTTCGCCCCGAAGTTCCTCACCCGCGACGAGATCCCGGCCGAGACGGTCGAGAACGAGCGCCGGGTCGCCGAGGCCACCGCCCGCGAGGAGGGCAAGCCCGAGGGCGCCCTGCCGAAGATCATCGAGGGTCGTGTCACCGGCTTCTTCAAGGAGAACGTGCTGGTGGACCAGCCGTTCGCCAAGGACAACAAGAAGTCCGTCCAGAAGATCCTGGACGAGGCCGGTGTCTCGCTCAAGCGCTTCGCCCGTTTCCGCGTCGGCGTCTGAGCCGAGCAGCGAATGACCGGCGACCCCGATAGGGTCGTAGGCAGCCAACCGTCGACCGGTCGGCCGCAGATGTGACGAGGAGGCCATTGCCGCAGAGGTCGTAACAGGACCCGTCCGGCAGTGGCCTTCTTCGTATGTGCACGAGGAGATCTCCAATGAATCACGGCGCGGACGCCAAACAGGCCGCCGATGACAAGAAGGCGCACGGCGCGGCCCCACACGGTCGCTTCCTGCTGAAGCTGTCCGGCGAGGCGTTCGCCGGAGGCGGGGGACTCGGTGTCGACCCCGATGTCGTGCACGCCATCGCCCGCGAGGTCGCCGCCGTGGTCAGGGACGGTGCCGAAATCGCCATCGTCATCGGCGGCGGTAACTTCTTCCGCGGTGCGGAGCTACAGCAGCGCGGTATGGACCGGGCCCGCTCGGACTACATGGGCATGCTCGGAACCGTCATGAACTGTCTCGCCCTCCAGGACTTCCTGGAAAAGGAGGGCATCGACTCCCGCGTCCAGACCGCCATCACCATGGGCCAGGTCGCGGAGCCGTACATTCCGCTGCGTGCGGTGCGCCATCTGGAAAAGGGGCGTGTGGTCATCTTCGGCGCGGGTATGGGTATGCCGTACTTCTCCACGGACACCACCGCGGCCCAGCGAGCGCTGGAGATCGACGCGCAGGCCCTGCTCATGGGCAAGAACGGCGTGGACGGGGTCTATGACTCCGACCCCGCCCGCAACCCCGATGCGGTGAAGTTCGACGCCCTGGAGTACGGCGAGGTGATCACCCGGGACCTCAAGGTCGCCGACGCCACCGCGATCACCCTGTGCCGGGACAACAAGCTGCCCATCCTCGTCTTCGAGCTCCTTGCCGAAGGAAACATCGCGCGTGCGGTGAAGGGTGAGAAGATCGGCACGCTGGTGAGCGACCAGGGCTCCCGGGCCTGACGGCTCGAACGGGGGATGGACAACGGCCTGCCGGTCGGACACCGTGCAGGAGAAGACGCACGCAGGGGCGAGGCTCTGCTTACTGATAACACCAGGAGCAAGTGGTGATCGAAGAGACCCTCCTCGAGGCCGAGGAGAAGATGGAGAAAGCCGTTGTGGTCGCCAAGGAGGACTTCGCCGCGATCCGCACCGGGCGTGCGCACCCGGCGATGTTCAACAAGATCGTGGCGGACTACTACGGTGCGCTGACGCCGATCAACCAGCTGGCGTCGTTCTCGGTGCCGGAGCCGCGGATGGCCGTGGTCACGCCGTTCGACAAGACCGCGCTCCGCAACATCGAGCAGGCGATCCGGGACTCCGATCTGGGCGTCAACCCGAGCAATGACGGCAACATCATCCGTGTGGTGTTCCCCGAGCTCACCGAGCAGCGCCGTAAGGAGTTCATCAAGGTAGCCAAGGGCAAGGGCGAGGACGCGAAGATCTCGATCCGCAGCGTCCGCCGCAAGGCCAAGGAGTCCATCGACAAGCTGATCAAGGACGGCGAGGTCGGCGAGGACGAGGGGCGCCGCGCGGAGAAGGAGCTCGACGACACCACGGCGAAGTATGTCGCGCAGGTGGATGAGCTGCTCAAGCACAAGGAAGCCGAGCTGCTCGAGGTCTGATGAACGACTCTTCCTGGGGGGCCCCACCAAGCGCCGGACTCCGGGGACCGGGCGGTCAGGGCACCTCCCCCGGCTATGGCTGGGAGGTGCCCACTTCTTCGGCGGGTCCCGCGCACGAGGTGGGTGAGGCGGCGCAGACTCGCCCCATGCCCACCGTGCCCCACGCAGGCGGCGACTCCGGCGAGGCCGCCGACCGTGACCAGGGGGCCGCTCGGCTGAGCGGCCCCCTCTTCCGCGACGAGCGGGAGCCGCAGCCCGGCCCCCGGCAGCCCGCCGGGCGCCGGCCGACGCCCCCCGACCCCGCGCCCGACCCGGCCTCCGCCGACGGCGCGGGCGCCGGGCAGGGCAAGAAGAGCGCGGGCCGGAATCTGCGGGCCGCGATAGGGGTGGGCATCGGCCTCGGTGTGATCATCTTGGCCTCGCTCTTCATCTACAAGCCCGTGTTCGTCGGCGTGGTGGCGGTCGCGGTGGTGGTCGGGCTCTGGGAGCTGACCTCGCGGCTGACCGAGCGCAAGGACATCCGGGTCCCCCTGGTGCCGCTCGCCGTCGGCGGGGTCGCCATGGTCGTCGCCGGCTATGTGCGCGGCGCCCAGGGCGCGGTGGTGGCGGTCGCCCTCACGGCGCTCGCGGTGCTGGTCTGGCGGATGACCGAGCCGCCCGACAACTACCTCAGGGATGTCACGGCGGGCGTCTTCGCCGCCTTCTACGTGCCGTTTCTGGCCACTTTCGTCGCGCTGATGCTCGACACCGACGACGGCCCGTGGCGGGTCCTGACCTTCCTGCTGCTGACCGTGGTCAGCGACACGGGTGCGTACGCGGTGGGCTGGCGCTTCGGCAAGCATCCGCTGGCCCCGCGCATCAGCCCCGGCAAGACCCGCGAGGGGCTGCTGGGCGCGGTGACCTTCGCGATGGTCGCGGGCGCGCTGTGCATGCAGTACCTCATCGACGACGGCATCTGGTGGCAGGGCCTGCTGCTCGGCCTCGCCGCCGCGGTCAGCGCGACCCTCGGCGACCTCGGCGAATCCATGATCAAGCGCGACCTCGGCATCAAGGACATGGGCAAGCTGCTGCCCGGCCACGGCGGGATCATGGACCGGCTCGACTCGCTGCTGCCCACCGCCCCGGTGGTGTGGCTGCTGCTGGTGATCTTCGTGGGCGGCGGCTGACCACGCCCGCCCACGGGCCCCGCGCCACTCCCGGCGCGGGGCCCTTCGTACGTCTGCGACACTGGGTGAACCATGCCTAAGCCCGGAGAACTCACCTTCGCCGCGCCGCGTGGGGCCAAGAAGCCCCCGCGGCATCTTGCCGACCTCACGCCCACCGAGCGCCGCGAAGCCGTCGCCGCCCTCGGGGAGAAGCCCTTCCGGGCAGGTCAGGTGTCGCGTCACTACTTCGCGCGCTATGCCCACGACCCCGCTCAGTGGACCGACATCCCCGCCGCCGCACGCGAGAAGCTGGCCGCCGGGCTGCTGCCGGATCTGATGAGCGTGGTGCGGCACATCAGCTGTGATGACGACACCACGCGCAAGACGCTGTGGCGGCTGTTCGACGGCACGCTCGTGGAGTCCGTTCTGATGCGCTACCCGGACCGGGTCACCATGTGCATCAGCTCACAGGCGGGCTGCGGGATGAACTGCCCGTTCTGCGCGACCGGGCAGGCGGGGCTGGACCGCAATCTGTCCACCGCCGAGATCGTGCACCAGATCGTGGACGGGATGCGGGCCCTCCGGGACGGGGAGATCCCCGGTGGCCCGGCCCGGCTGTCCAACATCGTCTTCATGGGCATGGGCGAGCCGCTGGCCAACTACAACCGCGTCGTCGGCGCCATCCGCCGGCTCACCGACCCCGAGCCCGACGGCCTCGGCCTGTCGCAGCGCGGGATCACCGTCTCCACCGTCGGCCTCGTCCCGGCGATGCTGCGGTTCGCGGACGAGGGGTTCAAGTGCCGGCTCGCGGTGTCGCTGCACGCGCCCGACGACGAACTGCGCGACACCCTCGTGCCGGTCAACACCCGCTGGAAGGTGCGCGAGGTCCTGGACGCCGCGTGGGAGTACGCGGAGAAGTCCGGCCGCCGGATCTCCATCGAGTACGCGCTGATCAAGGACATCAACGACCAGGCGTGGCGCGCCGATCTGCTCGGCCGGCTGCTCAAGGGCCACCGGGTGCATGTGAACCTCATCCCGCTCAACCCGACGCCCGGCTCCAAGTGGACGGCGTCCCGGCCCGAGGACGAGAAGGCGTTCGTGGCGGCCCTGGAGGCCCATGGGGTGCCGGTGACCGTCCGGGACACCCGGGGCCAGGAGATCGACGGGGCCTGCGGGCAGCTGGCGGCTTCGGAGCGCTGAGCACCGGCTGATACGGTGCCTGGGCATCGTCGCATGATGCGATCGTCATAGAAGTGAACATCCGTACAAGTGAACATTCCGACAGGGGAGCGCTCAGAGCGCTGAGAGTGCGGCACGGCCGCAGACCCTCGGACCTGATCCGGGTCATACCGGCGTAGGGAGTCAACATCACCATGAACAGCCAGCTTCGGCGTGCCATCTCGGCCGCCCTCCTCGGCTCACTGGCCCTGAGCGTGCTCGTCGGCTGCGGCGAGGACGCCAAGAGCGGCTCGGACTCCAAGACGGTCACCCTGGTCACGCATGACTCGTTCGCGGCATCCAAGGCGGTCCTCAAGGAGTTCACCAAGGAGACCGGCTACAAGGTGCGCGTGCAGGCCGGGGGCGACGCCGGAGCCGCCGTCAATCAGGCGATCCTGTCCAAGGGCCACCCCCAGGGCGATGTGTTCTTCGGCGTCGACAACACGCTCCTCTCCCGCGCGCTCGACAACGACCTGTTCACCCCCTACACGGCGAAGGGCCTCGACAAGGTCCCGGCGGACCTTCAGCTCGACCGGTCCGAGCACCGCGTCACCCCCGTCGACTTCGGCGACATCTGCGTCAACTACGACCGGAAGTACTTCGCCGACAAGAAGCTGGCGCCGCCCCGGACGCTGGACGATCTGACCAGGCCCGCCTACAAGAACCTCCTGGTCACCGAGAACGCGGCCACCTCGTCCCCCGGTCTCGGCTTTCTCCTCGCCACGGCCGCGAAGTACGGCGACGACGGCTGGAAGGGCTACTGGAAGAAGCTGCGGGCCAACGGCGTCGAGGTCGTCGACGGCTGGGAGCAGGCGTATGACGACCGGTTCTCCGGCTCGGCAGGCGGCGGCAAGGGCGACCGGCCGCTCGTCGTCTCCTACGCGTCCAGCCCGCCCGCCGAGGTGGCCGACACCAAGAGCAAGCCCGCGAAGGCCCCCACCGGGGTGGCGACGGGCACCTGCTTCCGGCAGGTGGAGTTCGCCGGGCTGCTGAACGGCGCGGGCAACACCAAGGGCGGCAAGGCGCTGCTGGACTTCCTGCTGAGCAAGCGGTTCCAGGAGGACGTCCCGCTGAACATGTACGTCAACCCGGCCCGCGAGGACGCCAAGCTGCCGGAGCTGTTCACCCGATACGGGGTCAGGATCGGCGACTCGGCCACCCTGGCGCCGCAGAAGATCGCCAAGAACCGCGAGTCGTGGGTCAAGACATGGTCCTCGCTGGTCCTGTAGAGCCCCGCGAGAACCGTAAGACGGCCGACGGCCACCGTAAGGCCGACAGGGCGGACCGGGGAGGGCGTCGCGCGACCACCCTCCGGCTCGCTCTGATGGCGGTGCCGCTCGCCTTCTTCGCGGTCTTCTTCGCCTATCCCGTGGCCGCCATCATCACCCGGGGGCTGCGTGTCGACGGGCGGTGGAGGTTCGGCCGGATCGCCGAGGTGTTGACCGATCCGGCGACGCTGGACGTCCTGTGGTTCACCTGCTGGCAGGCGGTCGCGTCGACCGCCCTCACGCTCGCGGTGGCGCTGCCCGGCGCCTATGTCTTCGCCCGCTTCGACTTCCCCGGCAAGGGGCTGCTGCGGGCCGTGGTGACCGTGCCGTTCGTCCTGCCGACCGTCGTCGCCGGATCGGCCTTCCTGGCCCTGCTCGGCCGGGGCGGGCTGCTGGACGAGCTGTGGGGGGTGCGGCTCGACACCTCCGTATGGGCGATCCTCCTGGCCCATGTCTTCTTCAACTACGCGGTCGTCGTCCGGACCGTGGGCGGGCTGTGGGCCCAGCTCGACCCGCGCCAGGAGGAGGCCGCGCGGGTGCTCGGCGCGAGCCGGCTCTCGGCCTGGCGCCGGGTGACGCTGCCCGCGCTGGCCCCCGCCGTGGCCGCCGCCGCGCTGATGGTGTTCCTGTTCACCTTCACCTCCTTCGGCGTGATCCAGATCCTGGGCGGCCCCCGCTACGCCACCCTGGAGGTGGCGATCTACCGGGAGACCGCGCAACTGCTCGACCTCCCCACGGCCGCGGTGCTGACCCTCGTCCAGTTCGCCGCTGTCGCGGCCGTGTTGGCGCTGCACGCGTGGACCGTAAGGCGACGCGAGAGCGCCCTGCGGCTCGTCGACCCGGGCCGCACCGCGCGCCGCCCGAAGGGCCCGGCCCAGTGGGCGCTGCTGTGGGGCGTGCTGGCGGTGGTAGCGCTGCTGATCGTGACCCCGCTCGCGGTGCTGGCGGAGCGTTCGCTGAACGGACCGGACGGCTACGGCTTCACCTACTACGAGGCGCTGCGGTCCTCCGCCGACAGCGGGGGCACCTTCTTCGTGGCGCCCATGGAGGCCGTCGGGAACTCCCTGCGGTACGCGGCGGTCGCCACCGTCTTCGCCCTCGTCGTGGGCGGTCTCGCCGCCGCCGCGCTCACCCGTAGGGCGGGCAGGCTGGTGCGGGGCTTCGACGCGCTGCTGATGCTGCCGCTGGGCACCTCGGCCGTCACCGTGGGATTCGGCTTCCTGATCGCCCTGGACGAGCCCCCGCTGGATCTGCGCGCCTCCTGGGTCCTGGTGCCGCTCGCCCAGGCCCTGGTGGGCGTGCCCTTCGTCGTACGGACCATGCTGCCGGTGCTGCGGGCGGTGGACCACCGGCTCCGGGAGGCGGCGGCCGTGCTCGGGGCGTCACCGTGGCGGGTATGGCGGGAGGTGGACCTGCCGCTGGTCGGACGGGCCGTGGCGGTCGCGGCGGGCTTCGCGTTCGCCGTGTCCCTGGGTGAGTTCGGGGCGACGGTCTTCATCGCGCGTCCCGACCACCCGACCCTCCCGGTGGCCATCGCCCGCTTCCTGGGCCGGGCCGGACAGCTCACCTACGGGCAGGCGATGGCCCTGAGCACGATCCTGATGCTGGTCTGCGCCGGATCGCTGCTGGCGCTCGAGCGCATCCGCACCGACCGTTCCGGAGAGTTCTGAATGACGCTGCTGCGACTGGACGAGGTGACCGTAAGGTTCGGCCGGCGCGACGCGCTGGACGCCGTGGACCTGGAGGTCGCCGAGCACGAGACGGTCTGTGTGCTGGGCCCGAGCGGAAGCGGTAAGTCCACCATGCTGCGCGTGGTGGCCGGGCTACAGCGCCCCGACACCGGCCGGGTGTCGCTCGCCGGACGCGACCAGAGCGGGGTGCCCACACACCGGCGCGGGGTGGGGCTGATGTTCCAGGACCACCAGCTGTTCCCGCAGCGGGACGTGGGCGGCAATGTCGCCTTCGGGCTGCGGATGCGCAAGGTGGGCCGCGCGGAGGCGGACCGCCGGGTCGCCGAACTGCTGGAGCTGGTGGGGCTGCCGGGCGCCCAGCGCCGCTCCGTCGACTCGCTCTCCGGGGGTGAGCAGCAGCGGGTGGCACTCGCCCGCGCGCTGGCCCCGCGGCCCAAGCTGCTGATGCTGGACGAGCCGCTGGGCCAGCTCGACCGGGGGCTGCGGGAGCGGCTGGTGGTGGAGTTGCGCGAGCTCTTCGAACGGCTGGGGACCACCGTCCTCGCGGTCACCCACGACCAGGGGGAGGCGTTCGCGCTCGCGGACCGGGTGGTGGTGATGGAGAACGGCCGGATCGCCCAGACCGGCACCCCGCTGGAGGTGTGGCAGCGGCCCGCCACCGAGTTCGTCGCCCGCTTCCTCGGGTTCGACAATGTGGTCGGGGCGATTGTGCACGGCGATGTCGCCGACACCGTATGGGGCAAGCTGCCCGTGCCGCCCGGCTCCCGGCCGGGCGCCGGCAGGCTGCTGGTCCGCCCGGCCGGGGTACGGCTGACGGACCCCGAGGAGGGGCTGGCGTGCACTGTGGCGGCACGCACTTTCCGCGGCGACCATGTGGCGCTCATCCTGCGGCTGTCGGACCCGGCCGCGCCGCATCTGGAGGCGTCCTGCGCCCTGCGGGACGCACCGGAGGCGGGGGCCAGGGTCGGCGCGGCCATCGACCCGGCGGACGTGGTGCTCCTGGACCCCGAGCCCTGACGCCGGGGCCCCTCGCCTCCCCTGGTATTCGGCGCCTGCCCTGGAGCGCGGCGCTCCCTTGACGTCGGCTCAGCCCAGCATCGACAGCAGCGCCTCGGGCGCCTCGTCCACCGAGTCCACCAGGGCGATACGGGCCTTCATGGACCGTCCCTCCGCGAGCGCTTCGAGCAGCGGCCAGGTCGGCAGCCGCCGGGTCCAGTGGTCGCGGTCCACCAGCACCATCGGGGTCGGCTCACCGCGCGACTCGTAGTAGTTCGGCGTCGCGTTGTCGAAGATCTCCTGGACGGTCCCGGCGGCGCCGGGCAGGAAGACCACACCCGCGGTCGAGCGCGCCAGCAGCCCGTCCTCGCGAGTGGCGTTGGCGAAGTACTTGGCGATGTGCGAGGCGAACGCGTTCGGCGGCTCATGCCCGTAGAACCAGGTGGGGATGCCGACCGACGCCCCGCCGTCCGGCCAGCGCTCGCGCACCGCGAAGGCGGCCTCTGCCCAGGCCCCGATGGACGGCCGGAAGGAGGGCGTCTTGCCGAGCAGTTCGAGCGCCTCGTCCAGCACCGCGTCGTCGTGCGGGGCCGCGTAGGCGCCGAGGTTCGCGGCCTCCATCGCGCCCGGCCCACCGCCCGTCGCGACCGTGAGACCGGTCCGCGCCAGGGCCCGGCCGAGCCGTGCGGCCCCCGCGAATCCGTCGGAGCCGCGTTCCAGCGCGTGGCCACCCATGACGCCCACCACCCGCGTCCCGACGAGGAATTCGTCGAGCGCGTCGGAGACCGCGTCGTCGTGGATGGAGCGCAGCATCGAGGCGAAGATGTCGCCGTCGGTCTTGGTCCGCTGGAACCAGGCGTAGGCGAGCGCGTCCGGCGTCCGCACGTAACCGTGTTCGGTGAGGCCTTCGAAGAGCTCCGCGGGGGAGTAGAGGGTGCCGCGGTACGGATCGAACGGCAGGTCCGGCACCGGCGGGAACACCAGCGCGCCCCCGGCCCGGACCTTCGCCGCGGCCTCGGTCTCCATCGGGCAGCCGAGGAAGACTGACTCGCTGGTGTCGGTGGAGAGGAGCGCGGCCGTACGGCCTGTCAGGTCCACGGACTGGACCCGGAACCCGGCCAGGGTGCCGCGGGCGACGACCTGGTCGAACTCCTCGATGGACTCTATTTCCCGGTCTGGTTCCTGCACGCCGACATGCTAATCACACCGGAGGTAGGGGGCTGTGGATTGTGGCAATCGTGACCGGGCCGCCTGGCCGCACAATCCAGGCATGAACACCGACACCCGGGATTTTCAGCGGTGGAACGGCATCGCCGTGAGATGCGCCACCACCCACACCAGCGGCACCAGGAGCGCCAGCAGGGCCGCCGCGCGCAGCGCGGCCGCCCCGCGGAGCAGCCGGGCCGGGGCGCCGAGGCGGACCAGAGCGGCCGTCGTGCGCTCGCGCGCGCTCCTCGCTTCCACGACCGCGGTCAGGGTCGTGGCCGCCGCGCACAGCGTGACCAGGGCCGCGCCCAGACCCGTGAGCGGGCCGAAGGCATGGGCGCCGGACGGCCCGGAGGCCCTTCCGTACAGTTCGAGGACGGTGAATCCGGCGGCGACCAGGGCACAGAGCGCGCCGACCGGGCGTCCGATCAGCCCGGCCTCCTGCTGGAGCATCCGCCCGGCCAGCAGCCGCAGCACGCCAGGCCGCCCGACGGCCAGCAGCCTGCCGCACAGATGGGTGAGGCCGGGCCCGGCCAGCACCAGCCCGAGCGCCGCCAGAGCCCAGCCGCCCACCACACCGGGCGGGTTGCCGCCGAGCCGGCCAGGCACGGCGAGCAGGGCGTCGGGGAGCGGGGGCGCGTTACCGCTCGCGTACGCCTGTAGGGCGAGTCCGGCCGCGGTCAGGGCGATGCCCCAGGGAAGTCCTGAGGTGGCCTGGTGCGGCCGGGGTGCGATCGGCCCCGTCACGACGGTGGGTCGGGCCGGGGCAGCGGGGCGGCGGGTGCCGCGTGGTCCGCGGACCGGCTGGTGGACCGCCCTCGGCTGCCGGGGCCACAGCCCGGCCGCACACGCGGCGCCCACCACCAGGGGGACGACGGCGAGCAGCGTGACCGTACCGGCCAAGGGCAGCGGACGACCGCCGCCGAGCTGCCGGCCGGCCGCTCCGCTTCCGGCCCAGTCCAGCCAGGAGGCCCCGAGATCGCCGCGCAGAAGCAGGAAGACCAGCAGCGCCAGCACCCCGCCGAGGGCGGAGGAGGCCGCCATCGAGGCCGCCGCGAGCAGCGCCGCCCGGGCCGGGCCGACTCCGGCCGCCGCGAAACCGGGGCCAGGTCCGGTGCTGGGGTCGGCGCGGCCCACGGCGATGGCCAGCTGGACGGTCGCGGCCAGCGGTACAAGACACCACAGCAGCCGCCCCACCGCGCCCTGTGAGTCGTCCGGATGGCCCGAGGCGAACCCGAGGGCGCTCAGCAGCAGAAAGCTCGCGCCCGCCGCCGCGACGGTGACCAGCGACCGCCGCAGCAGCACCGACGGGCGGGCGCCGCGGGCTAGGCGGAGGCTGAGCACGCGGCCCTGCCTTCCGCCTCGGAGGGGTCCGAGCCCACCCGGCGCCCGTCGAGCAGGGCGACGGTGTGGTCGGCGAGGGTGGCCATCTCCTGGTCGTGCGTCGCGAGGACCACGGTGATGCCGTGGGAGCGGGCCGCCGAGGTGAGGGCGCGCAGCACCTGGGCGCGATCGGTCTGGTGCAGCGGGGCGGTGGGCTCGTCGGCGAAGAGCACGCCGGGCCCGGCGGCCAGCGCGCGGGCGAGCGCGACTCGCTGGCGCTGCGACTGGAGCAGTGCGGCGGGCCGTGCCCGGGCACACTCGCCGACGTCGAGCCGGTCCAGCCATTCGCATGCGGCGCTCTTCGCGGCGCGCCGCCCGGTGCCGCGCAGCATCAGGGCGAGCGCGGCGTTCTCCCAGGCGGTGAGCTCGGGGACGAGCTGGGGTTCGGTGCCGATCCAGCCGAAGTGCTCGCGCCGCAGCCGTTCGAGGCCGAGTGGAGGGAGGGAGTGCACGGGGACGCCCTTGAACCACACCTCCCCACTGTCCGGCACGAGTTGGCCCGCCAGACAGGAGAGGAGGGTGGTCTTGCCACAGCCGCGCGGACCGGTGACGGCGACGATCTCACCCTTCCGGGCGCCGAGGGAGACCCCGGTGAGGGCGGGCGAGCCGCCGTAGGCGTACGACACGGTGCGTGCCGCGAGCATGTCGTCGTCCGGCGGAGCCACCATCCCGAGCACCTCGCCTTACCTGCGACCGTCTCATTCCCCCGGTTGGGTGAACGAGCGCGGAGCCAATGGGTCACTGGCACGGTAAGGACTCGGGTGGGGGCCCGCGCCCAGGCTCGGCGCGGGTGGCCCCCATTTCCTCCGATCAGCCCTGATCGGGGGTCGGGCTCCGATCAGGGCTGATCGGGACCGGGGCCGCCGTCCGGACCGGAGCCGCCGGTGGGAGCGGGGCCGCCGTCGGCGAGCCGGTCGAGGTGGGTGGGCGCGAACATCCGCAGCAGCGCGGGCAGTACCACGACCGACGGCCCGGGGGCCGCGAGGGCGTCGGCGAGGTCCGCGCGCAGCCGCTCGGGTGTCGTACGGACCGCCGGAACGCCGAATGACTCGGCCAGCGCGACGAAGTCCGGGCGGGAGAGCTCGGTGGCGGTCGCCTCGCCGAACGTGTCCGTCATGTACTCGCGCAGGATGCCGTAGCCGCCGTCGTCCACGATCAGCCAGGTGATGGGGAGTTGGTACTGATGGGCGGTCGCGAGTTCGGCGATCGAGTACATGGCACCGCCGTCGCCCGACACGGCCAGCACCGGCCGGTCGCGGTCCGCGGCGGCGGCTCCGAGGGCGGCCGGGAAGCCGTAGCCGAGGCCGCCCGCGCCCTGGGCCGAGTGCAGGGCGCCCGCACGCGGATCGAAGGCGGACCAGGCCCAGTAGGCGAGGATCGTCATGTCCCAGAAGCTGGGGGAGTCATCGGGCAGCGCGTCCCGCACCGCCCCCAGCACCCGCCGCTCCAGCTCCACGTCCTGTGCGTCGATCCGCTCCCGCACCCGGGTGAGCAGCCCGGCCGCGGCCTTGGCCGCCGTTCCCGGCGGGCGGGGCGTGACGGTCCCGGCGAGGGCGGCCAGCGCCTCGCGGGCGTCGGCGTGGATGCCGAGCGCCGGGTGGTTGGACTCCAGCTTGCCGAGGTCGGCCTCGATCTGGACGAGACGGCCGCGCGGACGGAACGTGTGGTAGTTGGAGGAGAGTTCACCGAGTCCGGAGCCGACAACCAGCAGGACGTCGGCGTCCTCCAGGAACTCGGTGGTGTGCGCGTCCTCCAGCCAGGACTGGAGCGAGAGCGGATGATCCCACGGAAACGCGCCCTTGCCGCCGAAGGTCGTCGCCACGGGCGCGTCCAGCGTCTCGGCCAGCGCCCGCAGCTCCTCCCGTGCCCCGGCGCGCACCACTCCGCCCCCGGCCAGGATCACCGGACGCTCGGCGGTGTTCAGCAGCCTGGCGGCCTCCGCCGTCAGCTCGGGCCGGGGCGGCAGCGGCCGGGGCTCGGCCCGCAGGGAGGTCACCGGCGGCACGGAGACCGGTGCGAGCAGCACGTCCTGCGGAATCTCCAGCCACACCGGCCCGGCGGGGGCCTCCAGCGCGGACGCCCAGGCGGCGGCGACCGCGGAGGGGATCTGGGAGGCGGTACGGACCGTGTGGACGGACTTCACTACATCGCGGAACGACGCCTTCTGGTCCACGAGTTCATGGAGGTAGCCCTTGCGCCCGCCGCCGAGCCCCGCCGTGGGCACCTGGCTGCCGATGGCGAGGACCGGCGCGGAGGCCGCCGCCGACTCCTGGAGCGCGGCGAGCGTCATGAGCGCCCCCGGCCCGGTGGACACCAGCAGCGGCGCGACCGTGCCGGTGACACGCGCGAAGGCGTCGGCGGCGAACCCGGCGTTGTTCTCCACCCGCAGCCCCACATAGGTGAGCCCGGACCGCCGCAGCGCGTCGAACGCCCCGAGAGCGTGCTGTCCGGGAAGCCCGAACACGGTGCTCGCCCCGAGCGCGGTGAGGGACTCCACGACGAGATCGCCGCCGTGACGCGCGCGCTGTGCGGTGGGCATGGGTTTGGTGCCTTTCTGACGAGGTGTATCGAGGAGAGCGAGCGTGGGCCGGTGTCAGGCGCCCGCGGTGGCCGGACTGGTGGTTTCCGAGGTGGGTGTGGCGGGCTCACCGGCCAGCCGTCGCCGCCAGACGTCCAGGATCGCCGCGTCGGTCGGCTTGGTGGCGAGGCTGACCGCGACATACGCCACCAGCGAGGCCAGCAGCCCGAAGTAGATGGGTTCGTTGGCCAGGATGCCCTTCCACCCCATCAGCGCGATGACCGTAAGGCCGCCGACACCGACCGAGGCCAGCGCGCCCGCGCCCGTGCCGCGCTTCCACAGCAGCCCGCCCAGGATCGGCATCAGCAACCCGCCGACCAGCATGTTGTAGGCGACGGTCAGCGCCTCGACGACATCGTTGAGCACCACGGAGATGCCGATCACGGCGACGCCCATGATCAGGATGAAGACGCGGTTGCCGCCGATCTCGTCATGGGAGGCACCGGCCGTACGGAGCGTACGGCCGCGCATTCGGGCCCAGATGTCGTTGTTGGCCACCGTGGCGCAGGCGATCAGCGCACCCGAGGAAGTGGACATCACCGCGGACAGCGCGGCGGCCAGCACCAGCCCCTTCACGCCCACCGGGAGCGCGTCCTTGACGATGGTCGCGAACGCGTCGTCCGGGGCGCCCAGCTTGGGGTACAGCACCCTGGCCGCCGTGCCGATGACCGCGCCCGCGACCGCGTAGGCCAGGCAGTACGTACCGGCCGCGGTGCCGCCGAGGCGGGCGACCCGGTCATCGCGCGCGGTGAAGACCCGCTGCCAGATGTCCTGGCCGATCAGCATGCCGAAGGAGTAGATCAGCACATAGGTGAAGACGGTCTGGCCGCCGATGCCCATGGGGGAGAAGTAGCCGTGCGGGAGTTCGGCCTTCATCGCGTCGAAGCCACCCGCCTTCACCACCGCGATCGGCAGCAGCAGGAGCAGCACGCCCACCGTCTTGACCACGAACTGCACCATGTCGGTGAGGGTGATCGACCACATGCCGCCGAGCGTCGAGTAACAGACCACGATCGCCCCGCCGAGCACGATGGCGACGACCCGGTCCAGTCCGAAGATCACGTCGAAGATGGTGGCGTAGGCGATGGTCGAGGTGACCGCGAGCATCAGGGTGTAAGCCCACATCACGATGCCCGAGATCAGCCCGGAGGAGCCGCCGTAGCGCAGGTCCAGCATCTGGCTGACCGTGTAGACCTTGAGCCGGGCGATGCGCGCGGAGAAGAAGACCGACAGCGCCAGCAGCCCGAGGCCGATGGCGATGACCATCCAGGCGCCGGAGAGCCCGTACTGATAGCCGAGCCCGACACCGCCGATGGTGGACGCGCCGCCGAGCACGATCGCGGCCATCGTCCCGGAGTACATCAGCGGCCCCAGCCGCCGCCCCGCGACCAGGAAGTCGCTGGTGGAACTGGTGCGGCGCATCCCCCACCAGCCGAGCGCGAGCATGCCCGCGAGATAGACGACGATCACGGTGTAGTCGACAGCGGTCATGGCGGTGCTCCTCGGTCCGGCGGGGGTCGGCTGGCGGTCGGGAGGTCGGGACGTCGGGCGGGCGGGGACGCACGGGATCGGGGAGGTCCCGGCGATCCGCGGGGATCGAGCCCCGGGGGGAGTGTGGGGAAAGTGGGGAGTGACGGAGACCCTAGGTGTCGCCGAAGCGTCCGGGAAGTGTACGTTTCCTCCACTCCCGATCCCCGGGATGTACGAACCATCCCCTCGCGAGGCTCGCCGTGATGAACGACCGCGTCCCCCCGACGGCCCCCGTCCCGCTCTCCACCCTCCTTCGCCACCCCGCCCTCGGCTTGCGGCAGGTGGCGGGCAGGCGCGAGACGGACACGCCCGTGTACTTCGTCCACACCAGCGAGATGGAGGACCCCGTCCCGTATCTGCTGGGCGGAGAGCTGCTGCTCAGTGCGGGGGTGCACTGCCCGGAGGCGGCGGGCGCGGGCACCTACTGGGACCGCTATGTGGCCCGTACGGTCCAGGCGGGCGCGGCGGCGCTCGGCTTTGGCATCGCGCCGGTGCACGACACGGTGCCCCGTGCGCTGGCCGAGGCGTGCGACCGGCACGGGCTGCCGCTGGTGGAGGTGGACCGGCACACGACCTTCACGGCCGTGGCGAGCGCCGTATGGGACGCGATGGCCGAGCGCCGCCACCATGAGCTGCGGAGCCTCACCGAGGCGCAGCAGTCACTGGCGACGGCCGCGGCGCGCCCGCACCCCGTACCGGCCGTGCTGCGCCAGCTCAGCCAGCACCTCGGGGCGTGGACGGTGCTCTACGGCCCGGCCGGTCCGGACGCGCCGGACGGTGCGGAACTGGTGGCCGCCGGGCCGCGGCCGCCCCGCGAGGCCCGTAAGGCGCTCGGCGCGCTCGCGGCGCGGCTGCGCTCGGGCCCGTCCTCGGCGGCGCGCAGGGCGAGCGGCCCGAACGGTGAGCAGCTGCTGCTGACCGCGTACGGGCTGGGCGGCCCGGCGGGGCCGGAGGTCCGGCTCGCGCTCGGCGTCGGTCCCCCGCGGCGGGACGGGGCGGACGGGGCGATCGTGGGGGTGGCCGTGGTGCTGCTGTCGCTGCTGACGGCGCGGCGGGTGGTCGGGGCCGAGGCCGAGCGCACATCGGCGCTGGTGCGACTGATGCTCGGCGCCGAACCGGCGCGGGTGGCGGCGCTGTTGAGTCCCTCGCCGGGACAGTCGGGGGCGCCGGGGCAGTCGGGACAGTCGGGGGCGCCGGGGCAGTCGGGACAGTCGGGGGCGCCGGGGCAGTCGGGGCAATCGGGGGCTCCGGGGCAGCCGGGGGCCCCGGGCCAGCAGGGTCAGCGGGGTCAGTCGGGACAATCAGGGGCCCCGGGCCAGCAGGGTCAGCGGGGTCAGTCGGGACAATCAGGGGCGCCGGGACAGCCAGGGGCGCCGGGACAGCCAGGGGCGCCGGGACAGCTGGGACGACCGGGGACCCCGGGCCAGCCGGGTCAACCGGGACGATCGGGGACGCCGGAACAGCCAGGGCAGTCGGGGGCACTCGGGCAGCTCGGTCTGCCGGGGACGTCCTCCGAGCCCTCGGAGGACGGCGGGCTCTGGACCGTGGTGCACGGGCGGCGGCGCGGCCGCGGCCGGGACGACGGGCTGCTGGCCACGGCGGCGCTCGCGGCCGGGCTCGGGACGCCGCTGGTCGACCTCGACGGGGACGCGCTGAGCGCCCTCGTTCCGGGCGAGGGGGAGGTACGGGCCCAGCCCGGCTGGACCCTCGGCGTCGGGGCGCCCGTACCGGCCGCCGACCTGACCCGCGGCGCCGCCGACGCCGCCCGTGCGCTGCGGCGGGCCGTCGCCGAGCGGGTGCCGCTGGTGCGGGACGGCCC
>NZ_BAAAIF010000069.1:0-56411 GCF_039525925.1 Streptomyces javensis | reverse complement strand
GCCGCCTGACCGGCGAAGCCACCATCTCCTGGCGCGATCCGAAAACCGTCACTAAGCAACCAATTCCGGGATGAAACACTGGGAGAAAACGACCTCTTACCGAGTCCGAACAGCTCCAGCTCAAGGCCGTCCGGACACGCTGCCCCGAACTCGACGCCCTCACCCGCCACGTGCGGTCTTTCGCGATCATGCTCACCGACCGCCAGGGCGAGCGTCTGCCGGACTGGCTCGATGCCGTCCGACAAGACGATCTGCCCAGCCTTCATACCCTCGCCGCCGGCATCGACCGCGACCGTGCTGCCGTCATCGCCGGCCTCACCCTGCCCTGGAACTCGGGTCCTGTCGAAGGCCATGTCAACCGGATCAAGATGCTCAAGCGCCAGATGTTCGGCCGTGCAGGTTGCGCCCTGCTACCTGTTGACTGAACTACCCGCGGCGTTTGCCCAGCTCAGTGACCTGATCATGGATTCGTCGTTGGTCTGGCCGTGGATACCTCGAGAGACCTGGCGTCCCTGGCCGTGCCCCTCGCCGGCGAGTTGGTAGCCACGGATGATCCGTGGGAGCCGTACCGGCTCCTCGATCCGTCCAGGGAGCCTGTCGGCGGCGTCGCCGATTATCTGCAGGGCCTCCAAGGGGTCGGCAGGCCGTCCGCGACAGCACGCTCGTATGGGATGGACCTGCTGCGCTGGTTCCGGTTCCTGTGGGCCGTCGAGGTCCCATGGGAGCGGGCGACGCGCCTTGAGGCTCGGGACTTCTCCCGGTGGCTGCTGGTCGCTGGGCAGCCGACGCGTCCGCACTGGCGCTCGTCGACCACCAGGGTGTGGACCGCGGGTGGAAAGCCGTACGCGGCGTCGGTCCGTGCACACAGCGAGACGGTCCTGCGGGCCTTCTACGACTTCCACCTCGAGGTGGGCACTGGGCCGATCCTCAACCCCTTCCCCCTGCACCGGTCTCGCCGCGGGGGCCGCGCCCATGCACATCACAACCCGATGGAGCCGCACGCCAAGGAGCGTGCCGGGCTCTATCGCCCGACGGTGCCCAAGCGGGTGCCCCGCAGCGTCCCGGACGAAGAGTTCAACGAGCTCTTCGCGCGGCTGCCCTCCCACCGCGACCGGGCTCTGGTCGCCTTCTACGTGTCCACCGGTGCCCGCGCCAGCGAACTGTTGTCGGCCACGCAGGGCGGAGCCGATCCGGGGCGTCAGCTGATCGCAGTGGTCCGCAAGGGCACCCGGGAGGTGCAGGAGCTTCCGGCCTCGACGGACGCGTTCGTCTGGCTGCGGCTCTACCAGTTGGAGATGGACGACGCGATCCCTCTCGGGCGACGGATGCCTCTGTGGTGGACGCTTCGCGCCCCGTCCCGCCCGCTGACCTACCACGCAACTCACCGGATGTTCGAGCGTGTCAACGCGCTCGCCGGAACCTCAGCGACGCTGCACGCGCTGCGGCATACCGCGGCCTACCGGATGGCCGAGGACCCCAGACTGCCGCTCACCGATGTCCAATTCGTCCTCGGACACGCCCAGTTGACCACCACACAGATCTACCTCAACCCTCGGAAGGAGGAGGTGATCCGCCGGGTTCTGGCCCACCATGCTGAGCAGACCCGGCAGGCCGCAGCACGGACCGCCCCGGAACCCGCCGCGGGCTACCGCGCCGAGACCCTCAGCGTCCTGTTCGGCGGTCGGCCATGACAACCGCGACGCTGAAGGCGGCGAGCACGGCGGCGGCCCTGAAGCTGCCGCGCGATCGGTTCCCCGCGAGGACCGTCCCCGGCGGCTGGGCCGCCACCCGGTTGGCGCGGGCGGCGGTTTGGCAGCACACGACCGGCACACCGTTCGTTCTCGCGAACCCCGTGGTCCAGGGCAAGCGGGTCCGGGGCCTGGCCCACTTGCTGGACTGGCTGCAACACCTTCCGGGCGAGTCTTGGCAGCAGCGATGGCTCACCAGCGGCGCCGAGGCCCTGGGCGCTCGGTGGCGACAGGCGCCTCTGCAATGGCTCAGCCGTCGCGGCCGATGCTCCACCTGGTTACCGTCCGAGCTGTCCAACGGCCTGAAGGTCTTGATCTGCGCCGACGCCATCCGTCCCTCGCTGGAGTGGTTGGTGTCCGTGCCCTCCCTGAAAGGGGATCTTGCTCCCGGCCTCGCCCTTGTCCGGGACCCGGACGGGTTCGCGCGGCTGAAAACGCACTGCGAGGGCCGCACCGACCTGTCGGCGTCGTCCCGGCGGCTGATACTGCAGCGAATCGCGGTGATCCTTGCGGCCAAGGGCGGTCTGGTCAACGACATCACCCTCGGCGATGTGCTGGAACTCGCCGATACGGAGACCGCAGTGCGGGCATCGTGGCCCAAGGACCTCCCCGTGTTCTACCGCACGCTGCGGGACCTGGAGATCCTCGGGCGTGAAGCTCCCACGGGCTGGCGCGAGTTGCGCACGGGTGGACAGCGGACCCCGGAGGAGCTGATCGACCGATACCAGATCGAGTGCCGGCCCGTCAGGGATCTGCTCGTGGACTACCTGCGAGAACGCCAGCCCGCACTGGACTACAACAGCCTGCGCGACCTCGCCTACTTCCTTGGCTGTCGTTTCTGGCGGGATCTCGAACTCCACCATCCGGGCATCGACACGCTGCACCTGCCTGCCGATGTCGCCGCCGCCTGGCGGCAGCGCCTGTTGACCAGGGCGGAGGCGATCACTGGGCGAGACGGCGAGAAGTCCGTCGTTCCCGTTCCCCGGATCAGCTTCCGCGAGTGCCTGGTCAAGGTGCGGGCCTTCTACCTGGACCTGTCCCAGTGGGCGATCGAGGATCCCGGACGGTGGGCGCGCTGGGTCGTCCCCTGCCCCGTCAGCCGGGAGGACATCGGGACTCGCAAGCACAAGCGACAGCACAAGGCCCGCATGGATGCCCGCACTCGTGAGCGGCTACCGGTCCTCCCCGTGCTCGTCCGCACGGTCGACCAGCGGCGCAGGACCGCCGAAGCCCTCCTCCAAGCGGCCCGGCGGGCCGAACCCGGAACTGCCTTCACCGTCGGCGACCAGACGCTGACCCGATCCGTCCTGCGTCCCGGCACGACCGCGGCCAGGATCTGGGCGGACGATCCGCGCACCGGCCGGCGCCGGGACCTGGGGCAGGAAGAGGAGTACGCGTTCTGGGCCTGGGCTGTGGTGGAAGTTCTCCGCCTCACCGGTGTCCGCATCGAGGAACTACTCGAGATCAGCCATCACAGCCTGGTGCAGTATCGTCTGCCGACCACAGGCGAGGTCGTGCCGCTGCTGCAGATCGCTCCTTCCAAGACCGACGCGGAACGGCTGCTGGTGGTCAGCCCCGAGCTGGCCGAAGTGCTGTCGACCATCATCAGCAGAATCCGGGAACCCTCCGGGCCGGTCCCGCTGATCCGCGCCTACGACTGGCACGAATGCGTGTGGATGCCGCCGGCTCCGCTGCTGTTCCAGCGTCGGTTCCACACCGAGTGCCGCGCGATCAACCATGGCACCGTCCGCAAGATGCTCAAGGCCGCTCTGGCCAGCACCGGCCTGGTCGACCCGAGCGACGGCCGTCCGCTGAACTACACGCCCCACGACTTCCGCAGGATGTTCATCACCGACGCCGTCATGAACGGTCTGCCTCCACACATCGCCCAAGTGATCGTCGGGCACCGGGATATCAACGTCACCCTCGGCTACAAGGCCGTCTATCCGGACGAGGCCATCCAAGCGCACCTGGCGTTCCTGGCCCGGCGCCGCAGCCAGCGGCCCTCCGAGGAATATCGGGCGCCCACCGACGACGAATGGGAGGAGTTCCTGGGCCACTTCGAGCGGCGCAAGGTCTCCACCGGGCTATGCGGCCGCGCCTACTCGACGCCCTGCATCCATGAGCACGCCTGTCTGCGGTGTTCGATGCACTGGCCCGACCCGGCCCAGCGTGCTCGCATCGTCGAGATCCGCGACAACCTTCTCGCCCGCATCGACGAGGCGGAACGCGAAGGCTGGCTGGGTGAGGTCGAAGGGCTCCAGATCAGCCTCGCCGGCGCCAACGACAAGCTCGCCCAGATCGACCGCCGATCGCCTCAAACCGTCGACCTCGGGATCCCGTCCCCACGGCGACAGGACACCTCAGCAGACCAAGATCACTAGTTCAGAGAATCCGCAAACGCGTCCTGCTGTCCTGACGGTGCTGGGAAGTTCGGCTACAGGCCAACCGCTCGCCGCTCGGGCAAAGCACATGCCGCGGTGCCTCCTGGCATGCGGTGACGATTGTTTGCGACGAGTCGGTACATACCGTGGGCAGCCCATCGCATGGGAGGCAACATGAGCAATGCACCTGCCAGCGCCCAGCCTCCGCCTGCGCTCAACAATGCCTTGGCAACAGCCTGGGCGCCTCCATACACAACGCCCCTTCGAGTCACCCACAGGACTTCATGCTCGGCTCGCGTTGAGGTGACACCAAGAGCTTCCAAGTCCGCGAACTGCCAAGGAATGGTCTCGCAACGAGGCTGTAGGCGTCGCTCAGCGAACCTCACCGAGGTAGAGCAAAAGCCGCAGTCTCCGTCAAAAACGAGTACAGGCTGACTCCTCATCATCGCATCATGCCGCGCTTACAGCAGGGCGGTCGCTCCGCCGACGACTACAGGCCACGAAGCGTCATCGAGCACGGAAGCGATGCTGTTGGTGATCTCTAGGTCGTGAGTCTTTGGCAGAGTCGCTGGAAGTGGCTCGTCGGTCGAGGCTCGCGGGGTGGGGCCGTGCCGGGTGGGAAGCACTCGCTGAGGCGGATGATGTTGGCTCCGGCGGCCGTCAGCACGTGCTGGACGTGAGCTTTGGCCAAGCCTCGGTAGCGGCAGCGGCGGAGTCCATGAGCGTGGACGGTCTCGGAGACAGTGGCCTCGCAGCCCGCGCGGATGGCAAAGCGCCGACGCCACTGATCGGTCTTCTGTTCCTTCCGGACCTTCGTCTGGATCTTCTGCTGGGGCTCTGGCAGAAGGAAGATGTGGCGTCCTTTGCCGTCGACGTTGCCGGTGCACTGAAGCCTGTCCTGGCACTCTCTACAGGCTTTGCGGGGGAAGAGAACCGACAGCCGGGGGTGTCCATCGCCAAGAGTGGACTTCCACGGCGGGCTGGTCACACCGCGCGGACAGGTCAGGGTGCGGGCCTGCCAGTCGATGCGGAAGTCCTCTTTGGCAAAACCCGGCCGTTGACAGGCACGGGGATCGTCGCGGACCGGACCGAGCAGTCCGATGCCCCACTGCTGTTCGGTGCGGTGGATGCTGTCCGGAGTGACGTAGCCACCGTCGAGGACGTGCTCTGCCGGCTGGAAGCCCTGCTCGGTCAGGCCCTGGTGGATGCGGTCGAGAGCATCGATGTCCTGTTCCGGTGCCGGCCGGGTTACGACCTGCACGATCACGTTCGGGCCGGGGCGGTCACAGGTTTCACTCTGGTGGTCGCGGTAGCCGATCCAGTCGCGCTGTCCGGCTGCTGTGACCTTCTGGCTGTAACGGGCCTCGGGATCATGCGGGGTAACGATCTCCATACTGGACCATGGCACTCGTGCCGAGGTGGGATCAGGCCGACCGTCTGCCTTGGTCTTGCCGGTGTTCCTCTGGTCGGTTGCCCGTCGGCTGGCCCGGTCGCGCGTGGATTTCGGTCCGCGCCAGCGCAGTTGGCCATCGCCGTCGTACCAGTACTGCTGAACCCAGACCTGCCGCAATACCTGCACGGCGGGCAGCTCCCGCAGTCCGGGCGGCGCCTCGTCCTGGTAGACGGCCCGCAGAATGTGCATGCCGTCCTCGCCGACCTTCAGGACGTAGTCGATCAGCGCGTCCCCGCCGCGAGGCAGCCGGTCATAACGCACTGGCCGGCCATAGCGGTCTGCCCAGTCCCGGGTGACGAGCCGGGCCAGCCATTCCTCACCGTGCTCCGAGAGCTCCTCCAGCGCGGTCCGTAAGGTCTCGGCGACCAGTTCTCCCCTGTTCAGGCGACGGACCGCAGCGAGCACATGGGTGGAGTCCGTCCGCACCCGGCCGCGGCGTTTGACCAGCCCGGCCGCCACAAGATGGTCGACCATCGCAGCCAGCAGCCGGTCGGCCCGGTCGCCCTGGGCCATCCGGTCCCTGAATTCGCTGAGTACTGAGAAGTCGAACCCCGGATCATCCAGCTCCAGGCCCAGGCAGTACTTCCAATCGAGACGGCACCGCACGGCCTCAGCGGCGTGCCGGTCGGTCAAGTTCTCGGCGTACTGCAGCACGGACACCAACGCGAGCCGGGCTGGTGACAGCCCCTTTCTCCCGTCAGCCGGATACCAGTCCGCGAAGTCCTCATCGACGAACAGTTCATCCAGCCGGTCCCGCACCCACATCGCGGC
Source organism: Streptomyces javensis (assembly GCF_039525925.1). Taxonomy (NCBI): domain Bacteria; kingdom Bacillati; phylum Actinomycetota; class Actinomycetes; order Kitasatosporales; family Streptomycetaceae; genus Streptomyces; species Streptomyces javensis. The sequence goes on along the minus strand of NZ_BAAAIF010000069.1, from coordinate 50,055 downwards.
CGTGCCTCGCGGGTTGCTCGCCCGAGCCATCCGCACCGTCAACGGCGGAACCACCCGCCCCGCACCCGAGCCCATCGCCATCGCGGCCCTCCGACCGCTCGATCCGCCCCGCTCAGACAAGAGCAGCACACCCACAACCAAGCGAGAACGGAAGACCGCACAGCTTCACCCCAACGAGCGAAGATCACCAACAGCATCCGGAAGCTGAGCCAGAACCACGACTCGTGAACAAAGCCAGTGCGGGATGGCCCAGCACGCGCTCCAGCAGCTTCCACGTCGTCCCGTAGGGCATGTCCGGTGCTGCGGCATCGACCGCCTCCAGGCTCGGCCCGTGGGGGACGTTGTAGTCGGCCTCGACCACGGCCAGCGCGGCCGCATCGGCAGCGAGTTCGTCCAGCAGGGACGCGCTCGGCATCACCATGCCGAGGCCCTCGCGGACCGGATAGGCCAGCACGACCCTTCCGGCCTCCGTGTCCCACCGGTACAGCACCCACCCCTCACGCAGATCCCCGCCGCGGAATGCGGAAGGCCGGGTGGCCACCGTTTCCCGCAGGAGACGCACGTGCTGGCCACCGGGCTTCTCAGAGTGCCTGAACAGCAACGAATCCCCCTCAACTTTTCGATCCTTGTGGACTGTGTCCAGGGTGGGCTCACCGGAGGTGCTGGAGCCAGACAGCGATGACGTCGCCCGGCAGCGGCGCTTCGATGCCGGGCAGCACAAGACAGCGGCTCAGAGACCAGCGGACAGGACGTTCACCGCATGGTGCGGTGCCGGGTGAACGACCTCTACACCGCAGCCCGGGCGTGGCCCTGAAGCGGCCAGCGCGGGCCCGTTGCCGCATCTCGGCACCATACGTACTGGCGCTCGGGTTCCACGGTCATGCCGAAGTCGTACAGGGTCGGCTCCCCTGCGGCCAGCCACCAGTCCCAGACAGGCTCCAGCTCGTCGGCCAGGCGCCGCGGCCCGCCCTGATAGGCGGCGGCCTCAGCCAGACCTCGAGCCCGATCAGGAACAGCCCGCCGAGCACCATCAGGTCGAACGCCAGATGGGTGCCGGTGACCGGGGGCCGCCGCGCGGGAGGCGCCTGGTTCAGCCCCTCGATGACCGTGCTGGGGCTGAAGCCGACGAGCAGGGACAGACCGTATGGGATCTCCAGACCGCCCATGAGGCCATGGTCGCCCGCGAACCGCCCACGGTGAGCGGCACATGACCGGCCTCCATGGCAGCGAGCTTGACCGGCTGGTAGTCGGCCACGAAGCGGGCGATCCAGTCGCCCACCACGAGCTGGACCGGCGTGACGACGGCGCCGAGGATGCTGTGCGGCCCGACGGGAGGCGACCTGTGGGGGCGCGGTCGCGGGGGCCGTCGATGGGAGCGTCGCTGAGTGCCTGGGTCAGAATGTCCCACTGGTCGTCAGAGGGGTGCCGCTGTCGCAGTTGTCGACGAGGGCGAGGACATCTTCGCGCTTGATGACGTCGTACTCGTCGCCGCGGTCGAGCTCGTTATTTGCCGCCTGCGTACGAAACAAGCACGCGACGTGATCCGTGCAAAGCAGCTCGCAGATTCGTATGTGGCCGCTTGCGACGCCATCACGGCCCGCGTCCTGGAGATCTACGCCGGTCAGGAGTCCATCGAGCCCCGGTGAACGCCTGACGGGGCAGTGGGGCGTGGACTACTGTTCTTCGCCCCGTCGTCAGACCAGCGGAGGCAGAGCGCGAGAGGGGCGGTTCGATGCAGGTACGGCTGAGGAGGGCCCGGATGGCGCGGCGGCGGCCGGCGCCACAGAGAGTTCATCAGCGTCCGCCCGCGGGTCGGGGTGGCTCATCTCGCCGCGCCCGCGGCGACTGGTTGAACTCTTGGGGCACTTTCATCTCGGCTATCGCAGCCGCTATCGGTCTCCTGGTGAGCGGGGTTGCGACCTGGGCGGCAGTCGAAGCCTTGAACGAGCAGCGAGCGGATGCGAGGCAGGAAGACGAGTTGCGGGCGCGTGAGCAAGCGTCGCAGGTGTCCGTGTGGTTAGAGGACGATGGAAGCCCCTTTGACGGCGTGGTGGCGGTTGCCAACTATTCTGTTTACCCCATCGAAAGGTGGGGACTCTATTTCCTCATAGATTCGGACCCCGCCCGGGACAGAGAGAGCTGGAATGGATCTCCAACGTCAATAGGGATAGGGAAATCGATTCCGCCATGCACCCGGGCGTTGATCGACTTGACCAAATTCAGGCGGGGCGTAGATTTGAACGACAGCAGCCTGGACCCGAGTCGCAAAATAAACGCCCGGGGGATTGTTTTTATGGACGCACAGGGGGAGGAGTGGCATCGCGGAATTACCGATGAATTCTCAGAAATTGAGCCCGGCCTCCGGAGCGGCTGGGTGGGCGATTCGGCGGAGTCTCGCGCCATTTCGTTTGAGAGCGAGCGACTAACGGGGTGTTCGCGGTAATCCCATTCAGTGGGCATGGTTAAGCCCCCTCTCCTCGGGCGCTTGGAGCCTCGCCGAACGCCACACTGCCCTGTGGTTCAGCCCGAAGGAAGCGCAGAACAGGTACGACCTGAGTGAGGACACCCGCGGCAAGGGCCTGCGGGAATTCGCGGATGCCGGGCTCGTGATGACCAAGCGCCGCGCCATCAACCCCATGGACTTCGACGTCGTCCACATGCGCAACGTCCACTACCTCAAGCTCGACAGGCTGAACGAGACCGCGCCCCTCAGCCCGAAACGACGCTTCGTGCGCGTTCCCAAGAAGCGCGCTGCCACCGATCAGTGATGCCGCGCGACGCCCACAAGACCTCACCTGAGGCTGCGGATGCATCCCGCATGTAACGGATCTTCCCCCCGGTGAACAACTTGATCAGATGCCGTCCCCGGGCGCCTCTGGGACGCGACTTTGATCACCGACGGATGTGTACGGTCACCTGAACACCGCCTGCGGTGGCTCCGACACCAGCTACGACTGCCGCTAGCCCTTCGTGCCCAGACAGGCCGAGGACGACGACCACGGTGATGGTCACGAGAGCGACAACGGCCGGGATCCAGGGGGCCACACGGCTGGGGTACCCCGGATCTGGGGTACCGTCGAGAGAAGCCACGGTGCGTGAAGTCCTTCCTTCTGCGAGGTGGGTGGGACGGCGCAGCCTCTGGCACGACAGGGAAGTTTTAGGTCAGCCGCCAAGCATGGGCCTGCAACTTCCCTTTGTCGTAACCAGACTTCGGCCTGCTTCACTAACGGTACCGACATGACCGACACAGCCGTTCCGTCCGATACCCCGGCCCTTGGCCCCAGACGGCGACCGGGGGGAACGATGTGGCAGTGACCCGCTATCGTCTGCTCCCTTCGTGGTCCGCTGCCACCCCGGAAAGGCGTCCTTGCAGGTCAGCCATATGAAACGGCCTGAATTTCCAACAGAGAAGCGTTTCTTCCCCCACCTCCGGACAGGTGCGAATTGATCCGCTTCGACCTGCTGCCCCGTGGGATAGAACACACGGGTGGGTCCCGCAGGGAACTCATACTGAAGGTCTGGCCCTCGTGACGACCATCTTGATGAGCTCCACCAGCTCGGCAACCAGCAGTGAACTCCACGGTTAATGACGTCGTCCATGGACTGTCGATGAGCCCAACACCCTCGTCGAAGAACCGGTCGCGGTTCGGATATGCGGTTGACCTTGGCGAGATCTCGCACGAGTGCACGAGACGCGCGGGCGGAACCCTGATGCCCGCCGCGATGTCCCGGGGGACATGGACACGGATCTGATCAACACGGCAGCCAGCGCCGCCGGTGCCGTGGCTCTCCTGTTCCTCGGGGCATGGGAGAGCGACAGACGAACCCGTCGGACGGAGGCCCGCAAGGAAGCGGCCGCGGACCGGGCGGTGCTGGAAGCCCAGGCGGACGAACTGATCGCGGCGGTGCTGGCGGTGAGAGTGGCAGGCGATGCCCATGACCACGTGTGGGGCGGATGGCGGGCGAGAGCGACGGTCGCCCTGAGGGCGGCGATCCGAGGAGGCGCGGGGTACGTCCGGTCCGGGCAGCGGGGATTCCCGGCCGTCCTCACCGGTTACGGCGACGCGGCCAGGGTGATTGGCCAGTGGGACCGGGAGAGCGCAGCGTCGGCGGCCAGGCTGGCGGCGCCGCTCAGCCGACTCGGGGCAGCGGCCGCGCCGTTGCTCAGGCGCCAGGAGCCGGAGCTGAAGGCGGCAGTGGGGGAGGTGTTCACGGCGGTCGCCGAACACTACGCCGACGAGGACCGGGCGGCCCGGGCGCTGGCGGCGTTCCATGAGGCGTTGCGCCCCGTCCTGGAGCCGCCGACTGTCCGTCGGCGCCGATGGGCTTGGCGCTGGGGCTCGTCGCGGTAACGATGCGCTGGCGGTGCGGCAGTCGTGCGTCCGGCAGCTGCTCGCTGCGCCCGCCACTCGGGGGCGCGCGGCGCTTCGAGGGGGCGCGCGGCGCTTCGAGGGGGCGCGCACGTAATCGGATGCGCACACTCCGTTAGAAATTCAGGTTTGCCGATTCACATACGACGTTCGGCCATCGCTAGTAGGGCAGAGGGCGCGATCAGTCGTTCCTCGGGCGCGCCAGCCACAGGCTGGAAGCACCTCAGTGCAGCTTCCGGATCAGGTTCAAGAAGGCGCCCAAGAGGAACGTAAAGATGACCCACGAGGCGAACCGCAAGAGCCAGAAAAAGGCATAGACTCCCTGACCTGCACCAGTCCTCATGTCCAGCGTGCACTGCTCTGTACCACTGGCGGCACCGAATACGTAGAACACTTTATTCAGGCCGATGGCGAACTGATTGACCAAGTTGCAGTTGCACCCATTCGTTGCATCAAACCAGTGTGCGAACACGCCTGCGGAGAAAGTGACGGTCAGCAAGACCGGTACCCACACGAGGAAAAGAAGACTTACCCGGTAACCGTACCCATTCAGTGCGCGCAGGATATGAAGCCCAGCCTTGCTTACACAGTTTCCCGCATCTTCGGTCTTGGCGAGATGATTCTGCTGCGCGATCAGCACATTGCGTGCATCTTTATCCCTTCCGGAATCGCGATAGGAAAGAGCGAGCCGCTCGTACGGGTGGGCGCAATAATCTGGGTCATGATGCCAGCGCAGAAGGTGTTTCCAGTCGTCCCGTTGACTGGCATTGGTGCCTCTGATTTTACGGGTCCTGCTGAACTCGGCACCGTCAAGCTTGATCTTCTTTGCGGTGTCAGTGTCACACTTCCCGCGCAGATTGTTGCATATCGCGTCAGCTGGAAGTATAAGGCGAGCGACGCGAGAATCTTCAAGATTCAAGATGATGCGACCATCTTCATTTACCATGTGGATTTCCCTGAGGTCGAGGGAAATCCCGAGTTCGGCGCCGAGGAAGCCGAGCACCCCCTCTTGCTTCCGGCTCCCTCGATACGTTCCACCGACCAACGTGGTCCGCTCGCCGACGTGCAGGTGATCAGCACGGACCGCTGAGTCACTTGTGGACGTCAGGTGGGTGTCTTCCTGGCGGTCCCTGCGCTCCATGCTGATCCGGCCGAACACGAGCGCGATCCCGACTTCGGCCCCCAGCAGTTTGATCGCGGTGTCCCTTGAGGTGACCTCGATGCCTCCGAAGAACATGCTGCCGCGGACTCTGAGCCCGTTCCCCTGAAAGCCGTGACCCACACTGTTCTTCACCGTGCTCATTCGGCAGTCCACCAACCCTCCAGTGACATACGCACCCGAAAGTTGGATCGCTCCCTTCTCGGCGCTCTCCTTATCCCTGCTCTGTACCTCTTTACTTCCCTTCGTCTCGACTGTCATTTCGTCAAGAAGGAGGTTTCGGACGCGGATCCCCTCCCCGGAGAACGCTGGCCCTTCGTTGGATTCTAGGTGCGCCCCGGTGCATATCAGGTCTCCTTTAATTCTTGCACCGTCAAGCAACACTCCATTGGTGACAGTGAATGCCTGCGGCTTGCGTCCTTTGTGCACCTCGAACCTGCCGAGGGACACGTCCTGGGTTACGTGGAGTCCGCGCGCATCGAGGGATTCCAACCGGCTTCCATCCAGGGCTACCCGGGCGAGACGGGCGTTGCGCATAATCACCGGGTGCAAGAAGTAGCATCCCTTCAGGTGCAGTGATGCAGGCGAATTCACATCCTCCAGATTCAGCTCACCATGTACCACGGCTCCTTGTATCTCAACAGGCCGGGTGAACGGCGTCGCCACCAAGAGACGCTCCCGTATCAATTCAGCTGGGACAGCGAACTCTGGCATGGATTGGACCTCCTCGAGAAGGGCGTGGGGAAGCCTGCTATAAACCAGTGGGCGACCTTCTGTAAATGATCTCCACAGCTCCTGCTCGCCGGGCATAATCCCAGGGTAGGGACCCAAGCAGGGGAACGCATCTCGCAGTGAGTTGCCGACTTGAGGTAATCCGTACGTGACGCGGCGAGTTCCGACAGATTGCGGGCGGTGCGGCCCCCGGTGTTTCGGATACAGGGGGCCGCGCCGTTCTTACGGAGCCGTCGGCAGGCTGGAACGGATACCGACCGCCGCAGGACTGATGGTCCGGTGCACCCGGCGAGTCCCGTGCACGGACGCCATCGGTCGTACCGGTAGAGTCGCCTTGGCGATCAGCTCGTGCATCGCGTCTTTCGCTTGCGCCTCCAGCTCGCGCACCTCCGGGATCCCGCCCTCCCGCGAGCGCCTCAGCAGCGCACAGTACTCATCACGCAGCACCTTCCGGTACAGCTCATTGAGCACAGGGTTCATCCACTCGGTGGTGCGGGCGAATTCCTCGTCGGTCTTCGGAAAGCCGCAGACTCTGATCCACGCCCTGAGCCAGGGCGTCAGGCTCAGACCGAAGACCCCGCACGCCTCCAGGAAGGCCACGTACTGCCGGAGGTCGCGCGGAATGGTCCGCGCGGTGACGATCATGTGCGCAGTGCTGTGCGACACCCAGTTCTTCGTGTCCCGCTCGATCCAGCGGAACGGCGGCCGCCCGGCATACGCCCACTGATCACGCATTGCTCCACAGAGATCCGCCCGGTTGCGGGCCAAGTGCGGTTTCGCCTGGACGGTCGAGCGGCGCTCGCGGAGCTTGTGCTCGGCCACCGCACGCTCCGCCTGGATGTGGAGGGCAGCGATCCGCCTCAGATCGCTGCCCTTCGTCAGGTCGTGGCAAGCCGACGCATAGGCGAACGCCAGCGGGAACGGCGGCAGGTACTTGCCGCTGGCCGCCCGCTTCAACTGCGCGGCTGAGTATGGCACCAGCTCGGCAAGCTCGGCATACGTCAGATCCGCCGCACACCGTAGCGCCCGCAGCCAGTGCGCGAACGCGGCCAGCTCCGGCACGGTGTCGTCGACGGGAGTCTCGGGACGTCCCATGCCGCCCCTCAGCTGCCCGCACCGTTGTTCAGCGCCGCCTGAAGGAAGCGGTGCACCAGACGACGGCTCCGCAGCCTCACGCTCGCCGAGACCAGCACAGCGACGGCGATAGCGCCGCTGGCCGACAGCAGCACCACGATGTCCCTGACACTCATGTGCGCGACGATCCGCAGGATGACCGTGGCGGCGATGAAGCCCAGCACTACCAGGGCTCGCGCCATGTCGAAGCCGTACGCGGCCGACGACGAGGCGGATGCCTCGTGATTACCGTTCATGGAAAAGTCCTCTGCACCAAGGGGGCGGCGCCACCGCGGCCACCGCCCCGCTCCCTGTCCTCTTGCTGCTGACTCCTCGAACCCGGGGGACCACGCGGGAGCTTGGCTGGCCCCCGAAATCCGCGGTCACGAGTCCGTGGCGGAGGCCGGTCACGAGCCGATTGGCATTCGGCCCAGGCGTGACGTCGGTCCTCCAATCCCCTAGCCTTCCAGCAAATCGCCTCGGAAACGGACGACTTACGGATTGGCTCATATTCCGTCTAAGTTGGAGCGCTGAAGGCCGCACACGCTTGACCTCGGGGTTCACCACGCCGTCGCGGGTTGGCTCATCATCTGTCCAGCTTCAAGACCCGCTCTTCTGGTGCGCCGTATCTACACTCACATCTAGTAAGTGGCGGGTGAATGCGCGAACTCGGTTCGCGAGCACCTTGCACCACACCCCCTGTATTGCTGCTGACTCCAACAGTCCGGGGAAAAGGATGAGGGTCGCGTTTGGCACGCGGCCGCGGTTCGGGGGCCTCCGCCTGGCAGCGGGGAGCCCCCGATCCGGAAGACACCGGCTGGCCGCCTGCCGCCGACGGGACCTCAGCCGACCTGCAGTTCCGGCGCCCAGGGCACCCCAGCCATCCCGGCACAGCACAAAGTACGCCGCGAGTACGAGAACTGCGTCAGCGCCTCCCGACGGCTACATTCGGACCTTGATCAATCTCAGCGCCAACCACGGTTCGATTGATCTCCAGGGCCGTCTGCGTCCCTATCCAGTCACCGCAGGGAGGACAGAGCCGCCTGGGCGCCGTCGCCACCATAGAGCCCCGTCCCATTGCCAGACAGCGGGAGATCCCGGTACTGCCGTGTCAGGGCCACACGGCTCCGGGAGGACAACCGGCTCAAGGGCCCGCCACAGCCGCTATTCCTGAGCGGGCTGAGAGAGGACAGCCGTCAACCACCACAGCGTGCGCAGGGTCGATATCCAGCATCTTGTGCTTCGCCGACCGGTGTCCACTCGGCATTGTTGACGTGTCGGCTGTCTCCGCTGATGAGTCCGCAGCCCTCATCGCGGTTGAGGTTCCCCCGAGATGCGGGGAGGGGTGACAGGGGGTCAGATGGGTCTCATGAGGGCGACGGTGGCCTGCTGCTGGTGCGCCTGCTCAAGAAGATCAGCCCAGGTTCTCTCGGGGATTCCGGGCCGTAGGCCCGTCAATCTGGTGAGCCACAGGCCGGCGTGGGATTGCAGAAGTTGTTCGGTGGTGCGGTATTCGATGACCGTTCCGCAATCCAGTGCGAGCTCAGGGGTGTCCGTGCATGCACCGGGCCACGAGGCAAGCGCCTCGGTGTGCGCGGGGCACAGATGGAGGAGCCAAGCCGGTCCGTCGCCAGTGTCGGGGCCCTGACGCAGCGCCGTGCCGGATGTGGAGCAGTCCAGGACGGTTGGTAGTCCGGTGACCTCTCTTCCTGCGCCCGGCCGACGGCCCACCGGCGCGTCGGACTCCCGAGGGACAACGTGCCGGTAGGCACCCAGGTACGGAAGCGAGCAGGAGATCTCGTACGGCAACGACTCGGCCAGATGCAGGACGGGCTCCAACAGGTGGTCCCAGAACGGGTCCATGCCCTCTTCGGAGACCACGGTCAGCCGGCACCCGTCGGCTTCCTCCCTGCTTCTGCGTCGACCGTCGACTTCCTGGTGCGTGACGTTGTAGTAGGCCCCCTTCAAGCCCGCCAGCAGCAGTTCGCGCTGCTCCTCGCCGAACTGCTGCTCCTTGGCACCGCGGGCCGCACGCAGCCGGCTCGACGGGATGGAGAACGCCTCCTGCAGCTGGCCGAGGGTGGGCTCGGTGGATGCGAGCTGCTTCACCACGCTCCGGTTCAGCGGGGGTCGGCCGGAAACGAGCCGGTCCAGGACCGTGATACCGAGCAGCGCACTCGCGCTTGCGTACCACCAGGTGATCTCGCTGATCTGCCGCTCGTACTGGGCAGCAGGCTCGCTCACCTCGTCCACGGCCGCAACGTGGTAGCGAAACCCGCCGTCCTCCGTGTAGCCCTCGGCCACCTCCAACCGGGTCATGGCACGGCTGGCCTGGACGCGAGCCGCCTCCCACTCCTGCTCCAGATCCACACACGCTCGGTTCAATGAACGCAGCGTCTCCCACTCCACCTCGCTCAACGGCCCAAGATCCTGCAGATCAGGAAAACGCAGCGATCCCACCCTGTCCCCTCCCAATCCGAGCCCGGAGCGATGAACCTACTCTGTACCACCCGCCCGGGGAGTGGATCCCGACGAAGCGTCTGCGACCGATATGAGCGGGCGCTGTCGATGTGAGGTCGCCCCGCCTCGTCCCCCGACCTCGGTCTGGTCCACGCGGTGGTGTGCTCCCGGCGCGCCCAGCCTTCGGCAGCAGGCACATCACCGTCCTGAGGAAGAATGCCTGGCGGCGATCACGAAGGGGGCGTCGTGCGGCTGACGATCGACACCGAGACGGACACTTACGAGCAGGCGATTGCGGCGGTGCAGGCCGCCTACGGACTGCGTCCCGTCACCCCTGGCGACTGGCCGGAACCACCACCGGTCGACCCACGTCCCGGCCCGCAGGACCTGGGCGACGATGACATCGGGGACGGCTGGAGTGAGCAGGCGCTCTTCCGGGTGATCGCCTCCCTGATACCCGGGGCCCGCGCGGCGCTGCGACGGATCACCGACCTGGGCGGCACCGCCTCGTTCGACGAAGTGCAGCAGTACTTCGCCGACCATCCGACCACCCCGATCACGAAGGCGAAGATCGGCGGGACCCTCACCAGCATCCCGGCGGTACAGCGCCGCGTCGGCCCGGCCGGCTCTGCCCGGCTGCTCCAACGGGACGAGCGGGCCCGGCTCTACAACATCGACCCGGCACTGGTGGAAGGGCTCCGGCGGGCCTTCGCGATCGCCGATGCCCGCCCCGACCTGCTGCGCGGTGAACCCACCGCACCCGTCACCTGACCCGGCCGCACCACTGCCAGCGATCCCAAGTAGCCGGGTTGTTCCATACCGATGGCTTCCTCAGTGAGCGGACCGCAACGGGTCCTGTCGGGTGAGGCAGGCGAGAATGCCCACCAGGACGATGGCTGCCGTGATGAGCGGGGCGACCAGGGAGTTCGCGGGGTACAGGATCCAGGCCCATGGCTCGGGGCGGCCGCCGCTTCTCCAGCCGGCCGCCGCGCACAGCAGGGGCACGATGGCGACGGTGACAGCCGCGATGCGGTGGCCGAGGAAGGGAAACAGCAGCAGCGCCAGGCCGACGTATCCGGCGATGTTGCGCCCCAGCACCAGAGCGATGCTGTCGGCCCCCAGGGCGTAGCAGAGGGCTGCCACCCCCGCCCCGGTGGCGGCGACCGCCGAGCCGAGTGCGGCGTCCCACCTGCGAACGGGGCGGCAGGCGACGCCTTCGGTGCGCAGGTCGCCGCGTCCCATGCCGTGGAGCAGCATCACCGCCGGCAGCAGGGTGATGAGGTGGCCGACGAGGAAGTGTCCGGACTGGCCGGTCAGCACGGGCACGGGGAGTTCGGCGTTGCCCATGAGGAGTCCCACCGCATTGGTGGCGGCGACGGACACGCCCAGTGCGGGAACGGCGCGGGCTTTCAGCCACCAGTTCATCCGTGGCTCCCGTTGATGTCCAGTTGGGGGGTTGTGTTGCAGGATCGCATGGCGCGGGTGTTGCGCTCGTACCAGTCGAGCTGGACCTGTCGGGACTGTTTGAGGACGTGTTGGGCCAGGGCCAGTTCCGGCGGTGCGACCCGGTTCGTGAGGGTCCGGGGCGAGGCGCCGGCGGTCAGGGAGAGCCACGCTCCGACGGGGCCGTAGGCGTCAGCGGCCGGGTAAGGTTCCCCGTTGTCCGCGCAGGCAGGGGATTGTGGAAGGAGCCCTGCCGCCACGCCTGTGGGCACACCGAGGGCACTGATGCCGGGCCCGATGGCGAGCTTGGTCTCGTCGGGGCCGGGTCGGTCGGCCATGGTCAGGGTTGCGGGCACCGCGACGCCGGCCTGGCGGAGCCTTGCGACGGCCTTGCGTGACTCGGTGCGGACCATGTCGGCTCGCTGGTCCATCTCGGGCCACAGGCAAATGCGGGGCTGCCCGTGGTCGCACACCAGGTCGCTGGTCGGGCGGGAGGTCACCGGGTCGGCACCCATGCCGTGGGCGGAGGCGGCACCGCCCGCGAGCCCTCCGGCGAGCAGCGCGGCCGCGGCGACGACGGCGGGAGCGGACTTTCGGTACTGGATCAGTACGGCGGCGGACAGGCAGACGCCCGTACCGAATGCTCCCGCGCTCACCAGCGCCCATACGTCCAGGCTCTGGTCGAGCACACAGCAGTCCTGTAGTCCTCCGCCTACGAGGTGGCGGATCCACACGATGCTCCAGGAGACCGGGTAGGCGTTGGCGACGAAGCTCGCGATCAGCGTGACCGGCACCGCGACGATCGGAGCCCACAGACGGCCCAGAACGAAACCGACCAGGGTGTTGGCCGCGAGCAGCACCGCTTCGACCGCGAGGATGCCGGGATTCGGCATGCCGAAGCCGACGTCGGCGGCGGCCGCGGATACGAACAGGGCCGCCGTCATGCCGACCACGCCCATCACGAACACCGGCAGCAAGAGGGGGAAGGCGATGGCAAGTGGCGAGCGGACCGCGTTCTGGTCGGAGATGCGTGCGCGCCTGAGTCGGCTTCCCTCCCAGGCACCGGCTCCGGCACACGCGGGGCCCACGAAGGACAGGGCCAGGCTCGCGGTGCCGGTGGCGGAGAGCCAGTAGTGGGGTGTGACCCACTCGGACAAGTTGTCCCCGAGGGCTATGACGATGAAGCCGGCCAGAAACGGCAGAAGGCGGGTGCCGGACGAGACGCGGACGAGGGTACGGAGCAGCACGGGTCAGATCTCCTCGCCTACGAGCTGGGTGTAGGCGGCTTCCGCGCGCTCGCGAGGGCCTTGGGCGTTGCCGGCGTTGTCGGCCATGGCGTGGAATTCGGTGGTGGTGCCGTGGAAGCGCACCGTTCCCCGGTCCAGGACGACCACGTGCTGGTAGAGGTCGGCGAGGTCTTCGGTCTGGTGGGTGGAGACGACGATGTGCACGTCGTCGGCGAGCTGTTCGAGTAAGGACCGGAAGACCTTGCGCTGGGTGGGGTCCAGGCCGGCGGTCGGTTCGTCCATGAGGATGAGCTCGCTGTGGTGGGTGAGGGCTCCGGCGATGCCCATCCGGCGCAGTTGGCCGCCGGAGACCTGGTGGCTGCGGCGGTCGGCGAGCTTGTCCAGGCCGACACGGCCGAGCGTGGTGGCCGATGCCTTCCAGGCGTCAGTGCGGTTCATGCCTTTGAGCCAGCCGGCATACGCGACTTGCTCCCGTACGGTCAGGCCTGGTACGGGCGTGATGTGCTGCGGCAGCCAGGCCACGGCCTTCCGGTACGCCGTCACGTCCTTGCGGGCCGCGGGGCTGCGGCCCTTCCAGGTGACAGTGCCGTCCAGGGGCTTGAGCTGGGAGGCGGCCAGCGCCATCAGCGTGGACTTCCCCGCCCCGTTCGGGCCGAGCAGCACCGTTGCCGTGCTGCTGACGCGAAGGTCGAAGCTGTCGAGAACGGTCGTCTTCCGGTTGTACCGGAAGGAGACACCGCGGAATTCCAAGGCCATGAGCCGCACAATCCGCCGCCAGGGGTGACCCCGAGGAGGCTGTAGTGAGGAGCGGAGCGGGAGGTGCCCGGGCGCAGGCAGAGCCCGCCTGCGCCCGGGCACCTGTGAAGACGTGCCGTACTGTCTTCGGGTTCTAGTAGGCGATGACCACCTTGTTGGCGCTCATGGTGCCGCCCGTGGTGAAGCTGAAGAGCTCGAAGTAGTACTTACCAGACGACTGGTCCCCCCAGGCGGACTTGCCGCAGCTGTTGCTGCGGGTGCCCTTGTCGTCGTCGGGCAGCAGGTCGCGGTTCTTCCACAGCTTCAGGTTGGCCTTCTGGAAGCCGTTGGCCCCGTCGGTGTGGCAGCCGCTGAGGGTCACCGAGGTGCTGACACCGTCGGTGTTGTTGTCACTCCAGCGGGAGGACTCGTTGCCGGGGTGCCAGCCGGTGAAGTACGTGGTGCGGCTGCCCTCGGCATGGGCCGGGACCGCGCCGGCGAATCCCAGCAACACGGCCCCAGCGACGAGACCAACGGCTTTCCGGTGCATGTGCATTCTTTGCTCCTGTGTCCTGCGCATGACATGAGCCATGCAGGCATGACGGAGGAAGCACCTTTCGCATTCCCCCCGGATGCAGCGCTGTCGTGCTCGCGATCGCTGCACGAACATATATCCACATCTCCGATTCACAGCGATGATCGCGCTGAATAACGACCAAAAGCGTGCGAGTGTCGCACTGCTTTTCGCATCGTTCGAATCCACTCGTAAGCGACCGCATCGCTCGACCGAAGAGGTGGATGCCGCATCCATCCAGGTCGCACGCGTGAGCGAGTCGCAATCCGAGACCGCCCCGAGGTTCAGCCGCTCTCCGTAATGCTCACGCGGACCCCTGCAGCCACAATGGCCGAAAACGCACAGTCATCACATAGTTACAGTACAGAACCAGGCGTGCCACCAGACAAAGCCATCAGCCCACCAGTCGCCGACTGCAACCTGGGCCGGGCCCGGCAAGACGCAGGAAGCATCTCCGAGCCGGGCCCCGCACCAGTTCACCTACCGCTCGCCCCGCGAGCCTCACCTCTGCGGTACAGCCCAATGCACCCCCGGCGTCCAGCTCGAACGTGGCGCACCTAAAAGGTGGCCGATAATAAGCGAAAATGACCGGATCTTATAGTGTGATATTTAATAGTGAATTAAACAACTGATTTCCCGGCAACTCGGTGCCAGCGCAATGCCCGGCGCGCCCGGACAGACGTTGGTGTAGCCGGGAATGCTGGCCTTGATGCGCTCGAGTTCGCGTACATCAGAGATGCCCTGGAAGTAGTAGCGGGGGGTGAAGGGGCCTCCAGGCAGTGGGCCTCCTCGTCGGTGAGGTCGAGATCGAGGAAGGCGACGACGGGGTTGTGGGCAGCCGGACCACGGCCTGTCGTCACGCACCACGGTCAGGAGGGCCGATCAGGTGAGCCGAGCACGCCACGCTCGCACAGCTGGGCGAGACCCACTCGGAGAGGTTGTCGCCGAGGGCGATACACGGGCTCCGGGCCCGACCGAGACGGCGTACCCCATGCCGTTCTGGCACGCCCCACGGAGGCGAACGTCCCATAGCTACCGCATCTTGCCGGGCATCTCAGCAGGCCATGGGTGAGGCGTCCCGCAGTGTCGCAATGTATCCGAATTCACAGACGCGGATGCGGATTGGCCAGCAATCTCTGTGGTGCAAACCGGGGCGGCGCGGGACGGCCCGCGCCGCCCTCAACATCGACGGGGAAGGAAACAACATGCGCAACACGAAGAGCGGGGCTCTGACGGCACTGGCCGTAGGTGCCGCGTTGGCAGTTGCCGTGCCCGCCACTGCGGATGCCGCTGTGTCCGCTCCTCAAGGACGGACACAGGCGCGGGTCGCGTGCCCGAGCGGTTTCGTGTGCATCTACCCGAGCATCAACTTCGGTGGGCAGCCGTACGTCAAGCGCGCCTCCGATGGAAGCGTCAAGCACCTGCCGGACTACATCCGCAGTCAGGGAAGTTCCGTGATCAACAACTCCGGCAGGACCGCTCGGGTCTACCAGAAAGACAATTTCCACGGCCGCCGCGTCTGCGTGGGACGTAACGGCGGCTCCATCCACGACCTCCGCTCGTACCAGCTCAATGACTCAACGCACTCTCTCAAGAACAACAACACTGCCTGCGGCGGCTAAAAGCCTGTTACGAGGCTGAGCGCAGGCCAGCACCTGAGCAGGGCCAGCAGGTGCTGGCCCTGCGGTGAGGCCGCGACTGTGTATGCGGGTGACGGCCTGGAGCGAGGGCAGGCCGTCACCACCCTGCCGACAGTCGCGCAGAATCTCGCAGCACTTCATCCGTCAGAAGACGTGGTCCACCCGGGCACGGGCCACGGACCCGTTCGACTAGAGCGCGTTCCCGGGGTTGAACAACTGCTGGCTGTTCGTTCTCGTGAATAGAGCCGCATGGTGCTCGTCGGCGTCCGTAAGGTATGGGCAAGGGCAGTCCTAGGGGATCCGTGGGCACAGGTGATAACGGGGGTACGGTGCGGGCCGATGTGGTGGTCCTGACCGCGCTGGAGGTCGAGTACCGGGCGGTGCGCGCCCATCTGGAGGATCCGCGTCCGGTTCAGGCGGAGCGGGGCGCGGTGTTCGAGCTGGGGGTGTTCCGCGAGGGGGCCGGGGAGCGGAGGGGGTCGCCATCCATATGACGGGGCCGGGGAATCCGGGTGCCGGGGTGTCGGTCGAGCGGGCGGCGGCGCTCTTCGCGCCCCGGGCGGTGCTGTTCGTGGGGGTGGCGGGCGGCGTCAAGGACGTCGCGCTGGGCGATGTGGTGGCCGCCGACGCGGTGTACGACTACGAGACCGGCAAGGACACCGAGTCGGGTTTTCTGCCCCGGCAGAAGACCTATCAGTCCGCGTACGGGCTGGTGCAGCTGGCCCGGCTGGTGGCGGCGGCCGACGCATGGCAGCGGCGGATCCGCCCGGGCGACGACGCGCCACGCCCCCGTGCCCATGTCAAACCCCTCGCGGCGGGCGGCCGGGTGGTGGCGCACCACCGCTCGGACGTCGGGCTCAGGCTTGCCGCCAGTGCAGGTGACGCGCTCGCGGTGGACATGGAGGGCTTCGGCTTCCTCGCCGGCGCGTATGCCAACCAGCAGCTGGACGCGCTGGTGATCCGCGGCATCTCGGACCTGCTCGGCGACAAGGGCGAGGCGCACGACGAGCGCTGGCAGCCGGCGGCCTCCCGGCACGCGGCCGCCTTCGCCTTCGAACTGATCAGCCGCATCCCGGCGGCGGGCCCTGTGGCGCATGTGCGGGATGAGGGGCTCGGCAAGCCGATCGGACGGTGGGATCCTCACGACTTGGAGGTCCATCCCGCCGGAACCGCCACCGTCTCAGCCGGCTCCGGTGCCAGGGCGCAGCGGGCGCTGCCCGGCTATGTGCGCCGCGGCCGTGATCAGGTCCTGGCCGATGCCATCGACTCAGCTGCGCCTTCGTCATCGGCCGGCGACACGACCCCAGCCGATGGCGACGATGACCTGACAACTCCTGCAGCAGGAGAGCCCGGGCAAAATCAGCGATCGGCGGGGATTCGGCAACGAGCCAGGCGTTCGCGGCGACGGGTCCTGGTGGGAACGGGAACGTTCCTGACAGCGTTGGGAGCCGCGCTAGCCACGCAGTTCGTGACTCGGCTCGACCAAGGCATCGGTGACGATGCGCCGCCCGCACCGCTTACTGCCCGCGCTGATCCCTTAGGTTGTCCTCCTCTCTACGCGCTGCCCAGCCAGCTTTCCGTGGCTGACATACAACGGAAGGTTGATGAGATGACTGATGGCAACGAGCAAGCCATGATCGAGCGCTGGGACAGGTTCGAGGCGGGCTTGCACAAGATTGGGGCTGACCGCCTGATCGAGGAGCTTGATCTGGTGGTGCGCAGTTCCTTGAGCGACGACGTCGTGCTCAAGCGGATCCGCATCGAGGTCGTCGAACGGACGAAGGTCACCCCCGTGCCATCGTTCGTGATTCCTGGAGGGTGCGGTGACCTCCCCGAACATCACTACCTCGTTGACCTGGACGACACCCAACCCCGCCTGTCACCGTCTGCCTTCTCATACACCGTCCACAAGCGAGACACCGTACGTATCCGTTTGAAGTTCCAGTCAAAGCAAACAGATTGTCGCTGGCGACTGCACCTGGACTGGGATGGCCCGCAGGGCGCCGAGACCACCACCCTTCCCGGCACCGAGGGCACCTATCGCACCTTCCCCGCAGACGAGGACGATGCCGATGCTATAGCCCCTGGCGGAGGAGAGATTCCCACCGACTTCCCATCCAGGTGATACACAATCTCAGGCGTTAAGTCCACCAGTGAGCCACTTCCCCCCTTGTGCCCGAGTTGAGACTACTGGGTCGAGTTCACCAACGCGCCTGGGGTGGCCTCCCCTACCGCTACAGCGTGCCCCTCCCTCCTTAAGCGACATCATCGCAGGTGGGAAGTGTTGGGAGTGGCCGGTGCCGCAGGACGTGGTCGAGGCCCTGGAGCCGCAAACACAGGAACAACCAGTCCCGACAATCCAGTATGTCGATGCCTATGGACTGCTTTGGGAGCGGAAGGGCGGCCATCCTCCCCGCCAGATGGTCACGATCGCAATCACACCTGATAAGGGATTCACCATCTCCTGACCGGGGCTCTGCCTGGAGCCTGACACCTCCTGACTGAGTTCCCCTCTCGGACATGGGGACCTTATCCGGCGCCCACACGGAGGGCACCCGACCGGCTCCCGTCGGGCCGGCACGGCGGCCGCAACCAACTGGCGGCGGCCACAGTCTTGATCCGGTATGGGAGTACCTACGTTGCGGCGCCGGGCGGAACGGCGCGGTCTGCGGCTGTGGCCGGTCGGCACCGTGCTCGTGCTGAGCTTCACCACTGCGGTGCTAGTGGCCGCCGCGGTGTTCTACACCGGATGGGACCTGCTCGGCGCCCGCGGGCTCAGGCCCGAACACCGCATCGACTCAAAGACGCTGTTCGACTTGGTGAAGTTGTCCTTCGGAGTGGTCGCCGGAGCCGGCGCCCTAGTCGCTCTGGTCGTCGCCTACCGGCGCCAGCGTGTCGACGAGGACGGCGCCCTGCGTGAGGCCACCCGCCTGCACACCGAGCGCTTTACTACCGCTGTCTCTCAGCTCGGCGACGAATCCGCCGCCGTCCGCCTCGGCGGCGTGCACGCCCTGGCCGGCCTCGCCGACGACGCCCCCACCCGCGACCTGCGCCAGACGTGCATCGACGTCCTGTGCGCCTACCTTCGCCTGCCCTACACTGCCGATACCGATCTACCTGACGATGACGCGGAAGCCCGACTTGGTTACCTGGCTAATCGCGAAGTGCGCCACACGATCATCAGAGTCATCGCCGACCGTCTCCGCTTGCCTCGCCAGCACCCTCGCTCGTGGCAAGGACATGATTTCGACTTCACGGAAGTCGTCTTCGATGGAGGAGACATGTCGGCTGCAACATTCTCCGGCGGCATAGTTGACTTCAGCTCGGCCACATTCGCCGGTGGCAAGTTCAACTTCACCTGGGCCAGATTCTCTGGTGCCGCGGTCTATTTCAACGGCGCGAAGTTCTCCGGCGGCGAGGTCTATTTCAACGGCGCAAAGTTCTCCGATGGCGAGATCCAATTCAACAAAGCAGAATTCTCCGGGGGCAGAGTTCTCTTCACCGATGCGAAGTTCCTCGGTGGCGAGGTCGACCTCATCAACGCAGCGTTCCCTCACGGCGTCGTCGACTTCACGATGGCGACGTTCGAAGGTAGTAGTACGGTCAACTTCATCTCGGGAACCTTCTCCGGAGGCAACGTCGCGTTTCGCTTCGCTAAGTTCTTGGGCGGCAAGGTGGACTTCGGCTTGGCGACATTCTCCGGGAGCGAGGTCACGTTCGAGGGTGCGAGATTCTCCGGGAGCGATGTGCACTTCGACAACGCCACGTTCTCAGGGGGCGAGGTGGATTTCAGCAACGCGACCGGCTCTGCACCGTCTGGCCTGGTTCTAGCAGGTGTGTCCCCCATGCCGACCGGACTACTCCTACCCTCAACCTGGTCAAACTGACACAGTTACCGGCATAACTGTGACAGTGCCATTGGCTATGTACGCGAGTTCCTCATGTACATAGCCACCCAGCTTCTCCTTCTATTTCGGCTCGGTCGGCAAGACGGTTTCCCGCAGGTGCCGACTGGTGCGCACGGAGTTTTTGAATCAGATCCGGAGCGAGCTGGGCGAAGGCCAGCACCCGCCAGGCGAAGGGCTGAGGATCCGGCGGCTGCCTCAGGAAGGATCGACCGAAGCGATGAAGAGCCGCCCGATACCGTCGGGCGGCTTACCCATACGCATGAGCATCACGCGGGTACCGCCCGCAGTGAGAAGGCAGACGGCCGCTCCGTCAGCGGCCTGTGCCGTGCCCGTGTATTCCGTGCTGACCGTGGAGCACCGCCGCGCGTCCAGCGCCTTCGTCGCGTTGGGCAGCACACGCAGGGCCCCTGGTTGAGTGCCTCCAGCCCGTACGAGAACCGCGCCTCTTTCGGATCCGCAATGACGTCAACATCATCTGCTGCGCTGATACCCCAGCTGTCGGCGTCGAAGGCGGCAGCCTGGGCCAAGCTGAAGATGCGGCATGACCCCTCGCAGCCGACGCCGTACTCCGTCCTTGCCCACGCCAGCGCACGTTCGGTCATCTCCCCGCGGCTCTCGCCCGAGGCGTCCTGCAGGTGGCTCCCGCCCGGGGCGTCCCGCGGTAAAAGGAGGAGAGTGACGGCCGCGATCAACACCAATACCGTGAGAAAGGCGAAAAGCATCAGCATGCCCCTGTCCGGGAAGCGGGCCGTGATGCCGTTCGGAGCTGGGACACCCTGAGGGTCCGCGGGCACGCTGTCCGGCGTAACTCCGGATGCCTGACGAGCATCGGAGGGCTTGAGCCCCTGATGCTGGCGGCGCCCGCAGTAGCCGCGGTGCCTCCGCTAGGCCGGTCCGCCTCCTTGGCGGAGGTAACGCGATCCCTCCCGGCACGTGATGACGGCGCGGCGCCTTCTGCCGCTCTCTTTGAGAGCCGCGCTGCTGCGGATGCGCGCACCGCGCTGACCTGCGTTGCCACATCGGGAACGGAGTGCTTGCCGGACGCGGCGTCCTCCTTCTGCAGCCGGCCCGCCGCGAGTACGAGAACCGCGTCAGCAACCTCGACCAGTAACCAAGATCATCCCGTGCCGGGTTTCTGGCGTATCTGGGTCATGCCCCAACACCAACCACCAGGTCCTCGACGGCGTACTGCTGGAAACCTGCCACGACGCCGTCCAGGTCTGGGACATCCCGTCATCCTGCGGCACACGGCACAGACTCCTGCTGACCAGTTCGTCGCGGACTGGGCTGCCCAGCACGCCGCGACGACCGCTGGCACCAGTGCTCCGGTCCGCGCCGTGGCTGAGCTCGCCGATCACGGGCGCCACGGCGCCAAAGCCACAGAGATCCGAGACCTTCGGCTCGTGACCATCGACCGCCCGGACATGTGCCTCGCCATCTGCGCGAAGAATCACCCAATTCCCTCGCTCGCCCCGCTTGCCATCCGTGTTGGCTTTCCCGTCAGGCAGTGGTCATGACCGAAGCACGCAACACCAGTGGAGTGGACCTGGCCCGGGTCGCACTGCACCAAGCCCGAGAAGCCGCCAAGGCACGCGGTGAGGCCGGAACGCGGAAGACGAAGCGGCGGACCCGGTCCTCGACCACGCCCCGGGAGCGGCGCCGGCACACGTGCGGCAGCCCGTCCGGGTCCGGGTGATGGGGGGTAGCGCCGAGGTAAGCCCAGAAGCCGTCAGAACTTGATCTTGGTCCCGGTCGGATGGGGGCCGTCACCCATTCGGCTGAAGGTCGTTGGTAATGGTACTGACTGAATCTGGGCCTGGGGCGGGACTTTGACCTCGATCGAGCGGACCGCTTACCCGCGGTTCAAGCGGCTGATCACCGCGCATGAGCTGCACTTGTTCTTCGCGCCGACGCGGGAGGAGGCGGCGTGGGCCGCCGAGCGGATGGACTCTGACGGCCATCAGCTCGCGTTGCTGCTGGCGCTGAAGTCGTATCAGCGGATGGGGCGGTTCCCGAAGCCGGACGAGTATCCGGAGATGGTGGTCGACTTCGTCCGCCGTACGGTCGAGCTGCCGGAGGGCACGCTCCCGTTGTACGAGACGGGCCGCACCGCTGAGCGTCAGCGTGCGGAGGTGCGCCAGCGGGTGGGGACGAAGTACCAGCAGTCCCAGGCCCGGCAGATCGCTGAGGCGGCGATCCGCAAGGAGGCCGCGTCGAAGAATCGGCCCGCCGACCTGATCAATATCGCGCTGGAGAAGGTGGTGGCGGCCGGGCTGGAGCTACCGGCGTTCTCTACTTTCGACTTGATGACCTCGACGGTCCGCACCGAGGTGAACGCCTCGATCTGCCGCGGCATCCACGACCGGATGAGTGCCGTCCAGCGGGCGGGGCTGCTGCGTCTGCCGGAAGAGCGCGACAGTGACGGAACGACGCAGTTCAACCGGCTGAAGCAGACCGCGCAGGCTCCGACCTGGTCGCACTTCAAGCGCTTGTGTATGCGCCTGGAGTGGCTGGACGCGCTCGGCGACAGTGCGGTGTGGGTGGACGGAGTGGCCGCGCCGAAGGTCACCGACTTCGCCGGGGAGGCGGATGCGGCGGACGCCTCCGAGCTGCGGGACTACGCAGCCGTCAAGCGGGTCGCGCTGCTGGCCTGCCTGGCCCACAAGGCGCGGATGCGGGTGCGGGACGACCTGGCGACGATGTTCTGCAAGCGGGTCGCCATGAAGATCAAGAAGGCCAAGGAGGAGTTGGAGGAGATCCGGCTCGCCGAGCGGGAGATCGTCGAGAGGCTGATCGGGAACTACCGCACCGTGCTCAAGAACCTCGACGCCGACGGCCCTGCTCAGGAGGCGCTTGAGCGGGCGGCGGCGATGAGCGCCGAGGCGGTCAGGGCCCTGGACGGGCTGGATGAGGCGGCGCCGGCGGAGGAGGTCGCCCGCCGTCTGGGCGGAGACATCTCCCCGGCCGTGCTCGCCCTGGTGCAGGCCCAGTTGGTGCAGGCCGGGGGCCTGGGGGCGGTCACCAGGGCGGTGGAGGGCTTCGGCGGGTTCGCCGGGCAGTACGAGCAGATCGAGAAGGTCTCCGCGCATCACGGCAACTTCTGGGAGGTGCTGCTGTACGGGCAGATCGGCCGGGACCGGTCGGTGATGTTCGACCTGGCCGAGAAGCTGGAGTTCACCGCGACGTCCGAGGACGGGCGGGTCTGGACGCGCTCGCGCACGCGATGCGCAACGAGGGTGCCCGCGGTGAGTACATCAGCGCGCTCGGCGAGGATGGCAGGCCGGTCGACATCTCCTTCGCCACGCAGAACTGGCGCAAGGCCGTGCTCGACAGGACGCGTCCGAGGCGGTTCGTGCGCAAGTACTTCGAGGCGATGGTCTTCACCCACCTCGCCGAGGAACTGCGCACGGGAGACGTCGCGGTGGTGGGCTCGGAGGAGTACGCGGACTGGTCCACACAGCTGCTGGCCTGGGAGGACGTCCAGGACAAGCTCGCCGACTACCTGGTGGATGTCGGGCTGTGCGAGGAGGGCGAGACCGGCGGCTTCGACGGGGCGTCCTTCCGCCGGCAGCTGGAGGACAAGCTGCGGTCCGCCGCCGCGGCGGCGGATGCCGGGTATCCGGACAACGAGGGCCTGGTCATCGACCCGGCCACCGGCATCCCCTCCCTCAAGGCCCACCGCTCGGAGGGACAGCGGCCCTCGGCGAAGCGGTTGGAGCAGGAGGTCAAAGCGAGGATGCCGGAACGCACTCTGATGGGGATCGTGGCCCGCACCGCGTACTGGGTGGAGTGGTGGCGCCGCTTCGGCCCGCCCTCGGGCCACGACCCGAAACTCGCCGACCCATTCGGCCGCTACGTGCTCACCACCTTCGTCAAGGGCACCAATATGGGCCCGTACGAGGCGGCCAAGCACATCCCCGGGATCTCCGGGCACGAGCTGTCGTACACGGCGAACCGGCACTTCTCCATCGCGCTGCTGAACAAGGCCGTCGCCGACCTGGTCAACGCGCACGCCCGCCTCGACATCTCGCAGGCGTGGGGCGACGGCACCGCCGTGGCCGCCGACGGCACCCACATGGACACCTACCTCAACAACCTGCTCGCCGAGACGTCCGTCCGGTACGGGAAGCCGGGTGGCATTGCGTACCATCACATCTCAGATACTTATATTGCGCTTTTCACCCATTTCATTCCATGTGGGGTGTGGGAGGCCGTCTACATCATCGAGGGCCTGCTCAAGAACGCCTCCGAGGTCAGACCCACCACCGTGCATGCAGATACGCAGGGCCAGTCGCTGCCTGTCTTTACCCTTGCGCACCTGCTGGGCTTCGACTTGATGCCCAGGATCCGGAATTGGAAGGGCCTGACCTTCTACCGGCCGAGCAATCAGAGCGAGTACGTGCACATCGACGCCCTGTTCGGCGAGCCGGGCAAGAACGTCATCGACTGGGACCTGATCGAGTCCCAGTTCCGGCACCTGATGCGGGTAGCCGTCTCCGTCCGCGAGGGCGTCATCTCCTCGGCGACGCAGCTCAAGCGGCTGCGGTCGGGGTCGCACAAGAACGCCACCTACACCGCGTTCCGCGAGGTCGGCCGCGTCATCCGCACCGTGCAACTGCTGCGGTATCTGACGGACGCCCCACTTCGCCGACGGGTGACGGCGGCGACGAACAAGGTCGAGTCCTTCAACCGGTTCTCCCAGTGGGTCGGCTTCGGCAACCAGGGCGTCATCGCCGACAACGACCCCGTCGAGAAGGAAGGTCATGCGCTTCAACTCTACGGGGGACTCGGACACCCAGTTCCGGGACTACAGCATCAGCGGCGGGCAGGACCTGCCGGAGGACGTCCAGTACGACGTGGACCGCGTCGCCGACGTGGTCGAGGCGGGCTTCACGGGCCCGGTATGGCGCCAGATGGCCGATGAGCTGTACGCCTACGCGTTTACGCCGCTGCGCGCGGCGATGCGCCGCACCGACAAGCTCATGGACCTGACCGCGAAGTCGAAGACGCCTCTGTCGATGACCGACAAGGACCGGTCCACGCTGTACCGCAGCGCCCCGGACCGCGAGCACCTCACCATCCTGACGATCAGCGTCGCGATGGAGACCTTCCCGCAGCGGCTGAAGCTGGGCGGGTACGACCCCGCGCACAACCGCGGCAAAGACGGCAGACCGCCCCGGCTCACGTCGTACTTCTACGGCCGGTGCGGACTCGTCTTCCCCCGGGTGTTCTACACCTGGAAGTCCGAACGCACGGACCGTTTCCTCCTCCACGCCGCGGGGATGGGAGACGGCCTCCTCGCCCACGCGCTCGGCCAGACCGGCCCCGAGCCCGTCCCCGAGGACGTCGCCGACCTGTGCAACACCGTCACCGACATCATGAACAGCCTCAAGCCGCGCGACCGGGCCGTATGGCGCCTGACGGTGGACGGCCTCACCCAGAACGAGATAGCCGACGTCCTCGGCATCAAGGCCGGCGACGTCGAGAACGCCCGCTACGGCCTGCGCAACAAGATCAGGCAGCTCAGACAGAGCGGTGAGCTGCACGTCCCGCCGTCGATCCAGGCCGAGTGGGCGCGCGGCGCCCGCGCCAAGGCCAAGAGCAGGAAGAAGGCCGCCTGATGACCACCCCGATGCAGCAGCCGGGGCCGCACCCTGCACCGGCCACGCCTCGCCAGGGGGCCACACGCCGGGCGGGCGTCACCGTACTCGGCGGAGCCGCCGCCATCACCGCGCTCGCTCTCGTGGACGCCCCTTGGTGGGTAGTGGCCATCGCCGTGGTCCTCGCGATCGTGGTGCCCGGCTCCATCCTCCTGGTCCAAGCCTTCGTCCCCAAGGACTCCGAGCACAGGCGAGACCTGTGGCTGGCGGGGCTGCGGTACTGGGACCGCCGTTCCCAGCGCAAGCGCCAGCGGACAAGCCGGACGCGGGAGTGAGCGCCGACGGGAGGGAGCGTGTGCGCGAGCAGGCCCCCGCCCACGCTGAGTGCGCATCCGCCGCCCGGGTGACCGAGCAGCAGCGCCAGACGTACTTCGCACTGCTCGAACCGCATGAGGACACCGACTGACACCGTCGGGAAGGCGAGGGGGCCGGAGCCAATGCCAGTGGCTCCGGCCCCCTCGCGCGTGACTGTAACCGTTCGCCGGGGCGAGGCCGCTACGGTGGGAGCGGCCGCCATCGTGCCGCCCCGGCTCCGAGCCGCACCAGCCCACGCCGTCCGGCTTCCCGCGCATTGTGCTGTTCACCGGAGCCGAGACGACGGTCAACCGGATCCCAAACACCCAAGCCCTACCAGAGGGTGCTGACCTCCGTCGGCGTCTCACCGACAGGGAGGGCGAGCTGCTGCCCAGGCATGGCGCGTTCGACCCGGTGCTGTGCTCGGCCTCGAGGGCGTGCGCGAGCCTTCCGCGAGCTGCGAGCCTGGACGCGCGCGTGAAGCTTGCGGAGCTCGCCGATCAATTCCGGATCGTCAATTCGGTGACGCTCCACCCGCCAGCCCTCCATCTCCGCCGCCTCACGGGATACGAGAGATAGAGATGCGGAGAGGAAGTCGTCCTGTTTCTCCTGCCGCCACGCCCGGTTCCATGCCGCTTGCCAGGCTGGCCACTCGTTCTCGGGGACTTCGCAGGCCCGCAGATATGCGTCGAACTGCCGGAGGGTCTTCGGCACTGTCTGCTTGTGCACGATGCGTCCAGCCGTGCTGTGCGGCAGGAGCCCGTACTCGCCCGCCCGATGTTCCATCGTGCGCAGCGGCGGTGAGCCGGCCTTCTCGTACAGATCGACCAGCGCGGCGCTCAGTTCCACCAGGTCGCGTATGTACTGGGGGCGAGGGGCGGGCAGGCTGCGCCCGCCCCTCTCAGCTCGCTTCTCCTCGCAGCGGGCGGCCGCCCACAGACGCCTGGCCTCCTTGGGGGACGCATCACAGGCACGGGCGTAGGCGAGCACGGTCGGCAACGGCGGCACGTAGTCGCCGGAGGCCGCCCGCTGCAATGTCGTGGCGTGGCAGACCGCGGCCCGTACTGCTAGTTCCCGATAGGACAGGCCCACACGTTCACGCTGCTCCCGCAGCCACTCGGCGAGCTCGCGCAACGCCCTGCGGCTGGTGGTGACCGGCTTCTCCCTGCGCCCCATGGTCCGGCCCTCACACGGTCGGCGAGAGCAGGGTGCCGAGCACTCCGCGCACGGCCCGCAGCGGTCCCGCGGTGAGCAGGCCCACCAGGAGGACAGCGACCAGGCCGGCCCCCGTGAGCAGCTGCAGCACGGGGCCCATGGGCAAGTCCGCGAGCGTCACCAGGCCGGCGGCCATGCCGACGATGACGATGATGACGATGGCTTCGGCGCCGCTGAGGCGCCGGGGGGCCGGAGATCCGTGCTCCACGCAGGAGACGGCGGGGGGCTTGGACACAGGTACTCCTGATCTGGGTCCGGCGGCCTCGAGGCCGCCGGACACCCTGGTTACTGGCTCCAACCGGACACGCGCCACAGAGCAGTTGCCGCCGCCCTCCGCGTGGTGCGTGGACAAGATGGTGGCAGCAGTGCGGGACTCCCCCGGCCGGTTGCCCGGTCACCCAGAGCTTTTGATGCACTGCTGCCGTACCCGTGCAAAAGGATGATTCCTTGGCACATTAAATGACGCACGGTCAACCTAATGCAGCGAAATGGGTCGCGACCTGCACCTCCGTCATCCTCGGCGAGAGAAGAAAACGGTGTCGGTGCCTCGTGTTACGGGAGGATTGATGCATTCCCGTGTCAATCACGGTTGCGCGGACTCTGCCCTGGCTGCGACGATCCGCGTCCAGGCAGGGGCGTTCAAGCTCCCCCGGGGGGCCCTTTGGTCCTCCAGCGCTGGCCCTGATTCCTACTGGCTCCAACCAACGCCGAACAGGGACTTACCGGGCTCGTGTTGCCGCACGAGTCCGCCGAGAGCCGGTACCGCATCGCGGTACCGGCTCTCGCATGCCGGGCCCCCACCACAGCATGTTTCCCGAGTGTCAGCTGTCCCCTGACGGCGCCCGGGACGAGCCCGGAAACGTCAGGTCGATGGTGCGGGCGCCTTGCGGGTCACCCCGGTGAGGGGCTTACCGGGCTACGAGTTCGGCACGGTGCTCTGCGGGGACCTCTTCGAGGTACTTCTCGGGGATGGGTACGCGTCCGTCGATGCCGGCGCTGACGTTGACTTCACGGATGTGCTCGTTGACCTCGGCCTGGAGTCTTGCCGGCGGGCTGGCCTCGTGTGCGTGGCGTAGTTGTTCTCCGGGGGTGCCGCGGACGAAGGCGGCTGCGTTCAGGGCCCGGTAGCAGTGGACTGCTTCGGTCGGCTCCTCACGCAGCAGGCCCTCGAGGAAGAGGCAGTAGGCGGCCGTGGAGTCCTCGGCCCCTGCCGCGAAGCGCCACCAGAAGCGGGCGCCGTCCTCGTTGCCGGCGAGGTAGATCAGGCAGCCGAAGGCGAGCGCGCCGGCGGCGTCGGTGCGGCGCACCGCTTCGGCGAATTCGACCAGCCGGTCCGCGGCTCCGTCACCCTTGAGTACGCGACGGCAGAGGGCTTGCAGGTCAGTCATCAGACGTTGCTTGAGGCTGACGATGGCGGTCGTTTCGGCCGCCGCGTCGGTGAGGTCCTGGAGGAGGACGGACAGTTCCGGGGAGGACGGAGCCAGCCAGCGCTTGGCGCTACGGCGTTCGGCCGCCCCCAGGCTGCCTGTGGCCTTCTTGATCCTCTCGGCGAGCCGTCGTTCGTCTTCCATGCGCTGCTCGAGCGTGTACACGGGGACGTTGATTCGGGCAGCTCGCAGGATGTCCTCGATCATCCGTTAACGCCTTTCTCGTCGGAAGGTTCGGAGTGCACGCCGAACGCCTCGGCGAGGGTGGTCCTGGCAGCGGCCAGATGGCTGCGGACAGTGGAGGCCGTGATGCCCATGCGCCTGGCGATCTGCTCGACCGGAGTGTCGAGAAGGTAGTGCTCGGTGACACAGGCCCGCTGCTGGTCCGGAAGGGCTTCGACGGCCTTGTAGACCTGCAAGCGCAGCGCGACCAGGTCGATTTCCTCGTCAGGCGCACAGTTGACCGGGCTCGCCGAAGGGTCGAAGGCCAGTCCGACCAGGGAGTAGCGGCGGCGATCGCGTTTGCGCAGGATGTCGGCTACGGCGTCCTTGAGGATCTTGCGGGCGAAGGCATCGGCGTTCTCGCTGGCGAGAACCACATCCCACCGCTTGTAGATCGTCAGGAACGCGTCATTGGCCGCCTCCCGGGCGTCGTCCATGGAGCCGGTCCGGCTGTACGCCCAGCGGACGAAGTAGTCACGGTTCCCCGCGACGAAAGACTCGAAGATCACGGAGGGCTGTTCCCCGGCCATCTCATCTGCCGCGCCCAGCACGGCCTTCTGGAGGGTCACCGCCCCGCCTGCCAGGTACCAGATGCCATGGAGCGGCTGAGCGCGCTCCGCTGGCTGATGCCCTTCGCCTTGCGGGTCGGCGGCGTTACGCCCGAGACCATCGTGTTCCCCTCGGTGGGTTGGGACCGAGCACCGCCCCCACACGGCCTCGGTAGAGCTCGTTCGCTCTCACCTCTTATGCCGTCGCGGGAACCTTGAATGTCTAGCCGACAGCCCCAAAATATGCACGCAGAGCAAAAATGTGATTACCATACGTAGCCCCCGGGTGAGTCGCCCACTGAAGGTGCGACACCTGATGCGGCGCCTTCAGGAGCGCAGGAGGTGACGACCACACCGGGCAGCGGCGAGGATGCGGTCGACGGCCCACCCGACGGACCTTGACCTCATGAGCAGCGCGCCGATCGTCGTCCACTCGATCTCCGGAGTCGTCGGCGGGCGGCGGGTCACCGCGTACGGCAGGGTCCTCGGTTGGGCGTCCAGCGATCCCGACCTGGTCGGGTTCCTCCGGCGGACGGGTCTGACCGATCCCGAGACACTGCTCGACGGCCCCGCCTGGGTGGAGTGGCGCCGCGACGGCCCGCACCAGTGGACAGCCGCATAGGGCGCGAGATGCGTTGCGCCGTCGGTTGCGGGATGCCTTGCGAGGTCGTGTGGGGATGCGTTGCGGACCCCGTCCGGAGCACGGTGGCGTTTGTGCAGGTGGCGCCGCGTGGTCAACGTTGACCAAGACCGGACTTTCCCTCGTACGCCGCCTTATTCCGCTGGGGGTGGAGCTGGTTGGTCTGGTGCGGCGTCCTCGGGAACGGGGGCGCCGCCGGGCCGGTCTCGTCCATCCGGCCGGCGACGCCCCGCACCGCGCTACGCGCGGCAGCATCCCGCGCCGCGGCGCGGGCGTCTATCACCCACAGCGCCATCTCCCGCCAACGAGGTCCTGTTGCGCCTGAAGCACGCGCTTCTCCATCAGGAAGAGCGTGATCACGAGTGGCTACCTATGGGCTTCGGGGGTGTGCTCGGCCAGATCCCACGGAAACACCCTAATAGTGGTCCCGGAATCCCTACAGGGAGGGAATGTCTGCTGCATCACAGCCATAATCCCTCGCGGTAGGGATTATTCGAGGGCGAGCGGGGGTTACCTATTTAGCGCTGAGACACGGCTTACGGAATTGGGCTGCATCAGCGTTGCCGGGCTCTCCCGGGGGTGGCTCCCCCGGGAGAGCCCGGCCCTCTTCTTCATTGAGGCCCCGCCCGCTCCGGGCGGGGCCTCCGTGCATCCGGGCGTCCGCTCGGGACATCCCGGATCCGGCGAGAGGTCAAAGCAACCGGAGTTTCCGGAGGATGAGCCTCCTTCACGTTATCTGGGACGCGAACGTCCACGCTCGGGCGGGAATTGGAGAGGATCTGCACGGATGGCGTACGCTTTTGCGCTAAGCCGATAGCGGATCTCTAGCCAAGATCCACCTGTGTCGGTGCGCCCAATTCCGTGTACGCGGAAAGGGTTTCGGCTCAGGTAGCCGAAACCCTTTCCGCGTCGGCCATGTTTCAAGGATGGTGTCGCTTTGGATGCGAACCTGACAATCCTGCTCATCTGTCTCGGCGTGCTGGCCGTGGTCTGCTACGCGATCCGCCGCCTGTCCAGCACGCCAGCGCGCATCGTCGCGGTGATCATGGCTTTGGCCGCTCTGGTCGGCGCGCTCAAGCCCCTCGTCGCGCTGCTGAGCGAGCCTCAGCGCGCCGAAACCGTCGCGCCCAGCGAGCCCGCTACCCCTTCGGGGCCTGCCACAGCGCCGGCCTCGAAGCAGCCCGCGGCCACTTCTAGCGCGAGCGGCTTGTGACGGGGCCGGCCATGGAATCCGAACCCGTTCGTGCACCGCGCACCGCGCCTCGTATCCGTCGTGCTGTGCTCCGGCACGCGGAAGATCTCTTCAAGGAACACGCGCTGTCGGAGGACGTCGTCAGGGCTGTTGCCGAGCGGATGATGGCGCGCCACTTCACCAGGGACAAAGTCTGCTTCACAGTCCGCAGGCGGGGGGGCAGGATCTTCTTTCTCCGCCAGGGCTGCATCAGGGAGGAACTCCCCACTGGCGAAGTCCGACTGTGGAGATCGGACACAATGTTCGGCGAGTGGACCGCCTCGAAGAGGGGCTTCTACGGGGCGAACGGAATCCTCCTGTCGACCGCGGGCACGGGACTGTCCATCCCCGTGATGGACGTGCGCCAGCTCGCCAGGGAGCACCCCGATCTCCTCACTGCGCTTGCAGCGATGGGGGCCGAGCGCTACCACCTGACGGAATCCCTGTACGGGGTGAGCAGGCGGTCCCCCACGTCTCGGGTGGCCAATCTGCTCCTGTATCTCTCAGCCGGTACTACTAATGCGATCTACCACGTGCGCGACGAGCGCGGCCAGATGGTCGTGCAGCACGCCCCGGGAGGCCTTGTCGAGGGGCCCACTCAAGCAGACCTCGCCGACGCTCTGGCACTGGGCCGAGCGACGGTGGAGAAGATCCTTGCCACACTGCGCGAGCGCAAGGCCCTCATGAAGTCGATGCCGGGTGGTCGCACAAACCGGTTCTATGAGATCGAAGACCGGGACGCGCTGATGGAGATAGCTCGCGGGGCGTGACAGGCGACGGTCCCCACGAGCGGACGGCCGCATAGGGGCGCAGATTTCGTTGCGATTTCCCTTGCGAGACCGTGTGCGGGATGCGGTGCGGGCCCCGTCCCGGGCGCCGCGATGTTTGTGCAGGTGGCGCCGCGTGGTCAATGTCGTACCGAGCCCGGACTTTCCCTCGTACGCCGCCTTTTCCGCTGGGGGTGGAGCTGGGTGGGTCTGGGGCGGCTTCCTCGGGAACGGGGGCGCCGCCGGGCCGGTCTCGGTCCGTCCGGCCGGCGAACGCCCCTCACCGCGCAGTCGGATAACCCGGCCGCCTGGTCCTGCCCACCGCGTAGGGGCGGGGTGAGGACGCGCAGCGGCTGGTGCCGCCGCGAAGGCGCTGGAGGCGGCCGACGCGTTCGCCGTGCTGATCGAGATGGTGCCCGAAGAGGTCGGCGCGGAGATCACCCGGAGCGTGGCGGTCCCCACGGGATCGGTCCGTGGGAGGGGAGGATCACGGGCGGGGCAAGGTCGGCCATCCGCTTCAGGGAGGCGAGGGCCGTGGTGACCGATGGCGGCCACCGTGCCCAGGCCCCGCTGGTGATCTCGTACGGCCGGATCGCGGTCTGATGCGAGGTCAGTGGTTCACGCCACACTGGTTTTCTCGCCGATGAAGCAGGGGGGCCGATGGCGTTCCGGGCCGTGCACGCGCAGTTGATGGGGCTCCTTGAATTCGGCCACCCCTGATCGGCTCCGCCTCAGAGTTGCTCGGCTCGATTCCCCAGTCAGACCCGCGCTGACCTGCGGACGGGCGCCAGATGGGAGGGGCCGCCCGGTAGCCAGCCAGCACCAGGGACGTGGTGGCCGGTCCAGGGTGCGCGCAGCGCATCGCGTAAGCGACGCCGAAGGCGCCCTTGACGGGCCGACACGGCCCCGACACTGAACGAGCGGGCGGCCCCGGCTCACCCCGGGGCCGGCGCTCACCGAACTTCCCCACTCCCTTGACGACTTGATCAAGTGAGTCGAAGAGTAGCCCTGGTCGTTTCCAAGAATCCCCATCACAGTGGGGGACCGTCTTCGCGCACTTACCCAATCTCGGCTGCGGGCGCTCGTGGGACCAGGTATGGAAGGTAAAGCCGCCCGCGCCGCTGACCTGCGACGAGTGCCGGCACTCGATGTACGCCAAGCGGTCCCCCAGCGGCCTGCGGTTCTTCGCCCACGCCCCGGGGGCCCCGGAATGCGCGCTCGCAGGGGAGACGCTGGCGCACCACCTGCTGAAGCTGGAGCTGGCAGCCGCCGCCCGGGACGTCGGCGTGCACGCCGAGTTGGAGGTCAGCGGTCCGGAGGGTGCATGGCGGGCCGATGTGCTGGCGAGCGATCCGGCCGGAGCTTGGCGGATGGCCCTGGAGGCCCAGCTCTCGCCCATCACGCCGGATGACATCGCGGCCCGCATGGAGCGGATGCAGGCGGACGGTGTGCCCTCGGTGTGGTTCAGCGACCGGTACCAGCTGCCGTGGTTCGGGTGGGTGCCCTCGGCACGGGTGAAGGCCGTCGACTGCGGTGGCCTGGTCGTGGTGGAGGGCTTGGCGAAGTTCTCCGGTGGGCAGTGGGAGGCGGGCCCGCAGGTGCCGCTCGCGGAGTTCTTGCGGTGGGTGTTCGCCAGCCGGGTGGTGTCGCACTGGCGGCGGGCTCTCGTACGCAGCCCCCTTCAGGCTCGGCGTTCGGTCTGGACGGCCCCGCAGTATGCCCAGCAGGAGGTCGTCCATCTGGAGGCGGAGGAACGCCGGAAACGTCTGGCGCAGGAGGAGAAGCGCCGCTTCCGGGAGGAGGAGCGGGCCCGGTGGGAGCGGTTCCAAGAGCGCCGGCGACGGGAGGACCTGGAGCGGGCCAGAGCGCGTGGTGATCACGAGGGGGCTATTCACGCTCTGCTCGAACGGCAGGCTGCCCTGGAGAAACCGGCCTTCGAGTTCGTGCGCCGAGAGACCGGCATCCACCCGTTCGTAGAGGACGGCGGCGTCGCCGAGTTCGCCATGGGCGTGCCGGTGTACGTCGGGATGACCCCCTACGGCGTCATCTGCCCCGTGGCCAGCCGGGTCGCCGCCGCCAGGGACCGCCTCGCGGCGCTGGTGTTGTTCGTGGCATCCGGCAGGGAGCGGCGGCGCATCGCCGCGCAGGCCCGCCCCGGACAGCGCATCGAGGTTCTGGACGGCGGCCCAGCCGCCGTACCGTCCCCACCGCCGCTGCCCAGGCAAGGCGCCCTCCCGCTCCCCGACCCGATCGGGGGCGCCTCTGCTCCCCCGGCAGCAGCACCGCCCGGTTGAGACTGGCAGGGGTGTGACCCAGTATGGGCCGTACGGCGCCGGGGCCACGCATGAAGCAGCCGGTCAGGCCGGGCGCGTCTGACTGGATTCCGTGCTACTCGCCTGGCTTGAGCATCCGCTCCAGCGAGGCCAACACCTTCTCCTCCTGCGCCCGTTCCTCCTCACTCACCTCACCGCTGGCGAGTTTGGCCTTCAGCTTCTCGATGGCGCTACGGACGACGGGCCCTGGGTCCGGAGCTTCAGGCGCCGGGTCGACTTGCTCACGCTGGTGCCTGCGAGCGAACTGATCGCGGTCGATCCAGCCGTTGCGGTAGGCCAGTTCCCACTGGGCCTCGGCATGGTCCTCGTGAGGGTCCTGTTCATGGAAGTCACTTTCCCAGGATTCCGGATCGTCGATGGGTTCGGGGTTCGCGTGAGGGTCTGGGTCGTAGGAGAGCCCGTAGTCCGGACTGTGTGGTCCGTAGTCGTCTTGGTTGCGCTGGTAGGTCATGGCCCTTCCTCGAGCCGCCGCCTCGTGTGAACGTCAGTTTTAGACGTCCAGTCCTCGTCGCCCATCGTCCCGGCGCGCATGTGATGCAGTGCCACGCGTGCGGCTCACCTCCGCTCGCGCGGAGAGCACTCGCCCGGCCCGACGGTGTCCCACGTGGTGAACGGCTCACCTCCGCTCGCGCGGAGAGCACGTCCGCGCCGAGACCGTCGGCGGGTCAACCACCGGCTCACCTCCGCTCGCGCGGAGAGCACGGCGGTCTCCATCACGACGCCTCGAGCTTCTGCGGCTCACCTCCGCTCGCGCGGAGAGCACGATCCCGACTCGCGCAGGTCTGACACCTGGGGCGGCTCACCTCCGCTCGCGCGGAGAGCACCCATCAAGAAGTGCG
Source organism: Streptomyces javensis (assembly GCF_039525925.1). Lineage (NCBI taxonomy): Bacteria > Bacillati > Actinomycetota > Actinomycetes > Kitasatosporales > Streptomycetaceae > Streptomyces > Streptomyces javensis. The sequence goes on along the minus strand of NZ_BAAAIF010000069.1, from coordinate 15,498 downwards.
GCCGCCGTGCTCGACTCCGGCTCACCTCCGCTCGCGCGGAGAGCACCAGCGCGATGTGTGGTTCGGTGCGGGTGAGGACGGCTCACCTCCGCTCGCGCGGAGAGCACAACCGGTGTTCACCACGCAGCAGGCGAACGCGCGGCTCACCTCCGCTCGCGCGGAGAGCACGTGACAGACGCCTTTATGGGGATCGACCAGTCCGGCTCACCTCCGCTCGCGCGGAGAGCACACGTTCTCGGAGACCACGGCCTCCATGAACGTCGGCTCACCTCCGCTCGCGCGGAGAGCACCCAGCCATGCTCTTGAGCGCGGCCTTGTCCGCCGGCTCACCTCCGCTCGCGCGGAGAGCACGACCAGCCCACCGGCATACGCCGCCGAGCCCGCGGCTCACCTCCGCTCGCGCGGAGAGCACCCTTCGCGACCTGCACGGTTAGAACCGATTTGCCATTCCTTGACTATTGCTTAGCGGATCTGGTTGGAGAGATCCGAAGGCGACGAGCGTCAGTCCCTCGAAGTCGATCGGTCGCCGTCGTTGTTGGCCTGCGGTTCGTAATTCGAAGCCCTGCTCGTTGTCGGCGGGATAGACGAGCACGGCGACACCGTCTGCGGTGCAGGCTGTGACCGTGCTCCACAGTTCGTCGCGTACACGGGCCGAGACAGTACCGACATACAGCTGGGGTGTGACCTCCAGCAGCCACCGGGTCAGCGCCCCGCGTAGGTGCTCGGGGACCGCCGAGGCCGCGATTGTGATCATGGATGCCATGGGAGCTCTCGTGTGGTCATGGTGCGTCCGCTGCGTAGTTGATGCCGCCAGGAATCGGACCGGAGACCGGGTCCCACAGGTCGACGAGTTGTTCTTCTGGTTCCTGGACATCAGCGGCGCGCTGGGGGTCGAGAATGCGCTGGATGTCGGCCGCGATACGAGGCATGAGTTTGAACAGGCGTAGCCCGTCGCGGAAGCTGCGGCGGGCCTGTTGCTCTGGGTGGTCGCTGTTGTGGAGGCTGAAGGCCAGGGGAATGGTGAGGTCTGCTTTGTACAGGTCGGCGATGTCGTAGACAAAGGCCTGCTGGTTGCCGCTGTGGACGAATCCGAGGGCGGGCGAGCAACCCAGGGCAGTGATGGTGGCGTGGACGATGCCGTAGAGGCAGGTATTGGCCGCGGAGAGGGCGAGGCTGACCGGGTCCTGGGCTTCCCATTGCTCGGGATCGTAGGTTCTGCGGAAGCGCCCGATGCGGTGTTGCTGGGCGAGGAGGCGGTACAGCGCTTTCATGCGCTGCCCTTCAAGGCCACGCAGCTGTGCCAGCGTCGGGGCGTGAGGGGCAGCGTCGGCCCCGAAACGCTGTTCGTACATGCGAACGGCGACGACGAGGCGTTGCTCGTCGTCGGCCCAGGCACGGGCTTGGTGCTCAAGCCAGCGGGTGGTGAGGGAACTGGGTGTGGTGGCCGTGTAGCAGCGCACTCCACCGGCTCCGGTACACACGACGGTGGTGCCGTGCCGGGCCAGGGTGGTCAGAGCCCGGGCCGTGATGGATGTGCCTGGGCCGAGCATCAGGCACGACAGGGCCGCGGTGGGCAGGTAGACAATCTCGGTGCCGCGTTCCTCGGTGGTGATGACGGCGCATACCCCGGTGTCGTCCTGATGGAGGCGCACGATGTCCAGGTAGAGGAAAGACAGGCTGTCGCCGATGCGCGGCAGCATGGCGACTGTCGGTGCGGCGAGTCGGCGACGAGCTGCGGTCCCGCTTTTTGATGTGCGCCGGGGTGTGGTCATGCGGGTGCCAGAGTGAGCAGGCCGCATCCGTACGCCTTGCCGCGCCCGATGCCTTCGGTGAGGCGGCTCTGGAGGAGGGCGGGGTCGGTGATGGTGGCGGTGCCGTCGAAGCGGGTGCGGGCGTGGTGGATGCGGTGCTTTCCCTGGGCGTGTTCTCCGCGGGCGGCGTCCAGGGGTGTGCTGTGGATGGTGTGGATGGTGAGGCCGCTTTGGTGGGCTTGGCGGATCCACCAGTCGTCGGCGGCGGTGCCGGACAGGGGGACGACGGGTTTGAGGTTGTAGAGGGCTCGGGTGGTTTTGCCGGGTTTGCGGACGGCGCTGGCGGCGATGCGGTAGCGCACCGGGCGCCCGGCCCGGAGGCCCTCGAGCAGTGGGGTGAGGGGTTTGGTGGCGATGGTGCCGTAGCCGACGGGTAGGGCTGTGGTGTCGGGCTGGGCCTGGCTCTGGATCAGGATGTGGGGGCCCTGGGGGCCGTCTTCGATGCGGAACAGGACACCGAGTACGGCGCGAGCCTGTTCGGCTTCGGTGTCGGGGAAGAGCTGCATGACGCGGTGGTGCATGCCCACTGCGCTGGGCAGGTCGCGGCGTGCTTGGCGGCTGCGGAGGTCAGGGATGATGCGGGTGAGCCACAGCTCGGTCATGCGTCCGCCTCCTGGTGCAGGTCGTCACGGTGGACGTTGAGGTAGGTGTGGATCCGGGTCAGGTAGGCGGTGCCCAGGCCGCCGCGCTGGGTGGCGGGCAGAGGGAGGGCGCGCCGGTAGACCGGACGAGCCCGATATGTGCGCTGGTGCGGGCCGAAATCCAGGGGATAGTCGTTGAGCTCGCCGGTCGGGGTGGCGCCGTCGTGCAGCCCAGCGGCCTCCGGGGTTTCGGTCAGGGCGTCCAGGGGCTGGTCACCGATGAAGTCGACCATCACGGTCTCCTCCACGGCCGGGTCGCCGTGGCGGGAGGGCGATGCCTGGGCCAGGGGCAGGTGGATGAGGTGGTGCAGCGGATTCCGGAAGAGTCCGTTGCCGATGAGCAGGGGCCCGTGGGGTGGGCAGGAACGGCGCCCCAGGTAGAGGGGCCAGGCAGGTTCCTTGAGCGCTGCGGCGCATCGATGCAGGAGCTGGTGGTCGTCGCTGGTGATGGCGGCGGTGAAAGCGGCATCTGCCAGGTAGTAGCGGTGGGAGAGCAGGGTGGCTGCTGAGGAGGGGCGTTTCTTGCCTTCGGCAGTGGCGACGGTCTGCTTGGCGGGCAGGCCGCCGCCGACGGTGTGCAGGTCGCGCAGCAGAACACCGCGGCGATCCGCACGGACGGTCAGCGACATGCCGGCCAGGTCCTCTACGGTTTCGCCACGGCGGCGGCCCAGGGCGCATGCCAGCAAGCCGGTGATGCCGGACTTGGTGGGGAAAGGCGCGGTGTCGCGCTGGTTGAAGCGGCTGTGCTCGCCCCAGGACTGCAGCGGTCCGGCCAGGTGCAGCAGCAGCCCCAGGAACGGCTTGGCCGACGGCGCCGTCATGCCTCCGCCTCGGCAGGAGCGGTGGGGGCGAGGGCGGCATCGAGGTTGAGGTCGATCAGTTCGGGGAAGGAGCTGTGACGCTCGCCGAGCCCGGTGAGGTCTTTGTCCTCGAGGCTGGCCCAGCCGGAGGCGAGCAGGCCGCGCTCGCCGAGGAGCTGGTGCGCCGCTGTGGCGTAGGCGGCGAGCTGCTGACGGGAGGCTGTTGCGTAGCCGCCGTGGCGGTCGGCGGTGACCGGCTCCTCGAACCCCGCCGCGAAGGAGACCGGCCGGTCGCCGCGGACGGCGATGTGCACCAGGTCGGGGATAGTGTGCGGGGCGGTGGAGTTCTTCTTCGCCTGCGGCACGGAGAGCACGAAGGCCTCGGCGAAAGCCGAGGTCAGCTCCCGCGCCGCGGTGATGTCGCCGTCGATGTTGCGCAGCAGGTCATCGAGGTCAACGGTGGCGTACCGGTAGAAGACGCCGGCGCTGTGCTCGGTGCTGCCCATGTGGGCGCTGCCTGCGGTGTCCTTCCAGTCGGCGGTGATGTCGTCGACGGCGGAGAAGTAGTCGACTTCCACGTCGGTGGCGTGGGTGGTCATCGCGTGGGCGACCTGGACGGCGCCGTCGACACCGGCGCCGTCGACCTCCGCGAGCATCCGGCCGAGGAGGCTGATGACCCCGTTACGGGACCGCAGCACCGCATCGATATCGCCCTTGGGCAGAACGCTCTTGCCGCCCTTCTTCATATCCGGCGCCGCCTCGAGGACCTGGCGGTGCTCGGTGGCCAGGTCCGCCAGCTCGGTGACCGCGGTACCCGGCACGTACACCATCGCGTTGGTCGACCACGCCGGCACAGCATCGTCCGGCGGGTCCGCCTTGATGCTGCTGCCGGCCGCGATGTGCTGCCCGGCCCGCCGCGCCAGATCCTCCGGCCAGCCGCACCGCTCCCGCAGATCCTTCGCGACGGCTTCCCCGATCCGGCGGGTCCGCAGCGCCTTCTGCCCCAGCGTCCGCTCGAAGTACAGGCGCGTCGCCCGCTTCCAGCACTGGCTGCTGACCCTCGTGCGCTCCACGTTCCCGTACTGGACGGTCTTGACCGAGTTGGTGTCGTCCCGGTTGAGGTTGGCGTACGGCACGCTCTGCAGCACGTGCAGATCGACGAAACGCCCCGGAGCATGAACCGCTCGCTGCATGAAAACTTCTCCCCTTTAGTCGAAAAACAGCAGGTCAAACCGGTGCCCGACAGGGTCCGGCCCGGACATAGCGATGGAACAGCCCCTCGGACCACAACCACGGCCGGGCTCGGCCAGGTCCGGGTGTGATGCCAGAGGTTCGGTGAGGTGGGGTCAGCTGGCCGCTGCCGCAGGCTGGTCGGCGTCGGCGGCATCAGCCCGCTCGGCGGCGTCCTTGGCGGCCGCGATCTCGGCCTGCCGCCTGGCGCGGTAGAAGTCCTGCAGCCACCGCCGCCCCGTACGCCCCCGCTGGTCACGCCAGCCGCGCACGTCCACCACCAGCTGCGCCCAGTCCGGCTGGATCTGCTTGTCACACAGCTGCCGCACCGCCGCAGGCAGATGCCGGTGAATCCCGGCCACGCTCTGCCGCGTCAGCAGATTCAGCCGCATCTCGGCGCTGCTCTCCCGCAGCCCGTCCCGCGGCCGGGCGACCGCTGCCGCGAAGGCCACGCCCAGGCTTTCCCCGAACCGCGACCCCGGCGGCCGCTTCCCCGCCTGCCCTGCCTGGCCGGGCGCTTCGCTGTCGCGGCGGGCGGCGATCAGCGCGGCCACCGCGTAGTAGGCCCGCTGCGTGTCCTCATCCAGCGACGGCAGCCACACCGCCACATACCGGTGCATCCGCCGGGCCTCATCCGGATGCTTCCCCACACCGGTCCGCAACGCGGCCCGCGCCCCGCGGTCCTGCGCACACAGCTGGAGCATCGCGGCCACGAACTCCCTGGCATGCGCCAACCGACCCGGTACCCGCGCCTCGCCCGGCTCTTCTGCCCCGGTCTGCTGTGCGGGGATCGTTCCTTCGCTCATCGCGCTTCCCCTCCCCCGCCGCCCGCGGCGGCTTTCTTCTTCACCGTCTTCGGCCGGCCCCCATACAGCTCCACCCGGGCCTCCTCACGCGCCCGAGCCCCTCGAGCCGTACCCGCCGCCCCGTAGGTGACCTGCTCATACACCTGCTCAGCGATCCTTCTGAACCCGCGCGCCGCGCCCTCGAAGTCCCGCTCGCGCACCCGGCGCCAGAACTCCTCTTCCGCCCGCGGCCAGAACCTGGCCGCCGCCTCCTGCGACCAGCCGCACTCGACCGCCTTGGACGCATCGGTGAACAGCGCCCACGCCCTCCGCGTCGCCGCGGCCAGGCGGAACCCGGCTGTCTCCCCCCACACCCGCAGCCGCCCCACCTCCCGCGCCGCCGGCACATCCTCAAGTTTCAGCAGCCCCACCAACGGCGGCGTGCACGCGGAAACGAACTGGATGTCCTTGGCCTGGCCGTCCTGGTCGAATCCCACCGCCCGCACCCGCAGCTCCTCATACGCCTCCACCGCGGTGCGGAACACCTTCGGCCGCCGCGGCCGCGCCACCCCTGGCGGATCCTCCAGCAACAGCGCATCCACATCCCGCCACAGCGCCCGGCCCGCATCCGCTGCCCGCGGGTACCGATTGCCCTCCTTACTGGTCTGCCAGATCAGGAAGTCATCGTCCCGCGGCATCTTCTCCAGGAACGCCCAGGAGATGTACGCATCCCGCACCGCCTGCCCGCCGGGTTCGGGCACCAGCAGCAGCGCGTGCTGCGACCGCGCCGTCAGCCCCGAACACGGCCCGCGCACCACGTCCGGAGCCTGAATCGGGTCCGGCAACTCCTCCCACTCCCACGGACACAGGTCCGCCTCCGGCCGCACATCCGGATCCGGCTCGGCCACCCCGGCCAGCAGCGTCTCGAGCAGCGTGCGGCCCTCCGGGTGGTAGGACAGCGCACTCCGCAGCGGTCCGGCGGTCACATTCGCCGCCTTCACCGACCCGACCGTCCTCGACGAACACCGCCCCGATGGCCCCCAATACCGCCACACCAGCAGATGCAGCACCGCCTCCGCCGCGGACGGAGCCTGCGGCGCCGCATCCCGGGTGTGCTGGAACCAGGCGTGATTGTTCCCCGACGGACGCGTCGTGATCAGCTTGTTCACCCCGGCGGCCTTCTCACACTGCTGCGCCAGCCGCGGGTCCTGCAGGAACGGCCACACCGGATCGAACAGACGGAACCGATCCGCGTAACGGCTCAGGTAGGCCCTTACCCGATCCGGGTCCAGCCGGCCATCGTCCAGGACGTCGTACCGGCGGTCACTCCAGTCATCGCCTGGCCGGTCCAGCCCCGTGACCCGGGCGGTGAACGCGTACAGCACCCGGTACAAACCCGCCAGCGCCGGCGGCACCGTCACCGCCAGAGCCTCGATCTCGTGCGCCCGCTCCAGCAACTCACCCAACCCCACTGCAGCAGGCAGTTCCTCCCCGCCTTCAGCGGCTGCTCCCCCGGCGCCCGCAGCCGTTCCTCCGGCAGCCGCGAGGGTCTCTGCCGCCCAGCGCACCGGTATCCACCGCTGCTCTAACAGGTCGTAGCCCTCATCGGGTGGTGTCTGCTCCATACCGCCTCCCCAGGCGTGTGAGTGGGTAGCCTTCAACAAGACAGGAGACCCCGCTGGCGCGGGGGTGAGCCGCGAGAGGTGGGCAAAGGCTCGCCCGGAGGTTCCTGCTCTCCCCGCGCGAGCGGGGGCCCAGTTGTCTCGCCTCGAGCTCGGGAGCCGGGGCCGATGTCGTCCCGCCCCGAGCTCGCGGGCGGGACGACCACGCTGAACAGTAGAAGCGAGATGTGGGTAAATGTTGCTGAATGCGGAGATTGGCCACTATCGCTCGCTGACACCGAGGTCATCGAGCAGCAATGACCGATCTCCGACCGAACACGACCACTTCTCGTTCATCCCGAGGCGGAACCGCAGTACCACCAACGACGCCAGCACCGGCCGATCCGACCACGCCTCCAACGCGGCATGCCGCTCGTCCCGCGCCGCCAGCCACCGCCCGGGCAACGGCACCGTATGCCGCATCACCTCAGCCACTTGCCCCCGGGACAACCGCTGCCCATCCACTCCCGGCAGCTCCCGCCGCCCCTCCGGATCCAGCGTCAACGCCCCGCCCGCATGCTCGTACACGCACACCGCACGCTCGGAATCAGCACCCAGCCGCGTCGTCACCAACGCCTCATCGACCAGGCCCTCCGCACCGCTGAGCAGCGACAGGTCCCGCAGCGACGAGGCATACGGTGAAGGGATGGCCGTCAGCTTCGCCAACTGCGTCTCCGCCGCCTCGCCCGCGACCCGCCGGGCATCCCGGCGCCGCAGCTCCTCCGCGGCCGCCTGGTCCAGCCGCTCGCCGAAGTCCTCCGCGTAGACCTCGTCCACGACCTGCTGCACATCCCCGGGGACCGCGATCCCCTTCCCCGCCCGTTCAGCCAGCAGCCGCCGTGTCCGGATCAGCAGGGACGCGTCATACACCTCACCCCAACTCCGCGGCGGCTCCATCCCCTCCTCTCCCAGCGGATCCAGCACCACCAACCGCGGATCACTCCCCACCCACCCCGGCCGCCCCCCACGCTCATGCCGCAGACACCGACCAGCCCGCTGCAGCAACTGCGCCAACGGCGCCAGATCACTCACCACGAGATCGAAATCCAGATCCAGCGACTGCTCCACCACCTGCGTCGCCACCAAAACCGAACGCACCGGCCGCACCACACCCTCGGCCCCCGGCTTACCGAACGCCCTCTCGCACTCCCCCGTGATCTCCTCACGCCGCCACGCCGGAAACCGCGCATGCAGCAACCGCAGCCCGCCCTCCTCCCCCGCCAGCTCAGGGAACACCGACCGCAGAAAACGGAATGTGCGCTGCGCCTCGTCCACCGTGGTGCAGCACACCAGCACGCAGCCGCCCTGCTCCACCACCGGCGTCAGATACTCGGCCAGGGCCGCCCGACGCGAGCCCGCCGCCGGGACGCCGGTCGGCTCACGCACATCCCACGCCACCGGCTCGACCACCACTCGCAACGTCCGTGGCCGGTCACTGCCCACCGCCCGCGGACGCGAGACCTCACCAGATGCCGCATCGACGAACAGCCAGCCCGGGTAACACGGCTCGACCACGGCCGGCTCCCGAAACCCACAGCCCCGCCGATACGCCTCCACCAGCGACGACGCCACCCGCCCCGACAACGTCGCCGACAACAACACCACCGGCGCACCCAACGCCCCCAACCACTCCAGCAACCGCACCAGCAACGTATGCATCCACGGCCCATACGCATGCGCCTCATCAACCACCAGTACCTTGTTCGCCAACCCCAGCAACCGCAGCACGTTGAACCGCACCGGCAACACACCCGTCAGCACCTGATCCACCGTCCCCACCCCCAACGGCGCCAACAACCCACGCCGCCCACCCCGCAACCACTCCCCCGCCTCCAGCGCCGTCACCCCATCAGCCACCACCGGCCCACGATCACCCTGATCAGACCCACGCCAGCGGCTCAGCCACGCCATGCTGTGCAACAACACCAACGCCCGATCCCCACCGACATTCACCTGGGCGAACGCCTCCACCCGCGACACCATCGCATCCGCCGTCGCCATCGTCGGCAACGCCACAAACACACCCCCCGCCCCCGACACCCGCCCCAACACCGACGCCGCATGCAACGCCGCCTCCGTCTTCCCATCCCCCGTCGGCGCCGTCACCAGCACCAACCCCGAACCACACTCACCCACCAACCCCGGCAAACCCCGCTCCACACTCTCCTGCAACGCATTCGCCGAAAACGGAAACTGCCCCGCGAACGACCGGACCGGGAAAACCGCCGACCCCAGCCCGGCCCCCGCCACCACCCGGGGAGCCGCCTCCACCGCCTCCCGCCAGTGCGCCACCAACTCCTTCCTCTCCCTCGCCCAGCCATCCACCGGCAACCGCCCCGCGATCACCGACTCCTGACTGGCAAGCCAATCCGCAACCACCACCACCGCCGCCACCACCACCGCCGCCTCACCCGACAACCGGCCCGACGGCACCCCACCCGCCCCCGTCAACGCTCGCACCACACCAGCATGAACCGCCCGCTGCCCCGCCCAACCAGGCCCGCCCAACCCCGGCTCCCACACCTCAGGCGCACGCAGCTTCGACGCCTCCAACGCACACCCGAACACCCCGTGATGCCCACCGAGCAACTGCGCCACCTGATGAGCCACCGACTGCGACAGCCGGCCGTGCGGATAGCCCCACTCCGCGAACAAGCCCGTCAGCGCCCAGTGCGTCGCCCGCTCATGCCGCAGCCCCCGCTCCCCCTCCGCACCCGGCGCCGATGCATACGCCTCGTCTGCGGCGAGGACGGCATACCTGCTGGCCGACATACTCTGAAACGGCGGAGTGATCTTCCCCAAATCATGCAACCCCGCCCAACAACACACCCACCGCCGCGACGCATCCTCACCCAGTCCCAGCCGCTCAGCGATCAGCCCGCGTGAACGGGTCCCCAGCATCACGTCCCACAGCCGACCGGCGATGGCCGCCGTATCCAGCAGGTGACAGATCAACGGGTAGGGCCTCAGCAGCCCCTTTTCCTTCCCCCACAACCGCGCATCGAGGCAAGTCCCGGCAGGTACTAACGGCATCTCGTCCATGCCGTACGACTACCAGCAGCCACTGACAACCGCCCACCGCGCGATAGATTGGCGCGCATGCACAACAGCTGCTCCTTGAGTCAAGAACACGCAAAACCCCTCTAACATCGCAGGTCGCGAAGGGTGCTCTCCGCGCGAGCGGAGGTGAGCCGACGTGGGCGCGCTGGAGGGCGGGGATGCGTGCGTGCTCTCCGCGCGAGCGGAGGTGAGCCGGATTTGGGTATCTCGATCCCGCCGCAGCTCAAGTGCTCTCCGCGCGAGCGGAGGTGAGCCGTAACAGTTACGCATGTTCACATGATCGAACTTGTGCTCTCCGCGCGAGCGGAGGTGAGCCGTACTTCGGGGTGACCGGCACCGCGGAGCTGGAGTGCTCTCCGCGCGAGCGGAGGTGAGCCGTTCCCGTTCGGTACGGGGGAGTCCTATGACGAGTGCTCTCCGCGCGAGCGGAGGTGAGCCAGGAACGGGCGCAGCGCGACGGACGGTGCCGCCGTGCTCTCCGCGCGAGCGGAGGTGAGCCGAGATTCCCCAGCATCGGGTCCTTCATCACCGGGTGCTCTCCGCGCGAGCGGAGGTGAGCCGCCGAGGACCTCGTCACCGGGGCCATCATGCACGTGCTCTCCGCGCGAGCGGAGGTGAGCCGGACGGTGCACCGCAGCCGGAGCCGACGGACAGGTGCTCTCCGCGCGAGCGGAGGTGAGCCTTTCCGGGGTGTCCTGTGTGACCACACCGTGACGTGCTCTCCGCGCGAGCGGAGGTGAGCCGCGCCCGCGATCGAGCTGGAGTCGGCTTTGCCGGTGCTCTCCGCGCGAGCGGAGGTGAGCCGAAGCCGGGGCCGCTGCCCCCAGATGCGAAGCAGTGCTCTCCGCGCGAGCGGAGGTGAGCCGGAGTGTGCTCAGGTCCGGCGGACCGGGAGCCCGTGCTCTCCGCGCGAGCGGAGGTGAGCCGCAGTTCGCCGAGGCTATCGACGCCGAGCGCCAGTGCTCTCCGCGCGAGCGGAGGTGAGCCGGTCTGGGTGCCGTCGGAAGCGGTGGCGGTGCCGTGCTCTCCGCGCGAGCGGAGGTGAGCCGGACTACGAGCCGACCCTCCAGGCCGCTCTCCGGTGCTCTCCGCGCGAGCGGAGGTGAGCTGCCCGCACCCCCACGCCGCTTCCCCGTCCGCCCGTGCTCTCCGCGCAGGTGAGGGCGGGCCGCCTGCTGCGGCCGTGTTCAGCCGGTTCGGCCGATGTGGATGACCACGATGGTGACCGTGGTTTCTGTGATCTCGTAAAGGACCCGGTAGCGGCCGACGTGCATGCGGCGCAGGTCTGGTGAGCCGTACTCCGCGGTGCCCGCCGGTCGGGGTGTGTCGGCGAGCAGGTCGACAGCGTCCATCAGCTGCCGCAGGCCGTCAGGATCGTCCTTGAGAAACCGGGCGGCCGCGTTCACCGCGCCCTCGTCCCAGATGATCGTGTAGGTCAAGAAGCGTGCCCCAGCCCGAGCTGGGCACGCACCTGGTGGGACGTGCGCTGCGAGCAGAGGCAGACCGGATCGGGTGGGGATGAGGAGTGGCCTGTGGCCTGGCAGTTGGCGCCGGGGAATGGTGTAGAAGCCAGCACCGTGGGCGGCGCTGGCTTCTACAACCGTGGACGCGGGCCAACGCGTCCGGTGGGATCCTGAAGCGGTTTCGAGTTGCAACCAGTAGCCGTCAGGAGGTTGCCAACGGCTCGCGCCATCGGCGTTGTTCGGAATGCACTCTCATGGCGAAACGGCCTGGCCGCAAGCCGGTTGAAACAAACGTGGGGCCACAGGGGCCGCCTTCGCACTCATCGTGGTCGATCGCCAGTTCACAGCACCGAGGGGCGGAGAGCCCCGTAGCGAGCAGGTGAAAACCCGTCGAGGCCAGTACAGAGCCATTCAGACAATTCCCCCACGGCGTCCGGGCCGCGCAGCGCCGGGACATGGAAGGCTATGGGCCGCGCAGCCCGCTCGTTCGGCAGGGCCAACTGCCGTTTGCGCTGCGCGACTTTGCAACCAGTAGCCCGGGTCCCGGTGTTCTGCCGATGACCCCTGTCAGGACGGACTTCTCCTACCATGAGCGGCCTTGCTGTCACTTCCTGCCCGACCCCGCCGGACTCGGTCTGCCCCTGCGTATCCAGCGCCACCGGGCGCCTGGGACCCACGCACAGGCTGATCCTGCTGATCGCAGTCCTGGTGCTGGGCAGCGGCCTGTTTCTCGTCGGCACCTCGCTGAGCAGCATCTTTTTACTCCTCGGAGGCTGTGGTGCGATTGGCGCGGCCACCCTCACTGCGGTCGGTGGCGGCCGCCGCCTGGTGACGGTCCTCGCTGAGACCGCCGTGCGGTCCTCCGCCGGAAAGTAGGGGGGCAGCGTGGTGATCCACTCCCGCTCCGCCAGCGACCACGACCTCCCATACGCTCTCCTCGCCGAGCATCTGTTCTCCCTGCGCTGGGCCGCTCGTCTGACCCAGCGCGCCTTGGCAGAGGCCGCCAGCATCTCCCGCAACACCGTCCAGCGCGCGGAATCTGGCACCGTTGCGCCTTCTCCGCCGGTCCTCAGTGCTTACGTCCGCGCATGCCGGGGCGACGCTGACGACCTTGCACGGGCGAAGGAACTGCGCAACCGCGGCCGCGCGGCAGCCCGTAACCGGCTGGGTGCCCTGAACGCCCCGGCCCTCGACCACATCCGCACCCGCGCCGACCTCGCCACAGCCCTGGCCGCGGTCTACGAGCGGGGCGGCGCCCCTTCTCTGCGCGAGTGCTCAGTGCCGACCACCACCGCGTGGCGGATCGTCAACGGCAAGGGCCTGCCAGCTAACGGCGATCAACTGTTCAGGTTTCTCATAGCCTGTGGAGTTACCCCTGTAGAGAGGCACTTCTACGTCAACGCCTACACACGGCTCCGCGCTCGCCGCCACGAGCGCCCCCTGTCCCAGCGTCCACGCCGCCGGGCCAGGGGGGTCAGTACTTCCGTTCGCGTGGTCACCACCGGACAGGATGAACGATATGAGCTCACCGGGCGGGCCGCCGCCATCGCGAGGCAGCTGCCGACGACCCTGATCGATGAATTGCTCGTCACCGCGCTGACCCAGATGGCCGGACGCGAGGCGTACCGCAACGGAGCCGCCGTACCGGAAGCGTGGTCTGACGGCCAGCTCATCACACGTTGCGCCGGCCGCCATATAGCGGTCTTCCAGTTTGTCGGCTACCAGGGAACTGATCCTTCCCCCGAAGACTTGGACGCCCACGCTCCCCCCAACCACAGCTCCCGCGCCCAGCCGGCCATGCGCAACGAGTCCCTGGAAGAGCGTAGGGAACCCGTGTAGAGAGGTCCCGGCAGGCCATGTGTGGCCCGCCGGGGCTCCCTGCGGCCTGCTGCCACGGGGGGAGACAGCAGGCTGCTTACTCAGGCGGCGCCGGTCTGGTCGACCTGCCGTAATGCGTCGGACAGCTCGCCGGGGTCAACGAATCGAGGCCGGGTGGGGTGCGGAGTGCTGAGCCACGTGGCGGAGAGGGATCCGCGCTGGCCTGTCGGCATGAGCAGCCACGAGCCCGTTGTCAGGGAGCGGGTGCCATTGACGGTGCACCGGCGGGCGGTGCCGGCGGGAACGTGGACGATGAGCTCCTGGCGGACGTAGTCCGCCAGGACGGGGTAGCCGCGGTTGATTGGGAGGCTGAGGCGGGTGAGCGCGGCCAGGCCGCGTTTCAGCGGCGTGATGACGATGGCGTCCCACTCCAGGCCGCAGTCGACCAGCCTGGTGACGTACGGCGAGGAATCCCACGAGCTCTTTGTGGCTTCCTCCGGCTCGACCAGCGCGGACCACTCAGGATCGGCCTCAGCCTTGGGCGTGTTCAGCACGGCTCCCCCTGAATGGGCCGGTCTCGGATTCTCCAGACCCTCGCTGTGCCCATGTGCGGGCTGCTCCCATCGGGAGTTTGGAGTCGCTGGGCTGGGTGAGGTGGACAGTGCCTTGAGCGGTGATGACGGCGGGCCCGGTGAGGTCTATGGCCCCGCTGGGCCGTACGACGATGTGGAGGCGCCCACCGGGCAGGTCGGCGGCGTAGTGGACGGCCAGGGGCGGGGACGGTTGGTGAGCGCGGGCGGCCGCGACGGCGGCGCAGGCCCCGGTGCCGCAGGCCCGGGTCTCGCCGACACCCCGCTCGTGGACCCTCAACTGGAGGTGGTGAGGGCCGCGCGCGGCGACGAACTCGACGGTGGCTCCGTGCGGGTATGCGGCGGCGGGCGTCACAGTGGGCGCGGTGCGCAGGTCTTCGGCGAGCGCGGTGTCCTCGAGGAAGACGACGGCGTGGGGGTTGCCCATGTCGACGTGGACGGCGGGCCAGGTACGGCCCGCCGCGGTGACCTCTATGCCCCCGGCTCCGGAGAGGCAGGGGCGTCCCATGTCAATGGTGACCGGACCGGTGTGGTCGTCGGGAACGTGGACCCGGCGGGTGCCGGCGCGGGTGGCGATGAGAAGGGCGCCGGGGCGGTGCAGGCCGACGTCGACCAGGTAGCGGGCCAGCAGAAGCAACCCGTTGCCGCACATGGCGCCGAGGCCGCCGTCAGGATTGCGGTAGTCCATGAACCACTCGGCATCGGTCATCGTGATGGCCTCGGGGTCGGCGGCGCAGCGCACGGCCCGCAGGATCCCGTCGGCGCCAAGGCCGGTGCGCCGGTCGCACAGACGGGCCACTTCCTCCGGAGTGAGGATGAGGTGGTTCTCGGGGTCGGGGAGGATGACGAAGTCGTTTTCGGCACCGTGTCCTTTGACGAACGGGTGGAGTGCGGGGTCGGTCATGGGTGCTTGCCGGTCTCCCGTGGGATGCGCAGCCAGGCGACCTGGCCGGTGTCGGTGAGGGTCAGGCCGAAGTCGGCACCGCGGTTGAGAACTCGCAGGACCTGGGGCCAGTTGTCGGCCAGGCGCGGTGTCACATCGGCCTCGATGCGTATGTCGCCGGGTCCGGGGACGATGCGGGGCCGGATGCCGCCGAGGGTCTCCAGCTGCGAGGCCGCGTCCTGGACTGCGTCCGATTGGTGGTCTTCAGCCACGCACTCACCCCCAATCAGCACAGAACGTGACACTAGTCACTAGCTTTGATCTAGTCCACTAGATTGTCAATCAGCACAGGTCAGCGCCGTGGGCGAGGAGAAGCATGGCTGACGGCAGCTCACGAGCCGCCCCGTATCTGGGCGTTGCCGCCGCGTTCCGCGCCCGCATCGCCGACGGCACCTGGGCCCACGGCGAGCGGCTGCCCTCACGCGGCGAACTGGGCGCCGAGTTCGGCGTCGGGGAGAACGTCATCCGCCGCGCCCAGGAGCTGCTGATCACCGAAGGGCTGCTCGAGGGCCGCGCAGGATCCGGCACCTACGTACGGGCCCCATACCAGCGGCGCACCATGCTGCGCACCCCGGCCGCCGGCTTGGCCGGTCTGGGCGCCGACGGCACCTACGAGGCGGACAGCATCGCCAAGGTCCCCGCTCCGCCGGACATCGCCGAGCGCCTGGACCTCGAGCCCGGCGCGCTGTGCGTGCG
>NZ_BAAAIF010000068.1:0-57327 GCF_039525925.1 Streptomyces javensis | reverse complement strand
AAACCGTTTCACCGGTTTCTCCGGGCGCTTCCCTTCGGTGTTTCCAACCTTACCAGATCCGATTTCCGGTCGTTTCCGATCCGAATTCCGTTTCCGGTGGCCGCTGGAGGGCCTTGCCTTTCGGCTTCGTCGACTTTATCAGAATTTCTCCGAGTCGATTTCCACCCCCGCCGGTGGGCTCCTCCGGAGACCGTTGAGTGCTCCGGGTTCCCCTCTGGCGGAGCCGTAAACGTACTGGAGCGGGGCTCCTCGATGCAAATCGAGGAGCCCCGCCGGGTGTTCAGCGCCGGTGTGGTGCTGAGGGAGTGTCAGAGGTGACGTCAGAGGTGACGTCAGACCTCGACGACCACGGGAAGGATCATCGGGCGGCGGCGGTAGCTGTCGGAGACCCACTTGCCGACCGCGCGACGCGCCAGCTGCTGGAGCTGATGCGGGTCCACGACCCCGTCGGAGGCCGACTTGGCCAGGGCATCCTCGATCTTCGGGATGACCGCGGAGAAGGCGGAGTCCTCGATACCGGAGCCCCTGGCCTGGATATGCGGACCGCCCACGATCTTGCCGGTCGTGCTGTCGACGACCACGAAGATCGAGATGATGCCCTCGTCGCCGAGGATGCGGCGGTCCTTGAGCGAGGTCTCCGTGACATCGCCGACCGAGAGGCCGTCCACGTACACGTATCCCGCCTGCACCTTGCCGACGATCTTGGCGATGCCGTCGACCAGGTCCACCACGACACCGTCCTCGGCGATGACGCAACGGTTCTTCGGAACCCCGGTCAACGCCCCCAACTCGGCGTTTGCGCGCAGATGCCGCCATTCGCCGTGCACCGGCATCAGGTTCTTGGGCTTGCAGATGTTGTAGAAGTACAGCAGCTCACCGGCCGAGGCATGGCCGGAGACATGGACCTTGGCGTTGCCCTTGTGGACGACCGTGGCGCCCCATCGCGTCAGTCCGTTGATGACCCGGTAGACCGCGTTCTCATTGCCGGGGATCAGCGAGGAGGCCAGAATCACCGTGTCGCCCTCGACGATCCGGATCTGGTGATCGCGGTTGGCCATCCGGGACAGTGCGGCCATCGGCTCGCCCTGGGAGCCCGTGCAGACCAGCACCACCTCGTCGTCCCGTAGGTCGTCGAGGGTCTTCACATCCACCACGAGACCGGCCGGCACCCGCAGATAGCCGAGGTCACGGGCGATGCCCATGTTGCGGACCATCGAGCGGCCGACGAAGGCGACCTTGCGCCCGTACTCATGCGCCGCGTCGAGGATCTGCTGGATGCGGTGCACATGGCTGGCGAAGCTGGCGACGATGATGCGCTTCTGCGCATTGCCGAAGACCTGGCGCAGCACACCGGAGATATCGCGCTCGGGCGGCACGAAACCGGGGACCTCGGCGTTGGTGGAGTCCACCAGCAGCAGATCGATGCCCTCCTCGCCGAGCTTGGCGAACGCGGGCAGATCCGTGAGCCGGCCGTCGAGCGGCAGCTGGTCCATCTTGAAGTCGCCGGTGTGCACGACCATGCCGGCCGGGGTGCGGATGGCGACCGCCAGGGCGTCCGGGATGGAGTGGTTGACCGCGACGAACTCGCACTCGAAGGGGCCGATCCGCTCGCGGTGCCCCTCCTCGACCTCGAGGGTGTACGGACGGATCCGGTGCTCCTGGAGCTTCGCCTCGATCAGGGCGAGCGTCAGCTTGGAGCCGATCAGCGGGATGTCGGGCTTCTCGCGGAGCAGGAAGGGGACGCCGCCGATGTGGTCCTCATGGCCGTGGGTGAGGACGATGCCGTCGATGTCGTCGAGACGGTCCCGGATGGATGTGAAGTCCGGCAGGATCAAGTCGACTCCGGGCTGCTCCTCCTCGGGGAAGAGCACCCCGCAGTCGACGATCAGCAGCCGGCCGCCGTACTCGAAGACCGTCATGTTCCGGCCGATCTCACCGAGGCCGCCGAGCGGGGTGACGCGCAGACCGCCCTCGGGGAGCTTCGGCGGAGGGCCGAGCTCAGGATGCGGATGACTCAAAAGACTCTCCTCACCACGCGCGCCACATGCCCCCTGGGCACATGGCGCGCGTGACATTCGTGCACTTGCTGATGTGTCTGTATGCAGTTGTGAAGTATGAAGGTGCGAGAAATCGCCTCTTTACTTAGAGCTGTACCCCGCCTGCGGCGAGATCGCGCTTGAGCTGTTCGGTTTCCTCGGCGGTCAGCTCGACCAACGGCAGGCGCAGCGGCCCCGCGGGCTGGCCCTGGAGGGTGAGCGCGGCCTTGGTGGTGATCACACCCTGGGTGCGGAACATGCCGGTGAAGACCGGCAGCAGCTTCTGGTGGATCTCCGTTGCCTTCGCGACGTCACCCGCGAGATGGGCCTCGAGCATGGCCCGCAGCTCGGGGCTGACCAGGTGGCCGACCACGGAGACGAAGCCGATCGCGCCGACCGACAGCAGCGGCAGGTTCAGCATGTCGTCGCCGGAGTACCAGGCGAGGCGGGAGCGGGCGATGGCCCAGCTGGCGCGTCCGAGGTCGCCCTTGGCGTCCTTGTTGGCGACGATGCGCGGGTGCTCGGCGAGCCGGACCATGGTCTCGGTGCCGATCGGGACACCGCTGCGGCCCGGGATGTCGTAGAGCATGACCGGCAGGCCGGTGGCGTCGGCGATGGCGGTGAAGTGCCGGAGCAGACCCTCCTGCGGCGGCTTGCTGTAGTACGGCGTGACGGCCAGCAGCCCGTGGGCACCGGCCTGCTCGGCGGCCCGGGCGAGCTCAACGCTGTGCCGGGTGTCATTGGTGCCCGCTCCGGCCACGACGTGGGCGCGGTCGCCGACCGCCTCCACCACGGCGCGTACGAGCTGGGCTTTCTCCGCATCGCTGGTGGTGGGGGACTCGCCGGTGGTGCCGTTGACGATCAGTCCGTCATTGCCGGCGTCCACCAGATGGGCAGCGAGTCGCTGGGCGCCGTCGAGGTCGAGCGCGCCGTCAGTGGTGAATGGCGTGACCATGGCGGTCAGCACCCGCCCGAAAGGGGTCTGCGATGTGGATGTCGGTGCCATGGGCTCCACGCTACTCGTAGCGCGCCCCACGGCGCTCGCTCGGGGCTGCGGACGGTGCGAAGAGATGGGACCCGGCACTGCCTGCTCGGGGGTTCAAGCAGTGCCGGGCCCGTTTGTTCAGCCTAGATGAACTTCTCGAAACGCCGCAATACGGACACTTCGCCCGGTGATCCGTCCGGGGAGCGGGCCCCGGGCCACGCGGCCGGTTACGGAGCCACTCGGCCGTTGGCGTTGAAGGCGGCGTGGGTCAGCGGCATCAGCCCCGCCCAGTGCGCCTCCATCCGCTCCCCCACCATCTCGATCTCCCGCTGCGGGAACGACGGCACCGCGGCCTGCTCATGCTGGGTGCGCAGCCCCAGAAAGTGCATCAGCGAGCGGGCGTTGCAGGTGGCGTACATCGAGGAGAACAGGCCGACCGGGAGCACGGCCCTGGCCACCTCGCGGGCCACCCCGGCGGCCAGCATCTCCTGGTACGCCTCGTAGGCGTGGCGGTACGCGTCCTCCATGACCCGGCCGGTCAGCTCGTGCTGCGCCGGGGTGCCCTCGACGAACTCGTACTTCCCCGGGCGGCCCTGCTGGACCAGCTTGCGGGCCTCCCCCGGGACGTAGAACACCGGCTCCAGACGGCGGTACCGACCGGACTCCTCGTTGTACGACCAGCCCACGCGGTGCCGCATGAACTCGCGGAAGACGAAGATCGGGGCGCTGATGAAGAAGGTCATCGAGTTGTGCTCGAACGGGCTGCCGTGGCGGTCCCGCATCAGGAAGTTGATCAGCCCCTTGGAGCGCTCCGGGTCCTTGGTGATCTCCTCGAGCGACTGCTCGCCCGCGGTGGACACCCGCGCGGCCCACAACACATCGGAGTCGGCAGCGCTGTGCTTGACCAGCTCGACGGTCACATCGCTGCGGAAACTGGCCTTCTCGATCTCGGCGGGGGTCTCGGTCACCGGGCGGGTCCTTCCATGGTGCGTCGCTCAGGGCGGCGCCCAGCTTACGGGCCACCACCGACAGTCCCGCCCAGCCGAAAATTTTGACTGAAGTCGTCGGATCCGGGCACCCAATCGGTCATTCACACGTCCTACACATTGAAGTACTCACGTTCGAGGTTCCAAGGAGAGCCCGCAGATGTTCCGCCGGCGAGAGCCCGTGCCGTTCGCCTTCGTCGCCGAAGCCGACCGTTTCCGCAGCAATGTCACTCCACCGCCCCGCCCCCGCGCCACACCGTCCCAGATCGCCGGACGGACCCTGATCGGGCTCACGATCGTCGCGGGATTCATCGGCTCGTTGATGTTCGGGATGCCCGCCCTCGACAGCCAGTCGCACCCCACCCACCAGATCCAGCAGTCAGAGGCGTCCGACGGACGCTGACCGACGCTGGGATAGCCTCACCCAGCACAGGCCCATCCGGACATGTGTGTGAGTGAGGAACTCCCGTGCCCCTGCCCTTCCTGACCGCCGACCGCGCCCGTGACGACGACGCGCCGGCCGGAGCGGACCCGCTCGGCTACGAGGACCCGGACCGCTGGCGCCGCCCTTACCGGCCGGGGCCCTGGAGGGTCGGGGGCGCCGCTCTTCTGCTGCTGCTCGCCTCGTACGTCCTGTTCTCGGCCATGATCATCGCGATGGCCGGAGCGCTGCCCGCGGCGGGCGTCTGCGTCGGCGTCGCGGCGCTGATGATCGTGACAGCCGTGAGGCTGGTGCGCAGCGGTGTCGTGGTGAGCGCCCAGGGGCTGCGCCGGATCGGCCTGCTGCGCAGCACCACCGTGCGGTGGCAGGACATCGCCGCGATACGCACGGCCCAGCAGCCGGTCCGCTGGCTTGGCCTGCCGCGCACCGTCCAGGGGCAGGCGCTGCTGCTCCAGCCCGTGCGCGGCGGAGCGCCGGACACCCTGATCACCAGCCATGACGCGGACTTCCTGGGTCAGGTGGAGAGCTTCGAGAGGGCCGCCGACGCGATCGAGGGCTGGTCCGCCGCCCACCGCTGAGCGGGTGGCCCCGGGTTCAGCCCCCGGCCGCCCGCACCGGCTTGCCGTCGTGCAGGGCGATGGCGCGCTGCATCGCCTTACGGGCGCGCGCGGTGTCCCGGGCGTCGTGGTACGCCACGGCGAGCCGGAACCAGGACCGCCAGTCGTCCGGCGACTGCTCGGTCTCGGCCCGGCGCTTGGCGAAGACGGCGTCCGCCGAGTCCCGGTCGATCCGTCCGCCGGGTGTCCGCACCAGCTCGTCGACCGGGAGGCCGCCCTCCGCCTCCAGCTCCCGGGCCAGCCGGTCCGCGCTCCGTGCGAACTGCGTGGTCTGCCACAGGAACCAGGCGCCGATGAGGGGCATCACCAGCACTGCCACGCCGAAGACGACGGTGACCGGGGTGCCCTCCCGGATCAGCAGCACCCCGCGGTCGCCGACCAGGACGAAGTAGACGACCAGGACGGCCGCGAGAACGAAATATGTGATCTTTGCGCGCACCGCTGTGCCCTCAGTCCAGATCGAGGAAGTGTTCCAGGCCGAAGGTCAGGCCGGGGGTGGCCACCACGCGGCGGACGCCGAGCAGGATGCCGGGCATGAAGCTGCTGTGGTGGGTGGAGTCATGGCGGATCGTGAGCGTCTCGCCCTCGCCGCCCAGCAGGACCTCCTGATGGGCCAGGAGCCCGCGCAGCCGCACCGAGTGCACCGGCACCCCGTCCACGTCCGCGCCCCGCGCCCCGTCGAGCGCCGTGGCGGTGGCATCCGGCTGCGGGGCGCAGCCGGCCTCACGCCGGGCCTCGGCGATCAGCTGTGCGGTGCGCGCGGCCGTGCCGGAGGGGGCGTCCACCTTGTTGGGGTGGTGCAACTCGATGACCTCGACCGACTCGAAGAACCGGGCGGCCTGGCGGGCGAACCGCATGGTCAGCACGGCGCCGATGGAGAAGTTCGGGGCGATGAGCACACCGGTGGTCGGCGAGGCCTCGAGCCAGCCGCGCAGCCGCGCCAGGCGCTCGTCCGTCCAGCCGGTGGTGCCGACGACGCCGTGGATGCCGTGGCGGAGGCAGAACTCGAGGTTGTCCATCACCGAGGCCGGTTCGGTCAGCTCGACCACCACCTCGGCGCCCGCCTCGACCAGGGTCTCCAGCTGGTCGCCCCGCCCCAGCGCGGCGACCAACTCCAAGTCCTCGGCGGCCTCCACGGCTCGTACGGCCTCGGAGCCGATCCGGCCCTTGGCACCGAGGACGGCCACACGCAGCTTGCTCATCGATCCTGTTTCCTTCGATCCGGGAGGCTCTGGCACGGACTGACCGGCGTACGGACTACGCCGGCGTACGGACCGAACCGACTGACGGGCTAGGCGACGGCCTCGTCGAGACGTGCCGCCTGCTTGTCCTTCAGCGGGCCGATGACGGACAGCGAAGGACGCCGTCCCAGTACATCGCGCGCCACCTCGCGCACCTCGTCCGGGGTGACCTCCGCGATCCGCTCGAGCATGTCGTCCACCGACATCTGCTCGCCCCAGCACAGCTCGCTCTTGCCGATCCGGTTCATCAGCGCGCCGGTGTCCTCCAGGCCCAGCACGGTGGAGCCGGAGAGCTGGCCGACGGCGCGCCGCAGCTCTTCGTCGCTCAGGCCGTTCTCCGCGACCTGGACGAGCTCGTCGCGGCAGATCTTGAGGACGTCGTGCACCTGGTTCGGGCGGCAGCCGGCGTAGACGCCGAAGAGCCCGCAGTCGGCGAAGCTGGAGGTGTAGGAGTAGACGCTGTAGGCGAGGCCGCGCTTCTCCCGGACCTCCTGGAAGAGCCGGGAGCTCATCCCACCGCCGAGGGCGGTGTTGAGCACCCCGAGCGCCCAGCGGCGGTCGTCGGTGCGCGGGATGCCGGGCATGCCGAGGACGACATGGGCCTGCTCGGTCTTGCGGTTCAGCAGCCCGACCTTGCCCGCCGTACGGATCGCACGGGTGCCGGCGCGCGGGGCGACCGGGGCCGCGTCGGTGCGGGACAGGGCGCCCGCCCCGTCGAACGCGGCGTGCACCTGGCGTACGACGTCGTCGTGGTCCACGTTGCCGGCGGCGGCGACGACCAGGTGCGTGGGGTCGTAGTGCTTCCGGTAGAAGCGGGCGATCTGGTCGCGGCCCAGGGCGTTGACGGTGTCGACGGTGCCCAGGACCGGGCGGCCGAGCGGGGTGTCGCCGAGCATGGTGTGGGCGAACAGGTCGTGCACACAGTCGCCCGGGTCGTCCTCGGTCATCGCGATCTCTTCGAGGACGACACCGCGCTCCGCGTCCACGTCCGCCGCGTTGATCACCGAGCCGGTCAGCATGTCGCAGACGACGTCGATGGCCAGCGGCAGATCGGTGTCGAGCACCCGCGCGTAGTAGCAGGTGTACTCCTTGGCGGTGAACGCGTTCATCTCGCCGCCGACCGCGTCGATGGCCGCGGAGATGTCCAGCGCGGAGCGCCGCCGGGTGCCCTTGAAGAGCAGGTGCTCCAGATAGTGGGTGGCTCCGCCGAGCGTACGGGTCTCGTCGCGCGAGCCGACGTGCGCCCAGATGCCGAAGGTGGCCGAGCGCACGGAGGGGAGGGTCTCGGTGACGACGCGCAGGCCCCCGGGGAGGGTCGTCCTGCGGACCGTGCCGATGCCGTTCTCACCCTCGAGAAGCGTTTGGGTACGGGCGACGGCCCGCGCCTCCGAGGAGGTGCGGGCCGTCGTGCCGTCGTCGCGGGACGTCACTTGGCGGCTTCGTCCTTCGTCTGGGGCTTGGCCTCGGCCTGGGACTCGTCCGCGTCCGCGCCCTCCTCGTCCTCGAGGACCGGGATGAGGGAGAGCTTGCCGCGCTGGTCGATCTCGGCGATCTCGACCTGGACCTTGGCGCCGACCTTCAGCACGTCCTCGACGTTCTCCACGCGCTTGCCGCCGGCGAGCTTGCGGATCTGCGAGATGTGCAGCAGGCCGTCCTTGCCCGGGAGCAGGGAGACGAACGCACCGAAGGTGGTGGTCTTCACGACCGTGCCCAGGTAGCGCTCGCCGACCTCCGGCATGGTCGGGTTGGCGATGCCGTTGATGGTCGCGCGGGCGGCCTCGGCGGCCGGGCCGTCGGCGGCACCGATGTAGATGGTGCCGTCGTCCTCGATGGTGATGTCGGCGCCGGTGTCCTCCTGGATCTGGTTGATCATCTTGCCCTTGGGGCCGATGACCTCACCGATCTTGTCGACCGGGATCTTCACGGTGATGATCCGCGGCGCGTTCGGGGACATCTCGTCCGGGACGTCGATGGCCTCGTTCATCACATCGAGGATGTGCAGCCGGGCGTCGCGGGCCTGCTTGAGGGCCGCGGCCAGCACGGACGCCGGAATGCCGTCCAGCTTGGTGTCCAGCTGGAGCGCGGTGACGAACTGCTTGGTGCCGGCGACCTTGAAGTCCATGTCGCCGAACGCGTCCTCCGCACCGAGGATGTCGGTGAGGGTGACGTAGTGGGTCTCGCCGTCGATCTCCTGGGAGATCAGGCCCATGGCGATGCCCGCGACCGGGGCCTTCAGCGGCACGCCGGCGTTGAGCAGCGACATCGTCGAGGCGCAGACCGACCCCATGGAGGTCGAGCCGTTGGAGCCGAGCGCCTCGGAGACCTGGCGGATGGCGTACGGGAACTCCTCGCGCGTCGGCAGCACCGGCAGCAGCGCCCGCTCGGCCAGGGCGCCGTGGCCGATCTCGCGGCGCTTGGGGGAGCCGACGCGGCCGGTCTCACCGGTGGAGTACGGCGGGAAGTTGTAGTTGTGCATGTAGCGCTTGCGGGTCTCGGGCGCGAGCGTGTCCAGCTGCTGCTCCATGCGGAGCATGTTCAGCGTGGTGACGCCCAGGATCTGGGTCTCGCCGCGCTCGAACAGCGCCGAGCCGTGGACCCGCGGAATCGCCTCGACCTCGGCGGCGAGCGTACGGATGTCCGTGACGCCGCGGCCGTCGATGCGCTTCTTCTCCTTGATGACGCGCTCGCGCACCACGGTCTTGGTCAGCGCGCGGTACGCCGCGGAGATCTCCTTCTCGCGCCCCTCGAACTGCGGCAGCAGCTTCTCGGCGGCCACGCCCTTGACGCGGTCCAGCTCGGCCTCGCGCTCCTGCTTGCCCGCGATGGTCAGCGCCTGGGCCAGCTCGTCGCGGACGGCGGCGGTGAGCGCCTCCAGGACGTCGTCCTGGTAGTCGAGGAAGATCGGGAACTCGGCGGTCGGCTTGGCCGCCTTGGCGGCGAGGTCGGCCTGCGCCTTGCACAGGACCTTGATGAAGGGCTTCGACGCCTCCAGACCGGCGGCGACGACCTCCTCGGTGGGAGCCTCGGCGCCGTCCTTGACCAGCTGGATGGTCTTGTCGGTGGCCTCGGCCTCGACCATCATGATCGCGACATCGCCGTCCTCGAGCACCCGGCCGGCGACGACCATGTCGAAGACGGCCTCCTCCAGCTCGGAGTGGGTCGGGAAGGCCACCCACTGGCCCTTGATCAGGGCGACGCGGGTACCACCGATGGGGCCGGAGAAGGGCAGCCCGGCCAGCTGCGTGGAGCAGGAGGCGGCGTTGATCGCGACCACGTCGTAGAGGTGGTCGGGGTTGAGCGCCATGACCGTCTCGACGACCTGGATCTCGTTGCGCAGGCCCTTCTTGAAGGACGGGCGCAGCGGGCGGTCGATCAGACGGCAGGTGAGGATCGCGTCCTCGGAGGGGCGGCCCTCACGGCGGAAGAACGAGCCGGGGATGCGCCCCGCCGCGTACATCCGCTCCTCGACGTCGACCGTGAGCGGGAAGAAGTCGAGCTGGTCCTTGGGGTTCTTGGAAACGGTGGTGGCCGACAGCACCATGGTGTCGTCGTCCAGGTAGGCCACGGCCGAACCGGCGGCCTGACGGGCCAGGCGGCCCGTCTCGAAACGGATGGTGCGGGTGCCGAAAGTGCCGTTGTCAATGACCGCTTCGGCGTAGTGGGTCTCGTTCTCCACCAGGGAAATCTCCTCTTCTGCGTCCCTCGTCCGTGTGACGGTGGACGGTGGTGGAGCAGCGCCCCTGGCCTTACGGGCCGGCGGCCGGGCCGGTCTTCGATCGAAGCCACCGGAATTGCCAGTTCCGGGAGCCACTACCGAGGACCGGCTCCTGTGGCGCCGGTGCGGCGGGAATGAGGCGCTCCTCCTCGTTCGTTATGGCGTTGTCTGGGACCAGACTACAAAGCTTCGGCCGTCATCACGACGGCTGTACTGTCCGGCCCCTACGGTACGTAGCGATGGCGCTACGCACCGGCGTGAAGACCGTACGGGTCACCATTGGCTCACCTTTGGCTGAAACCGTACGGCGCCGCGTATGGCAAAGGGAGCGGCCCCCGTCGCGGGAACCGCTCCCTCCTTGGCGTCTTACTTGGCGCCCGCCGCACCCCGGCGGATGCCCAGGCGCTCGACCAGCGCACGGAAGCGCGTGATGTCCTTCTTCGCCAGGTACTGGAGCAGGCGGCGGCGCTGGCCGACCAGGAGCAGCAGACCCCGGCGGGAGTGGTGGTCGTGCTTGTGGGTCTTGAGGTGCTCGGTCAGGTCGGAGATGCGGCGCGTGAGCAGCGCGACCTGAACCTCGGGGGAGCCGGTGTCGCCCTCCTTGGTGGCGAACTCGGTCATGATCTGCTTCTTGGTAGCGGCGTCGAGCGACACTCGGTACTCCTTGCTTTCGTCATCAGCCGCCGAGTGCCCCTGGTCGTTGTCTCAGGGGATCTTCCGTGACTCGGGAGGCGGGGTCCGCTGGGCGCTGTCTCCCGAGACTCAGGGCCTCCGGGGACGCGTACGCAAACGGCCAGGACACAGGGTACCAGCGTCTTGGTGGGGGGCGTGTGGGGGTGGCCTGGTGGGGGTGTCCGGGGTCAGGCGGGGGTGGGACGGCGGGGGGCCGGGGGTGGGCGGGGAGGCCGGGGGCTAGAAGACGGGCATGGCGGTGAGGGTGCCGGATTGCAGAGCGAACACACGGTTTCCGGCCGCTGCGAGCCGCCAGCCTCCCTCCGTCCCCGGAGCGTACGGCCAAGCGACGCTTCCGCTGCGGACATCGACCGCGACCACGCCTTGGTCCCCGCGCTCGTCGAGAGCCGCCCACACACTGCCGCCCTCGGCGACCGGGGCGTCAAGGGGGTGGTCGTCGGACGCGAACGGCAGTGTCCACATCTCCGCCCCGTCCTCCGCCCGCCATGCCGAGAGGTCGGTGCCGTCCACGGCGTACACCACGCCCTTCCGCACGGCCGGCGCGGTCCAGCCGGTCCCGTCCTGACCGGCGTGGGCCCACTTCTCCTCACCGCTCGCCGAGTCGAGTGCCCTCAAGCTCTTCCCCCCGAGGTAGACGACGCCGTCCGCGACGGCGGGGGCAAGGGCGGCGGGGGACCCCTGCTCACGCGGGCCCCAGGCGGTCCTGCCTGTACGGGTGTCGAGGGCGGCCACGTCGCCGTCCGATCCGTGGATCACCAGGCGGCCCTCGGCGACCGCCGCCTGGGCCGGTGCCTTGGCGGATGTGGCCACGGGCGCCGGGACAGTCCACAGCGTGCGGTGCGAGGTGAGGTCCACGGCGCGTATCCGACCGCCGCGGGTGGCGAGGTAGGCCGCGCTCTCGTCGGCGCCGAACAGCACGGCCGCGTCGGCGCCCGGCACCGACCACCGCTTCCTGCCGTCCTTGGTGCCCAGGCCGAGCAGCGCCCCCTTGGCGTCGGCGGTAAGGATGACGTCGTCGGACGCGGCGAGCACGCGGGCGGTGGTGGCGGCCGTGCGCTCGGAGGTCCACCGCCGCTTCCCGTTCCGCACCTCGTACGCGCGCAGCGCACCGCTGGGAGTCGCGACGACCACGAGGTCGTGGACGGGCAGTGGAGCGGGCAGATCGGTGCCGGATGCCTCGGCGACGCGGATCGGACCCCACAGCGGCTGTGGCGCTGTTCCTTCGTCATAGCGCGACAGCGGCTCGGCCTCCCAGGGCCGCCCGCCGGCCTCCGCCTCGTCGCCGCGCAGCAGCCACCACGCGACGCCTCCGCCACCCGCCGCGAGCACGGCGCCGCCCGCGGCGAGCGTCCCGATGAGCCGCCGCCGGGAGGGGCCCGTCCGGTCGCCGGGCAGGGTGGCCATGCGCCGGGCGTCCGCCTCGCGCCGCGCGATGTCCTGCGCGAGCGGTCCGCTCCTCCAGACCCGGTCCGCGCCCCGGGGCGGCGCCAGCGCCCGGCCGATCCAGTCGAGACCGGGCCGGGCCCCGGCGTCCTTGGCCAGACACGGCTCGACCAGGGGCCGCAGCGCCCCGGGCACCGCGCCCAACTCCGGCTCACCGTGCACCACCTGGTACTGCACGGCGGCCACGTGACCGCCTTCGTAGACCGGCCGCCCACCCGCCGCGTAGGCGAGGACCACTCCGAGGGAGAACACATCGCCCGCGGGGCCGGTCCGCTGCCCCAGGACCTGCTCGGGCGGGGCGTAGCCGGGGGTGGCGACGGTCTGTCCGGTCGTGGTCAGGGTCAGCCCGTGCTCGGGCCGGGCGATCCCGAAGTCGATGACCCTGGGACCGCGGGAGGTCAGCACGATGTTGGACGGTTTGAGGTCGCGGTGGACCAGCCCGGCTCCGTGGATGTCGTGGAGCGTACGGACGAGCGCGGCTCCCAACGCCCTTACCGCGGGCTCCTCCAGCGCTCCGTACCGCTCCACGGCCTGGTCGAGCGTGGGCCCGGCGAGGAACTCCGTGGCGATCCACGGCCGCCCGCCCTCGGTCTGCGCCGCGAGCACCCGCGCCACCCCGTCGCCCCGCACGGCCTGGGCCGCGTGCGCCTCGCGCACGAAACGCTGGGCCATATGGGGGTCATGGGCCACTTCGGGCCGCAGCACCTTGATCGCCGCTATCCGGCCCTCGGAATCCCGCCCCAGGTAGACCTGGCCCATGCCGCCCGCGCCGAGCACGCCGGTGAGGCGGTACGGGCCGAGGCGCAGCGGATCGCCGGTGCCGAGGGGTTTCATGGGAGAGGTCTCCTGGTCGATGAGGGGTTGATCGGATCAACGAGGCGGTGGGGGCCCGGGGAGCCACGTGCCGGGTCATTCCAGCGGGATGGCGCAGACGGTCTTGCCATTGGTGATGATGACCAGGCCCGCGCGGCGGTGCGCCCGCATCACGGAGGCGGACATGCCGTCCTTGTCACCGGAGGGCCCTTGGAAGGTCCATGCCGTGCGATGGGTGCGGAGGTCGATGGCCCTGGCCCAGCGGTCCTTCTCCGGCGAGGCGTAGAAGTACCTCTCGCCGACGACCGGAGTGGATTCGTAGGCTTCGGAGGAGGCCGCCTGGTCGGCCGCGCCCTTCTCCTGCCACAGCAGCCGCCCGCTCTGCGCGTCCAGGGCGACGAGGCCGTTCCTCCGCTCGACGCTGTAGACCACATCGTCCTTGACGACCGGCGGGCCGTAGTGCTCCATCCGCGGGTCGTAGCTCTCCCCGGATTTGCGCTCCGCGCCGAACCGCCATGCGGTCGCGCCGTCGGTGGTGCGCAGCGCTAGGAGCTCCCGGCCACCGGTGAATACATGATCGCCGGTGGTGGCGAAGGCTCTGTCCAGGGAGATCACCGCGTCGGATCCGAGCGGAATCCGCTTCGACCAGCGCTGGGCCCCGCTGTGGGGGTCGATGGCGATGGCCTCCTCTCCCGAGAAGCGCAGGAGCCGGGCACCGGCGGATGCCGCGGCGATGGGGTCGCTGGTACCCGGGGCTATGGCACGGGCCCAGAGCCGCTTCCCCGTACGCAGGTTGATGGCCAGACGCTTCTCTCCGCCCTTCGCAAATCCCTCGGCGAACAAGGTGCCGTCCATCACGGCGAGGAGTTTCGGTTCGAGGCCCAAGGCGCCGGTGCGAGCGATCGGGGTCTTGAGATTGCCCGTCTCGAGGTCGACGGGAGCGATCGCGGTGGCGCCGCTCTGATCGTCGGCCTCACAGGCGAGAAGCCGGTCCCCGTCGATGACGACGGGGACGGTCCGGTCGCTCTCCCCGCGCTTCTCACCGGTCTTCGCGTCCACGCACAGGAGCCCGTTGTCGTGGACGATGACGACATGGTCGCCGACGATCAGGGCCTCGAGATCCGTGGTCGCCTCGGGGACGGACATCTTCCACACCAGACGCGGACCCGCACCGGCGGGACGGCGGGTGGAGCGGGGCGCCGCGGCCGTACCGCCGTCGGATCCCTCCGCGTCGAGCCAGGCCCATGCCCCGGCCGCCCCACCGGCGACGAGTGCGCCGCCGCCCACCGCCGCGATCAGCTTCCGCCGGGAGAGCGCGGCTCCCACCCGCCCCGGGCCGGCGGTTTCGGTGCGGTGCTCCGCCTCACGGGGAGCCGGGAGCCTGCTGGGCTGGGCCTCCCATACGGCCGTGCAGCGCCGGGCGATCTCGGCGAGGACCAGGTCCGGCAACTGGTCCGCGAACCGCCGGATGTCACCCGCGTGATGGGCGCCCGTACGGAGCCGCTCCCCCAGCTCCACGGTGCCGGGCCGCTGCCGGGGATCCTTGGCGAAGCACGGCTCCAGTACGGTGCGCAATCCCCCCGGCAGCCCGGCCAGGCCGGGGTCGGTGTACCGCACCCGGTAGAGCAGATCGGCGGGCTGCCCGCCGCCGAAGGGCGGGCGGCCGGTGGCCGCGAAGACGAGCACTCCGGCAAGGGCGAACACATCGCCCGCGGCGGTGTGTTCGCCGCCGGAGACCTGTTCCGGCGACATATAGGCGGGCGTTCCGGCCGCCGCGCCCGTACGGGTCAGCCGGTCGTCGCCCACCGCGCGGGCGATGCCGAAGTCGATGACCTTGGGGCCGAGTGCGGTCAGCAGGATGTTGGAGGGCTTGAGGTCGCGGTGGACCACATCGGACCGGTGCAGCTGGGCGAGCGCGTCGCACAGGGCGGCTCCCAGCGCCCGTACCGCCTGCTCGGGCAGCGGCCCGGCGAGGGCGACCGCGTCGTCGAGTGGTGGGCCGAGGACGTATTCGGTGGCCAGCCAGGGCGTTCGGGCCAGTGGATCGGCGTCGATGACCTGCGCGCCGTGCTGTCCGCCGATGACGCGTGCCGCGTCGGTCTCCAGCTGGAACCGGGTGCGGAATTCGGCCTGCTCGGCGTAGTGCGTGTGCACCGTCTTCAAGGCGACCATCCGCCCCTTGGGCGAGCGGCCCAGATAGACCGTGCCCATTCCGCCGCCGCCGAGCCGGGCGAGAAGGATGTACGAACCGAGGGCTTGCGGATCGTCGTGGGTGAGGGGAGAAACCATCGCTATCCGTATCAGTCCACTGGCAGGGCGTAGAGGATGGTGCCGTTCAGGACGAGGACGATTCCGGGTGCGACGCCCACGACCTGGCCCGGCGCGGCGGCTTGTTGGCCCTTCCCGGCGAGTGCCGATCGCCACCGCAGCGAGCCGTCCGCCGCGTCCAGGGCCTCGATCTCCGAGTCGGTCACCTGGAAGACCGTGGCGCCCGAGTGGCTGACCGCGGTCTCGGCCCTCGTCCACGAGGATTCCAGGGGGGCGGCACTGCGGCGCCGCCAACGCGTGCTGCCGCTGCGCACATCGACGGCATAGGTGGTGGCGCGGGAATCGGTGGCGTATACCGCCTGCCCATGAGCGGTCGGAGTGCCGGACACCCTTCCCTTGGTCGCGACCCGCCAGCGCTCCTTACCGCCGACGACGTGAAACCCCCTCAGCATGTGCTCGTCGCAGGAGACCAGGAGATCTCCCGGAGCCACCAGACGCTGCTTGGCGCTCTCGTCCTTCATCCCGGCGAATTTCCGCGTCCACAACTTCCGGCCGCTGCGGCGGTCGAGGGCCAGATACGAGGAGGCGTCCTCGTCGTCCCCTTGGCTCGGCAGCAGGAGCATGGTGCTGAGCAGAAGCGCGGTGGTGTCGCCGTCTCCCTGATACGGAGCGGGGAGCGGCGCACGCCAGGTCTCCTTGCGCCGCGCGGAGTCGTAGCAGACCACCGAGTGGTCCTCGGTCCCCGTGCCCCCGTTCGCGTACTTCCTGGTCAGGAACCAGCAGATGTCCTTGTCGGCCCCGAGGAATTGGTAGATCGCCGGGCCCTCCACTCCGTCGTACCGCCGCTCCACCCCCTTGATTCGGCCCGTGGCGAGCGAGACCACGGAGAAGGCCGAGGTGTCCGGGGAGACGAAGGTGCCGTTGCCGAGCAGCGTGAGGGAGGACATGGGATAGAGCTTGTCGCGCGACCAGATCTTCTTGCCGGTTCGGAGATTGAGCGCGGACACCGAGTCAGTGGTCCAGATGAGGACGGTTTTGCCACGCCAGAGCAGCGGTGTCTGCTGTGGCTCGCTCCCGAGGTCGTGGCGCCACAGCGGAGCGGGCGCGATCCCGCGCCGAGCGAACATCTCCTGAGACCCCGTCCCCTCGCCGACCGCCCGCCAGCCGGCCACTCCGCCCGCTCCGAGTGCGAGGCCGACCGCTCCGGAGAGGCCACCGATGACCACGGCGCGCCGGGAGCGACCCGGCGGTGGGGTGGCAGCCGCCTCCTCAGGGTGCGCCTGTGCGGCCATGGGAGCCTGCGCCGGATACGCGGCGGCCTGCCGGGCAAGGGCCATCGCCACGGCATCGGGCAGACGGCCGACGGCTTCGGGCGCCGACGCCGCCCGGAGCTCCCGGGCCACCATGCCCGGCTGGGGCCGCTGCCCGGGATCCTGCGCGAGACAGACCGCGAGCAGCTCTCTCAGCCCTTCCGGCAGTGCCGCACGTGTCCCCTCGGCCACGTCTCGCCGGCCCGTCGCGGCGTAGCAGAGCATGGCGCCCAGCGCGTAGACGTCTCCCGCCGGGCTGGGGCGTTCACCCGCTCGCTGCTCCGGCGGCAGGGTGAAGGCATCGACCCCGAACGACGCGCCACGGCCCGGGCCGTTCAGCCCCGCCGCTCGCACCAGTCCGTACCCGGTCAGCCGGGGCCCGTCCGCCATGAGTAGCGTGGCCTGCGGCGAGACCCCGGCGTGAACGAGACCGCCGGCATGCCAGTTGGCGAGGGCGTGCGCGAGGACCGCGCCGAGCGCGCGCACCGTGGGTTCGGGCAGCGGGCCGTTATACGCGGCCAGCGCTGCGGGAAGCGGCAGGGCGGGGAAGCAGGCATAGGCGACCCAGGGGAGATCCGCGTCCGGCCCGGCGACATCGATCACGGGCGCCGCCCAACCACCGGTCAGACGGCGGGAGTTCTCGCCCTCCGACCGGAACCGCACCCGGTATCCGGGGTCGTCGGCGAGGGTTTCGTGCGGCAGCATCAGCACGGCCGTACGGCCGGTGCGGTCGTCCCTGGCGATACGGCGGCGCGCGTCGTCGGCCTGCCCACCGGCGTCCAGCGTGCCGATGATGCGGTACGGGCCGAGCCGTGTCGGTTCGGCGGGTCGCTGCGGTTCCATTCGCTCCTCCGGACAGCCGTGGCTCAGCTCAACGGCAAGGCGTAGACGCTTCTCCCGCTGGTGACGACGGCCAGACCATTCGTCACGGCCACCCGGCGCCGCGCCGTGACGGACCCCTTGTCCGCCGCGGCGCCGAGGTCCGTGAAGCGCCACCGCAGGGCGCCGTCCTCGGCGTCGAAAGCATCGACTTCCACGTCATTCGCCGTGAGCACCGTGCGCCCGGACGGATCCACGGCCGTGTCGGGTGTACGCGCTCCGGACAGCGTCTTCATCGCGAAGGCATAGGTGCGCTGCCATCGCACCTCTCCCGTGGCCGTCGACAGCGCGTGGACCGCATAGCCTCCGTCGGTGGCGTACACGACGTCACCGTGCACGACCGGAGCGCCGAAGTCGGCGGTGTGCCCGGCCCCGGCCTCTCCCTTGGCCTTCACGCTCCACGCGGAGCCGCCGCCGTCCTCCAGGCCGTACCCACGCAAGGTGTTGGTGACAGCGGCGATGAGGGTGTCGCGGCCGTCGGTGGTCACCGGCCGTCCGGCGGTCACACCCTCATAGGAGCGCCGCCACCGCCGTGTCCCCCGTTCCCGGTCGAAGGCCAGGAACATCTCGCCCCGCACGACGAGGGTGTCCTTCGTCAGATACCCCTCGTCGAAGCCGCCGGGCAGCGGGCCCCGCCAGAGCTCTTCCCGCCCGGCGAGGTCATAGGCGATCACGAGACCATCGTCGGTCGCGCCGCTCCCCCGGCGGCCCGCCGCGAGCCAGACGGTCCCGCCTTCCGTCGCCAGCAGGGCGGCGTACGGCGTGCTTCCACCCGGCCGGAAGCTCTTCGGCCACCACTGGATGTCGCCGGTCTCGGCGGACAGCGCGGCGAGCCCGTCGCCCGGGACCAGGATCGATTCCTTACCGATGGGCAGAAGCCGTCCCCTGGGGCGAACGTCGTCCTGCGTCCAGAGTCGCTTGCCCGTACGGAGGTCGATTCCGGTGACGGCCGCGTCGTTCGCGACGACGGCGACCTTGTCCGACCAGATGAGCGGGGGGTGTGTCGGGGGCCCACCCGCGATGTCATGGCGCCACAGCGGTGTGGGCGGGGCGCCGGCGAGCCGGCGACGGGAGTGGTTGGCCGCTGCCAGGCGCTCGGCCGGGGTCGGCGGAGGGTCGTCCTCGGCGGTCGCCACCCACATCGCACCGCCGCCGAGCGCGAGACCGGCCGAACCAGAGGCGGCCCCGACGAGCAGAGCACGCCTGGAGGGCCGTGCGGCGTCCTGCCTAGTCGGGCTCCCGGCGACGCTCGCGCCGCCCGACAGGCGGGTCGGCGCATGCGGGGTGCCGGGCGTGTCACCCCTGCCCGCGGCGTTGGGGTCGAGCGCACCCGGCGCCTCTCCCGGGATCGACGCGCCCTCTTTGAGCGGCGCACCCACCGCCGACTCCGCTTCCGCCGGCCCGACTTCCGGCTCGACCTCCGCCGCCAGCGTCGCCGCGGACTGCTCAGCCAGCGCGACGACCACCGGTGCCGGCAGCCAGCCAGGGCTCAGCAGCGCCGCCGCCCTGCCGAGGCCCCCGTCCACCGTGGTGGAACCCGGCCCACCGACCGGCATCGCCGAGGGCGGGCCCGCGGAGCCGCTGTCGAGGACCGTCGGCGTGGGCCCCGAAGGTGCCGCCGTCAGGCTCGCCGACAGCGGGAACCGCACACCCCGGGTCAGCCCGTCCACCAGCGCCGCCGCCGTGGGCCGCTCCGCCGGGTCCGACGCCAGACACGGGAGCACGATGCTCCTCAGCTCCTCCGGCAGACCGCCCGCCTCGGGCAGCCGCCGCCCGGTCGACGCGTACGCCAGCACCGCGCCCAGCGCGTAGATGTCCCCCAGCGGCCGTGGGCGCCCGCCCGCTGCCTGCTCCGGAGGCAGGGCATCGGCGGCCAGCCCGGAGAGCCCCACTCGACTCTGCCCGTCGGGTCCCGCTGCCCGTACCGCGCCGAAACCTCCCAGCCAGGGCCCGTCGCTCGCCACGAACACGTTCTCCGGCGCGATCCCCGCGTGGGTGAAGCCCGCCCGGTGGATCTCCGCCAGCGTCTCGGCCAGAGCCGCTCCCAGCGCACGTATGGTCCGGACCGGAAGCGGCCCTCCGCACATCTGCACCACACCCGGCAGCGGCAGCATCGGGCGGTACGGAAAAGCGCTCCACGGGGGTTCGGGCGCAC
Source organism: Streptomyces javensis (assembly GCF_039525925.1). Lineage (NCBI taxonomy): Bacteria > Bacillati > Actinomycetota > Actinomycetes > Kitasatosporales > Streptomycetaceae > Streptomyces > Streptomyces javensis. The sequence goes on along the minus strand of NZ_BAAAIF010000068.1, from coordinate 37,744 downwards.
GGTCGGAGATCTCGACGGGGGCGAGCCGGGCAAGCGGCCAAGCGCCACCGAGCCGTCGAGCGCTCTCCGCCTCCGTCAGAAAGCGGCTGCGGTACGCCGGGTCGTCGGCGAACTCAGGCGACGGCGTGCTGATGAGCACCGTACGGACCCCACCGGCACTGCGAGCGAGAAAGAGGCGGGCGGCCGCCGTCGGGCCCTCCTCACCAGGAGCCAGCCTGGCGATGATGTGATACGCCCCGAGTCGCCGCGGGTCGTCCTCACTCAGCGGTTCCATGTCCCCCCAACCCCCACGGTATGCCGAGCACTTCGGTCAGCCGCCGGGGCGTGCCTTCGGAAACGGTTTTCCCGACACAGCTATCGGAGGTGGTGAAGGTCAAGTGGCGGTCCGGTAGCTGCCTGCGTTGATACCGCAGATGCCATAGGCGCTCCACAGCATGCGCCCCGCCACCCTACCTACTCCGATCACAGCCGCCACAGGGTTCCCAGCACCAACCATCCGGACTGCGGACGGTTGGGCATCCGGACTGCGGACGGTTGGGCTCGCGCGGACCGCAGGGCCCGGGAAAGACCACTAACAAATGGTCGTGCGTACCTGCAATTCAGGCAGCGAGAACGGCGCACACAAGGGCTGCAAACAGACACAACCCCTTGCTAGCTTGACCCTTTACATCAACCACCGGACTCGCTGGTGGTGTTCAGCCACGGGGGGAAATGTGTCATTCGAGGATGAATGGGCCCAGATCAAGTCCGAGGCCGCGCAGCGACAGGAAACGCACATGCGCCTCAATCAGGTCGACGGTCCAGGTGGGACCGCCCCGAGTCCCGCGGCCCAGAAGGGAGACCTGAGCGTCAAGGCGAAGGACTTGGCCGCGATCGGTGACGCGGCATTCAAGCTCTACCAGCGGCTCGACAAGGACGGCGATCACGCCCAGACCACCAGCGCCACGGCGGCCAAAGACCTTAAGGACGACTTCGACATCGGCGGAGCGCTGAGCGAAGTCGTCGAAACCTGGCGCACTCAGGTCAACTCGCTGCTTGCCGCCTGCGCTCACATCTCCAATCACCTGGATTACACCAAGAAGGCACATGCAGGCGACGAACATTACATCGCCGCCTCGTTCAGCTACGAAACCCTCGACGAGAACTTCCGTTAGGAGCACAGAGCCATGAAGTTTGAAGCCCTTCTCCACGGAAATTTTTCGTCCCTCGGCAAAGCGGTGACCGACTGGACCGAAATGATCGACAAGCTCGAGTCGCTCAAGTGGGATGCCGAAGAGGTGCTGCAAGGACGCGCAAAGAAGGCCGACTGGGCGGGCGAGAATGCCACGGTGACACGCGAGTTCGTCACCAAAACCGCCAAAGAGTTCGGCGACGCCTACAATCAGGCGGTCACCATACGCAACATCCTTCAGGACACCCGAAACGAACTCATCGGCTACCGGGACGAACTCAAGAGGACGATCAGCACCGCCCAGAAGGAGAAGAACCTCACGGTGACGCCCAGCGGAAACGGCTGGACGATCCAAATGAATATCCATCCCGATCGAGCCGGAAAGGGGGTTGATCTACCCGAACACAACCAGGCCGACATGGAGAACCTGTCCGGCGACATCAAGCGGATCGTCAAGAACGCCACGGAGTCCGACACATCGGCGGCGCAGGTACTTCGTATGCTCACCACACAGACCCCCTACGGATTCTCCGAGGCGTACTATCAGGACCGCGACCACGCCGCGAAGGCCATCGCCGCTGCCGACAAGATCGTCAAATTGGCGAAGAAGGATCCCAGCGACCTCACCAACACGCAACTCGCCCAGATCAACACGGCGCTGGACAACTACAAGGATGACCCGCTGTTCGCTGAGCGCTTTGCGACAGGACTGGGGCCCAAAAAAACCCTGGAATTCTGGGCCGGTGTCGCCGACCCTTACCAGGGGAGCTACGATCCCGGTCGCGGCGATATCGCCAAGAAACTCCAGAAAAGCCTGGGCACCACCATCGGCACTGCCACACTGTCCGATAGCAGCGACATGCAGGTATGGGAAGGCAAAATGGTCGAGCTTGGCCCGCAGCGGCTGGAGATCGACCACGCCGGAAATCCGCAGGGTTTCCAGGTCATGAGTAATCTGATGCGGTTCGGCGAGTACGACAAGACGTTCCTCACCAACTACGGGAACGATCTCGTCGCGTACGACAAGAAGCACAACTCCAAGGACCTCCCCTACTGGACGAGCAATGCGGACACCGCCGATCTCAACTTCTATGGAAAGAGCGACCGCGGCCGCGACCCGATGAATGGCTTCCTCGAGGCCCTGGGCCATAACCCGGAGGCATCGACCGATTTCTTCGCCGCGCCCCCGGGAGAGAACGACACCGTGGACAGGGACTCCGAGGTCAATGAGAACCTGAAGTACCTCACCAAGGAGCGGGTCTGGCGCTCCGACGCTCCTATGGGCGATCCTGACAAGATCGTGGGCTACGACAAGCTCGGTCACGCTCTCGAATCAGCCACCACTGGCTACGCGTACGACGCGCCGGAACTTAACGGAAAACACCCGATGGTGCCCGGTTCCGCTGATCGGAGGACCGCCGAGACCGCAGACGTCATGGAACAGGTCGCCTACATTTACGGCGGCAAGGACGGGCCCAAGCTCATCCACGAGCAGGAGGGCATCTCCGACAGTCTCGGCAGGATGGGCGCCGCCTACATCGACGACATCAACAACTCCGTCTCCGGCATCAGCGACAACGCCGGCCACGACCCGAGTGAGTTCCCCGCCAAGTACCAAGGCCGGGCCGAATTCGGCAATCAGGGGGCCATCGACTTCCTCAGCGTTCTGGGTCAGGACGAGAAGTCCCACGGCATCGTCACCGCCGCCGAGCACGTCTACTCTCTCAGCGTCCTCGACGACAGTCCCGCCAACAGCGATGCGCACTACCAGCGCGGTAAGGACGCCCTGCTGACGGACGCTGAAGTCCGAGGGATCCTGGACCACTCACGTGTGCAACAGGCCGAGACCACGTACGGTGCGAATTCGGAGGAGGCCAACAAGTCCATCGCCAAGTCCGGAGAGTGGGGGAAGTACCTCATCGGGACCGGTGTCGCCGCCGGCGTCGCGATGGTCCCCGTCCCCGGCTCCACCGGTGCGGCCATCGCCCTCGCCCCCGTGGCCACCGAGGCCGCTGGCGAGATGCTGAACACGTTCCTCGGCCAAGAGGTCGACGAAGCGGTGGACGGTGCGAACAGTGACCCAACGGAAAAGACCCAGGACGCGAGAAGGAAGTTTTTCGCGGCAGGCGCCGACGACATGGGCAAGGCATACGACCAGTACTTCAAAGACTCTCGATTCGCGGACAAGGCCGATGACGACGACTTGGACCGCGATCTCAAGGATATGTACTACGGGACCGGGCCGAACGAGGACAAATACCGCGGGCGACCTCCCTACAAGAAGGACTGACCACCAGTGCACGCTTCTCTGAAGTCCTCACAAGCACCTCGGCTCAAGCCACTGGCGCACGGGACGCTGCTCATCGCTTCGGTCTCCCTCCTCGTACTCACCAGTGCGTGCTCAAACTCGGACGGCGACCAGGAAAAGGCAAACAAGGAAAAACCGAAGGGGCTGTCGGCCACGAAAGTGTGCGACGCGTCGATCTCCGGGCAAGCTGCACAGGATCTGCGCAAGCTCACCGGCGCGGACACCTTCGAACAGACTGACGAGGTCAAGCTCAAGAGCGTTGCCGAGAAACTCACGTCATCGTCGAGCACCGTTCGAAACGCTTGCGAGATCTACCTGCCGAACGCGGATATCCCGGCAATACAGATCGATTTCACCCGCCGGACCGAGTACCCGACGCGTAAGAGCTTCGAATCGAGCAACGCGAACGATTGGACTATCTTCCCCATCGGGCGGCATACCCGTGCATCGGGCAGCGGGGCGGACATCTACTTCTCCTGCCCCGCCAAGAGCAAGGACCTCCCGGACCTTGTCTACGGAAACCTGTTCACCTCGAAGTCATCACTCCCCAAGAACGACACGGACATCGCAAAAGTAGCAATCTTGAATTCCGTGTCGCGGAATCTCGCGAAGACGCTGGGCTGCTCGGAGGAGGCGCGACTACCGGAGGAAGTGCCGAGCCCGTCAGCCCATTGGACGAAACGCTGAGGACGCTGCCGGTATCCCCGCGCACGGCTGGGGGTGGTCCCTCTCTGCGGGGGATACCCCCCATCTGAGGGCCCACTCGTTCGGACCGGAGGTGGCCCCCTGGCATGCCCTCAGCCACTGGTCAGGCTCCGTGCCGAGCTGTAGACGTCCAGCACGGCGAGGCACAGGGGCACCAGGGCGAGTAGGAAGGCGCTCTCGGCCAGGTCGGACAGACGTCCCCAGAAGGGCGACAGGCCGTTTTTCGGAATGATCAGCGCGACCGCGATGATCAAGCCGGCGCCCGCGGTCACGGCCGCGGCGAGCCAGATCGTACGGATGTCCAGCGGGCCACGGTCGTTCTCGGTCAGGAGCTTGATGACCGCGTCGGCCGGCGGATTCAGCGACAGCCCCAGGACGAGCAGGGCGAGGGCGAGCAGACCCGCACCGAAGACGGCGGCGACCTGGGCGGTGTAGCGGAAGAGGCGGGCGCGCAGCAGCATCGCCAGACCGGCCGCGAGCGCGAGGAGCTGCGCCCACGCGCCATCGGAGAAGCCCAGGACCGCGGCGGCACCGACGACGACCGCCGAGCAGCCGCCGACCATGCCCAGCAGCATCTCGTGGCCGCGACGGGTCTGGGCGGCGATGCGGTGGATGTCGAGGGGCTCGGCCTCCGGACCGGCGTCGAGCTCATCGGCCGAGGAGTGGGGCGCGGCGTAACCGATGGGCAGACGGGCGACTCGAGCCGACAGCCCCGGCAGGAAGGCGATCACTCCGATCGCGACGACGGCGCACACCGCGGCCGTCTCGGTGGCCCCGGTATCGGTGACGATCTCGCAGAAGGTGGCAAGGGTCCCGACGCTGGCCGCGAACACGGCGGCGACGAACGGAGCGTCGCCGCTGGGCATGACGACGACCAGGACGGCCGAACCGACGAGCACGGTGACGCAGCCGAGCAGGAACTGGAGCCGTCCGACGCCTTCGCCCGCGTCCAGGGCCAGGATCCCCGATCCAGCGATCATGAGGTGGGGAAGGGCGGACATGCCGAGGGCTATGGCGGAGGCTCGGTCCTCGTACACCCGTGCCCGAACCCCGGCGAGGGACGTCAGCAACACGCCGACGGCGGCGGCGATGACACCCGGGAGACCGTGCATGTCGTGCTTGACCGGATCGGCGAACCAGAGCACGAAGCCCATGAGGATGAGCAGCAGCGCCCCTCCGAGCAGCCCGGCGGCCCGCAGGAACCGGTCGTTCCACAGCGTGCGGTCGCGTGTGACCGCGGAGGCGATCGCATCGGACACATCGTCGTAGACGGCGGGGGGCAGCGACTCGGCGAAGGGCCGCAGAGCCAGCAGTTCCCCGTCCAGGACCTGCTGGGCCAGGAGGGAGCGGCCGCTGTCCAGGACGGTGCCGTCGCGTCGGACCAGGTGATAGCCGGTGGGAGCACCAGCCGGCTGCGTCTGCCCCGTCAGACGCAGGATTTCCGGGTAAACGTCGGCGACAGGGATGTCCTCCGGAAGGGCGACATCGATCCGGCTGTCGGGCGCGACGACGGTCACCCTACAGAAACCGGTTGTTGCGGACATACTCACGTGTAAGGCCCCCTGGTTCGGTCTGCGACATCGCCGGTGTCATGCGCGCGGCGGCCACCCTACCGGGGCCCAGGAGCTGATACGTCGATAGGATCGCTGACTCGCGGAGGGAGGCCGTCGCCACGGGGGTGCCGGACGAGAACTGTCCCTCCGTACGGAGGGATGAGGGATCCGGTGAGCCAGGTCGTCGTCAAGCGCCAGCCGCGGGCTCTGCCGCCCGAGGTGCCGACCGAGGAACTCCGCCTCGAGCCACCCCCGGAACTGCCGCGCGGGCAGCAAGAAGGCATGCTGATGCAGCTGCTGCCGACGCTTGGCATGGGCTCGTCGATGGTCTACTTCTTCATGCCGGGTGCCGCCCCGATGATGAAGATCATGGGCGTGATGATGATGTTCTCCACGCTCGCCATGACCGTCGCCATGATCATGCGGCATCGGCAGGGTTCTCAGGGCCAGCGGGCGGACATGCGCCGCGACTACCTCAAGTACCTCGCCCAGACGCGCCGAACCGTACGGCGCACGGCCCGGCGGCAGCGCGACGCCCAGTTCTATCTGCACCCCGCCCCGGAGCAGCTGTGGGCGATCGTCGCCGAAGGCAGCCGGGTGTGGGAACGGCGGCTGACCGACGACGACTTCGTGCAGGTGCGGCTCGGGCTGGGCACACAGCAGCTCTCCACTCCCCTGATCGCCCCCGAGACCGCCACCGTGGATGAGCTGGAGCCCCTGACGGCAGGCGCGATGCAGCGCTTCCTCGCCACCCAGGGGTCACTGGACAACCTGCCCATGGCGGTGTCACTGCGCGCCTTCTACCACATGACCGTGTCCGGAGCTCCGGAGCAGGTGCACGGGATCGCCAGGGCGCTGATCGCCCAACTGGCCACCCTGCACTCACCGGAGGATCTCGTCATCGCGACGGTCGCCTCGCGCGGCGCGGCGGAGCAGTGGGAGTGGACGAAGTGGCTCCCCCACGCCCAGGTGCCCGGGTCCTTCGACGGCGCCGGCTCGCGACGGCTGTTCGGTGACTCCCTCGCCGAGGTGGAGGAGTTGCTGCGGGGGCGGCTGGAAGGCCGTACCCGCTTCAGCAGGGAAGGGCAGCCGCTGCTCGACCAGCCGCATCTGGTACTCGTGCTGGACGGAGCGATGGTGCCACCGGACTCGGCGTTCGCGGCGCCCGAGGGTCTACAGGGCGTCACCGTCATCGAGGTCCTGGCGGGCGAACTCGACGAACCGCGCGGCGGTCTGTCGATCGTCGTACGGCCGGGCAAGCTACAGCTGGAGTCGCAGGTCGCCGGGTACGACGGCACCCCCGACTCGCTGTCCGTCGAAGCGGCGGAGGCGCTCGCGCGGCAGCTCGCCCCGCTGCGCATGGGCGGGGACGACGATGATGAGCCACTGCTCGCCAACCTCGACTTCACCGAGCTGCTGGGGCTGGGCGACGCCGGTTCGGTGGATGTCTCCCGCACCTGGCGGCCCCGCTCGCTGGCCGAGCGGCTGCGGGTGCCGATCGGCGTCTCGGAGGACGGCTCCCCGGTCATGCTGGACCTCAAGGAGGCGGCGCAGGAGGGTATGGGCCCGCACGGTCTGTGCGTCGGCGCGACGGGCTCGGGCAAGTCGGAACTCCTGCGGACACTGGTGCTGGGGCTGGCGGTCACGCATTCGTCCGAAACCCTCAACTTCGTCCTCGCGGATTTCAAGGGTGGCGCCACCTTCGCGGGCATGTCGGAGCTGCCTCATGTGGCCGCGGTCATCACCAACCTCGCCGATGACCTCACGCTGGTCGACCGCATGCGCGACTCGATCACCGGTGAGCTCCAGCGCCGTCAGGAGCTGCTGCGTTCGGCGGGCAATTACGCGAACATGCACGACTACGAGAAGGCGCGAGCGGCCGGGGCCCCGCTGGAGCCCCTGGCATCACTCGTTCTGGTGATCGACGAGTTCAGCGAGCTGTTGACGGCGAAGCCGGACTTCATCGAGATGTTCATCCAGATCGGCCGTATCGGCCGATCGCTGGGTGTGCATCTGCTGCTCGCCTCGCAGCGACTGGAGGAGGGCCGCCTGCGCGGTCTGGAGACGTACCTCTCCTACCGCATCGGTCTGCGGACCTTCTCCGCCGCCGAGTCCCGTACGGCTCTGGGCGTGCCGGACGCGTACCACCTTCCCTCCGTGCCCGGCTCCGGCTATCTGAAGTTCGGTACGGACGAGATGACCCGCTTCAAGGCGGCGTACGTCTCCGGCACATACCGCACGGGCCCCGCGCAATTCGACAGCGCGTCCCTGCCCGTCGAGCGCCGACCAGTCCTGTTCACGGCCGCCCCGGTCCCGGTGACGTACGCCGCCCTGGATCCGGAGCGGCTGTCCGCCCCGGCCCGGCCCGAGGACGACGCACTGGCGGAGACGGTCCTGGACGTCATCGTGAGCCGTCTGGAGGGCCAGGGTCAGCCCGCCCACCAGGTCTGGCTGCCTCCCCTGGACGAGGCACCTTCCATGGACGAACTGCTGCCGCCGCTGGCCCCCACGCGGGAGCGGGGTCTGCAATCGGCGGACTACGCCAGGCCGGGTGGTCTCGTCGTGCCCCTGGGCCTCATCGACAAGCCGTTCGAGCAGCGGCGCGACATCCTCTACCGCGACTTTTCCGGCGCCGCGGGCCACATGCTGGTGGTGGGCGGCCCGCAGTCCGGCAAGTCCACCTTGATGCGCACGCTGGTCACGGGCTTCGCCCTCACCCACACCCCCGCCGAGGTGCAGTTCTACGGACTCGACTTCGGCGGCGGAGGTATGAGTGCCATCGCGGACCTTCCGCATGTGGGCGGGATCGCCTCCCGTCTGGACCCCGAGAAGGTGCGGCGGACCATCGCCGAGGTCTCCGGTGTTCTGGCCCGGCGCGAGGAGTACTTCCGCGCCAAGAACATCGACTCCATCGGCACCTATCGACGCCAGCGAGCCGCCGGACAACACGCCGACCAGGGCTGGGGCGATGTCTTTCTCGTCATCGACGGCTGGGGCAACTTCAAGGCCGAGTACGACATGCTGGAAGGCGTCGTCACGGATATCGCCGGTCGAGGGCTCGGCTACGGCGTCCATGTCGTCATCACGGCCTCCCGCAACATGGAGGTCCGCGCATCGCTGAAGGACCAGCTGCTCAACCGGCTGGAGCTGCGCCTCGGTGACACGATGGACTCGGAGTTCGACCGCAAGGTCGCCGCGAACGTCCCGGTCGGAGTTCCCGGCCGCGGTCAACTCCCGGAAAAACTCCACTTCATGGGCGCTCAGCCGCGTATCGACAAGGGCCACGACCCCGACACCATGACGGATGCGACGACCGAACTAGTCCGCGCGGTAAGCGCGGCCTGGTCCGGACCGCCCGCCCCGCGCGTGCGGCTGCTCCCGCGCAAGCTCCGCGCGGACGAGCTTCCCAAGGGTTTCGAATACCCGCAGCACGGCATTGCGATCGGCATCGACGAGACAAATCTGGAACCGGTATTCGTCGATTTCGAGACCGACCCGTTCTTCGTCATCTTCGGTGAAAGCGAGTCGGGCAAGACATCGCTCATCCGCCTGATCGCCAAGCAGATCATCGAGCGATACGGACCGGACGAAGCGAAGATCGTGGTCGGCGATTACCGCCGTTCCCTGCTCGGTGTCATCCCGGACAGCCATCTCCTCGAGTACGCCCCGATCGCGTCCGCCCTGGAACTCCACGCCAATGCGCTGAACGGGCTGATGGAACGGCGCGCCCCCAAGCCGGACATCACCCCGCAGCAGCTCCGCGACCGCAGTTGGTGGACCGGCCCCCAGTTCTTCGTCATCATCGACGACTACGAACTGGTTTCCACCAGCAGCGGCAACCCGCTGTCGGTCCTCACCGAGAACCTGCCCTTCGCCCGCGACGTGGGCATGCGTTTCATCATCGCCCGCAATTCGGCGGGCGCCTCCCGTTCGATGTTCGAAACCTTCATGCAGCGCGTGAAGGAACTCGGCGCCCAAGGCATGGTGCTCTCCGGCGACCCAGGTGAGGGCGACGTCTTCGGCGGAGTCCGCCCCCGCCCCATGCCACCCGGCCGCGGTTTCTTCGTCTCCCGCAAGCGCGGGGTACCGCTGACCCAGGTGGGGTGGCTGCCGGAGCAATAGAACCGCATGTGCGGGGGCTGCGGTCCGCGCAGCCCCCTGCTAACTTGACGTCTTAAGTCAAGCTAGCGGGCTTGCTTTGCGACCTGAGTCACAGGGGGAAACATGTCGTTCGAGGATGAATGGGCCGAAATCAGGGCCGAAGCCGCAAAGCAGCAGGAATCCCATACGCGGCTCAATCAGCTCGACGACGGCAATGGCGGCCGAGGAATCCCGCAGAAGAAGCTGAAGGTCACCGCCTCGGTGCTGCGAAGCAAAGCGGGCAGAGTCGACCACGTGAGCACCGGCTTCGCCAAAGCGGACAATGAGACCATGACCGAGACCGGTCAGGTGAAGGCGAGCCTCAAGGGCTTCGACTCCGCTGCGGCTTTCGCCACGTTCCAGGAGCGGTGGCGGGACCAGATGCGTTACGCCCAGGGTCTCCTGTCACAGGGGCTGGCGGGTCCGCTGAGGGACGCGGCCACGCACTTCGAGGTGACCGACAAGGGCGTCGGCGAGCAGATCGACCGAGGGAAGAAGAAGCGGGACGGCGGCCAGGACAAAGTCGCCAGGTAGCACCTGCCCCTCCCTCAGAGCGACGATCACAGCTCAAGGCGGAAGCACATATGGTCACCTATCACTCGCTCATCACCGTCGACCTCACCCCACTCTCCGAAGCGGTCGGCAAATGGCGCACGCTGCCGGGGAAGTTCCGGCAGGTCGGTACGAATCTGCGCACTGAGGTGCAGACCCCTCTGACCAACTCGGATTGGGAGGGCGAGGCAGCGGATTCGGCTTTCAAGAGGATGCAGAAGGCGGCGAAAGAGATCGAATTGGCCGCTTGCGAAGCCGAGGACGTGCATGGCCTGCTGCACGACGCGTACACGGCGTTCAAGAACGCCAAAAAGAAGCTCCAGGAGTACAAGAAGGACATTGAGGAGGCGAAGCACCTTGCCATCGATGACACCGGGCACGTCTCCTACAAGCCGACGAACCTCGATGACCTCACACCGGTACAACAGGGACTACAGGCGAAGAACTTCAGTGAAGTGGTGGCGGACTACAACCGTTACATCAGCGAGGTCGTCGGCAACGCCACCACCACCGACGAGATCCTGGCCTGGGCTCTGACACAGGACGGCAACGGTCGGAAGGAAGGTTTCTCCGCCGACGGGTACAGCAGCACCAAGGACGCCAAGGCGGGGCGCGAGCAGGCACGCAAGGACCTCCAAGAGGTCGAGAAGCTGGTCAGGTCCAAGAAGAACCTCAGCGCGACCGAGATCGCCCGGGCCAACACGCTCCTCTCCCGAAACGAGGGCGACCCCTACTTCTCCGAGAAGTTCGCCACCGACCTCGGCCCGAAAGAGACTCTGGAATTCTGGCAGCACGTCACGACCGGTCAGCAATTCGGCGACGAGCGCACCAAAAACCTGGAGAAACTCCAGAAATCGCTCGGCTACACCCTCGCCACCGCCTCTCACTCCAACAGCGATGAGATGAAGCAGTGGAAGAAGGAAATCATCAAGCTGGGGCCGCAGCGCGTCATGGACACCGACTGGGAGGCTGGGACACGTGATCCGGGGTCATATGGCTTCCAGGTGATGAGCAGCCTCCTGCGGTACGGCGAGTACGACAAGGACTTCCTCGTCGACTACGGCAAGGGCTACCCCGATCCGCACAGCAAGGACGGCCGTACCGGCGGCCTGTTCGAGTTCGACCGCAAGCACAAGGACGACCTCAAGGATCTCTACTGGCCCGACGGATACGAGACCTACGTCAACTTCGGTGAGGACAATGACCACGGAGTCGACCCCATGGCGGGCTACATGGAGTCGCTGGGGCATAGCCCCGAAGCGGCCCAGACCATTTTCCACCGCGACCGCTTTGAGCAGGATGAGAGCGTCCCGCCGAACGACGATCTCATGTATCTCCTCAAAGAGCGCAAGTGGCTGAACGGGAACTTCTACGCCGACGATGGCAAGGGATACGGCTACGACGAACTGGGGCACGCCTTCGAGGCTGCCGCACTGGGGCATCCGTATGACCAACCCGAGTTGGGTCTCCACCGCAACCCCGCCAGCGTCAATGTCGCGACACAGCTGATCAGCGTGGTCGGCGACAACTCCGGCATCCTCGCGGACAAGCACGGCCTCAGTGACAGCTTGGCTCGCGTGGGCGCCGGCTACATGGACAATCTGGACTGGGCCACAGCCAACCACGGCGACGCCGAATCGGGGGCGAAGACCCGCGACGCGGCTTTCGGCGCTCTCGGCTCGTCCGACATCTCCGTCGCCAATGAGACAGCCAAGAACTTCCTGTCGGCGGTCGGCAGGGATGACGGCGGTTACCAGATTCTCTCCGCGGCCCAGCACGACTTCACGACAAACGTGCTCAAGGCCCACCCGAACGCGGACGACTCTCTCACTCTGGCTCTGGGCACCGGCGCGGAGACGCAGGGCATCCTGGACGAGGCCCGCTCGGACGCCATCATGAGCGACGCGAACGACAGCAAAGAGGAGAAGGCGCGGAAGCTGTCGGAGGCGGGAGAGTGGCAGAAGTACCGGACCAGTACCGGAATCAGCACCGTCACCAGCCTCGTCACCGTACCGTTCGAAGCGGCCCGGGCCACGCCTTTCGTCACGCCCTTCGTTGACGCCGCCACCGGTGCCATCGACACCCAGACCGGTATCAACATCGACCGGGAGATCGAGAAGCAGCAGAAGGAGTTCGACGCGAAGGTCGACGCGGACGCTCACAATATGCAGAAGAAGTTCGTCGAAGCGAGCCAGCGTCGTTCGGTCAACCCGCTCGATGCCTATATCGCCGCCCACCCCGGACTCGATGACAGCGCTTGGTACAACGAGGCCAGCGAGCGCGTCAAGGCTGGCTACATCCGTGGCGTGGGGGATGCACAGCTGACTGGGAGCGGCAGTTAATGGAGCCGACAGGAGAGATCGTGCTACGCAATTTTCGTCTGACTCTTGGGCGACTGGCGGCCCTGGCCTGCACGTCCGCCATCGCCATCACGGGCTGTGGCGGTGATGACGACGAATCCGGGTCGCCGAAGCCGACCGCGGTGAAGCCGACCGCCGGCGCCGGCCTCGTTCCTGTCGCCCAAGCCTGCGGTGGCCTGTTCGACAAGGCCATCACAAAAGAGGCCCGGGAGCCGAACGGACCCAGCAAGGTCTATCCGGTCAAGACCAAGAGCACCGACCAAGTCGCGAAGGCCCTGCGCGGGGAGTCGGCCAGGAGAAGCACTCCCGAGGACCTCTGTACCTTGACGGACAAGGCCGACGGCAAGGAGCTGCTCGCCATCACCGTGGCGTGGACTCCTCACTCACCTTCGTCGGGCCGGTCGGTGCACTACACGACCACTGTCGGTCCGGAGGACGCAGGCAGGCTTCTCGTCGCGTGTGATGTCGGCGGGGGCGCAGAGGGATCGAGAGAAGGCCGTTCCCTGGAGTTCGCCATGCGCGACTACTTCACCGTCAGCGACCACTCGCACGCCAAGCTGCTCATCGCATCGGCGAAACAGATAACGTCGAAGCTGGACTGCCGGGAAGCTCCCGAATACCCGGATCCGAAGGTTGTGGCACCGCCGCCGAAACGGGGACTGCGGTAGAACTCGAATATGGGGGTGGGCAACCGCTGAAGCGGTTGCCCACCCCCATATTCTTGCGACCGCACCCTCAGATGGTGATGTCCTGGAACAGCTGGGCCGACTTCTTGTCGGTCGCCTGGTAGTCCATGCTGCCGGTCCTGACCTTGGTCGCCACCTCTTTGAGCGTGGTCTCGATGTGGTTGGCGCGCGTCTTGAACTGCCGCTCGGCGGCGAGCATCATCTGGTGAGCCTCGCCCTCCCAACCGTCGGTGACGGCCTTGACCGAGGCGATGATGGCCTCGATCTGCTGGCTCACCACCCTGGCGCCGCGCTCGAGGTCACCGGCGGTGTCCTCGAGCGAGTTGTATGTGACCTTGATGTCCATCCCGTCACCGGACACTTATGCTCCACCCCTCGTGGTGTCTTGATGGTTGTCGATCATTTCTGTCGCAAGGGCCGCCGTGATGGCGCCCGCAATCGATTAGAACTGGTCGACCTTGCTGTGGGCCAGGCCATCCGCACCACTGCCGAGGTGCCCGCCCGCCGCGCTGCCATTGACGTCAATGCTGCGCAGCTGGGATGCGATCTCGCCGTCGTTGGCGCCGCCGGAACGGTGCGTGAGCTGCACCGCCTCGTGGATGTTGACAATCAGCTGACGCAGGGCCTCATGATCCTCATTGAGGCTCATCTGCGCCCGCCGGAACGCGCTTCCGCCCTGACCGGTCCACGCCGCCTCCACCGTGTCGATGGCGTTGATCAGCGTGCGCAGGTTCTGCGAGAGGTCCTCGCTGACGCGGCCGAGGTCGCCCTCGAACTTCCTGAAATGTGCATCGCTTATCCGCTGCGAGCCCGACATCTTTCCACCTTCCCCCATGATGTGTTGGTGAGCCGAGCTGGGGATTCTTTCCTCAGCTCACCACTCTGTGGAGTTTCCTACCCGACATGGCAGGAAGCGTATAGCTGTTGTTGCTGCTGGTGCTGGTGCTGGTTACGGCCTGGCCGTCGTTCCACCACGACGCCGTACGACAGTGAAGGCGACCGCGGCCCCGACGACCACGACAACACCCGCACCCAAGGCGACCCAGAGCGTGGTGTTACCGCCGTCGTCGCTCGCTTCGGCCTTCGCTGCGGGCTTCTTAGCGGCTTGCTCATCCGATGCGGGGGGCCGTGAGGCACCCCCTGCCGACTTGGACGCCGACTCGGAAGGCTTTGGTTTCGTCGCTCCCTCACGAGCAAGCAACGGATTGGTGTTGGCCGGTCCCGGGTCCCCTTCGCCATCGAGGAGGACCTTGCGAGGCCGGACCGAGCCATACCCGAGGTAGCTGCTGGGAATGTCACCGGTCTTGGGCTTCGCGGCGGTCTGCATCATGACGCGGAGGACCTGGTTGTTGGTCCACTTTGGGTGCTTGGACCAGATCAGGGCGGCGGAGGCGGAGGTGATGGCGGTGGCTTGGCTGGTCCCGCCACTAATACAGGTCTGCTCGAGGTCTTTCTCGCAGCGCTCGGCAATCTTATCTCCAAGCGCCACCAGTCCCACGCTGTCTCCGTGGGTCGAAAACTCTGCTACCTCCCCCTTCTTATTGATCGCTCCCACGCCAACTACGCCTGGAAGGGAAGCAGGGTATCCGGGCAGATTATCCTTGTCCCCGTTGTTTCCCACTGCAGCAAATACGAGAGCACCCTTCTTTACGGCATAATTAACAGCGCTCTGAGACTTGCTGAAATTATGACGCTGCCCGACAATAGTACCAAACGAGACATTCACGATTCTCGATCCGTGATCAACCGCGTACCTGATTGCCCTGGCCATCAGGGGGTCGGCTGCATCTGCCTTGGGGTCCCCGACTACCTTCACCGGCAAGATCTTTACAGCAGGCGCCAATCCCTGAATGCCTCCACCGGCTCCGCTTCCAGCGATAAGAGCAGCCATGTTTGTGCCGTGACCTGTGGCATCTTGGTGCGGGTCCGTCGGCGTATTGGATGCATCCTTGCCCTCGAGTACATTGCCGCGAAGTTCGGGCAACGAGGCATTAACACCCGTGTCGATAACGGCGACGGTGATTCCCTTGCCCTTACTCACCTTCCACATCTCGTCGGCCTGCATGTCCTTCAGGTACCACTGCTGAGAGCTGATGTCCTGTGCAGCTGCCGCGGGCGCGATACCACCCACCGCCATGAGCCCGGCTCCGAGTGTCGCCAGAGCCGCCAGGGAGCGCCGCCGCGCTCCGTACTTCTGAAATGGCATAGGTGAGTGCTCTCCTCGGCGTTGCACAGGGATCTGTCGATCTACTCGATGACCGGCGGGACCGTGTCACGCCGTCCACCCGACCAGCTCTCTTCGTCTTCCTGAAGGTAATCGGGCCTGGAGCCGGAGGGTTCATAGCCGTTCGAGGCTGCCCTGCCAGATCGCGACGTCGACTCAGGCTCCACCTGGTTACCGCGCACGAGCCCAGACCCCCCGGGGGTGAATTCGGACTGCGTCCCGCGCCCAGAACGCGTACCGCTGACGGGACCTCCCGACTCAGATGCGAGCCGCCGACCCTGACCACCGCTGCTTCCGGGCGCGTGCGCACCCCCATCGGCGGGCACACCACCCGTGCCCAGGGGACCACGCCTGGGAGGGATTCCGTGTTCGTCTCCGACGACCGTGCCCTTCGGCAGACGCTGCCCATTCGCGTTGTTCGGCCCTCGTGGACTGTCCACGGTCCCACCCGGCTCTGAGGCCAGCCGTCGCCCCGGCCCGCCATTCGCAGGCGAAGGCGTGCCTTTGAAGCCGTGCGTAGCGGGTCCCATCGGCCCACGCTTCATGAGCCCTTGCTCTTCTCCGATAACCCTGCCCCGGGGAATCCGCGGAGTGTTGGTTTGCCCCGGTGGGCGAGCCTGTTGCCCGCCGTGAATACCGTCAGGCAACCCGGTCCGGGGAAGGCTCGTCGGCCGAGGCTGTTTTGCCGCGCCTTGGTAAGGGGGAAGAGGCTCCCGCATCGACCGGCCCCCACCTCGTACGGGAGGCGGGGCACTCGGCGGCAGGAACGGAGGCCTCGGCCCCCTGAGGCCCCCTGGCCCCACCGGGCCAGGTTGCTGGTCCGGCATATCAGGCGGCAAAGCCTGCTGCCTGGTCCTGTCAATGACGTCTGGCGTAGGCAGGGTGTCCGTGGAGTCGATGATCGTATTCGTGTCCGGTTCAAGGTCCACGTCATTACCCACGTGCCCCTCGTTCCCGATTCCCGCAGGCAAGGCCGCCTTTGCGGCACTGTGAGGGTCGGAAGTGACCGAGAACGGCGTGACATGTCCGGCGCCTTGCGTTCCCCCCGTCGATGAAGATGCTCCACCAGACGTTCCAGAGCTGTAGTCACCCCAGCCCGCACCGAGATCGGGCAGAAGAGGGAAGTTCGGCTCCTCCAGACCCTTGATCTCGGTATAAGCCGTCTCGTAGTACGAGTCCAGCTTGTCCATCTGCCGGAGCGCTTCAAGGTGGTGCTTGTCCGCGGCCGCCTTTTCCGCGTCGTTCTTGTGCTTCTTGTCGTCGGCCGCCGTCGGGGCCGGCATCGCTGCCTTGACCTCGGTCAGGCCCTGGCCCGCGGCAGTCATGTGTACGCCGACGAGCAGGGTGTACTCGGCCATCTTGTGGGTCTGTTTGGCAACCTCACGACCCCACTCACGGAAGGCGTCGGCGCCCTCGCCCTCCCAGTGCACCCGCTCGGCGTGTGCCTTGAGTTCCTCCGCGATTGCGCTGATGTCATCGAAGGCAGCCGACAGAGCGGCCCCGACGTCGGTCAGCGCGCCCGGCTTCGCGGTCGCGACCATGTCGTAGAGCTCGTCGTGCGACCGGTCCTCGAACTTTCCTCCGGCCATTTACCTTCTCCCCCTCACAGCGCGTCGCCCCCGACCTCTTTGCCACCGTGATTCCCACTCTGACCCGCGTGCTCCTCGGGCTCGCGGTAGTACTTCCGCGTACGTGTCTGGATCTCCCGCATTCGACGGGCCTGTTCGGCGTCCATGCCGTCGAAGCCACGCTCGGCGACGATCGCCATGAGGCCCATGGCCTCGATCTGGTCACCGAAGGACTTGGACAGGGTCTCCAGTCGCGCGTGGACCTTCTCGTAAAGGTTGGCCAAGTCGTCAGCAGACGTGAACCCGGTGCCCGAGCCGTACGCGTCCCGGGTGATGAACTGCTGCGAGATCGTCTTGCGCGATGCCGGGGACTTATCAAGGTCGGTCAGGACCTTGTCCAGGCGCTTCTTGAACTTGGCAAGCGTCTCGGCTTCCTTGACCAGCTTCTTGCCGAACGGCGTCTGTGGCTCAGACCCCGGCTCTATGGGCCTCACGCTGTCCCTCCCCGTATGACACCAACGATGTCCTAAGCCACTCTATCCATCAGAGTTGGACACCCCAACTGCCCCGTAGCTGTGGGACGTCGACGGTTCAGTAACGGTCCCCTCCCCCAAACGGCACATACGAGGCACACGTCACATCCGGTGACACTACCGACTTCACCACAGACGCACATGAGTACGCATACCTATTTCCCGGGACGACTGCCCGGCGTCCGCTTGGGCGCCAGCCCCCTAAACGCGCTTGCCACAGCCTGGCGGCGGGGCACGGTACGGCTGTGCATTGTGACAGGCGGACAGGCACACGGGGATCGGCATCCGCCCCCACCCACCGCCCCCTACTGGTCGTTGGGCTTGTATGCCTTATCGACGTAGCAGGGCGATGCCAGCGAGATGGAGATGCTGTCGCGCATCTTCTTCTCCCACTTCGATGGGTTCGGGTAGGTGGAAGGAAGACTCAGCTCGATCGTCACTGTGTGGTGCTCATTCTTGTCCTCTACCTCAAGTCGAAGCTGACGTGCCTTGGAGTTGGCCTCTCCATAGCGATAGACCTTCCAGCCATGCTTCGGAAGCTCACGATGAAGCCTGTCCATGGCTTCCTTCAGAGCATCCGCGGACGGCCCCGCCACCGACCACCAATGGTTCACACGGTAGCCATGATCAACGTCTTTGCAGGGGCTGGCGTGCGGGGCAGCCGGGGAAACGTCACCTCGCAGTTCAGAAAGATCGAGGATCTTGCTGGATTGTTGCCTGACCAAGTCCTTTGCATCTTCTAGGCTCATGCGCTGAGGCGTGTAGTCCAGACCATCGTCTTCTTTTGTCACCGTTGAGCATCCCGTCGCGGCGATGAGGGCAGACATGGCGAGGCCGACACGCCAGGCGAATCGGCATTGTGCGGAACCTGTCACTTGCGTGTCACTTCCCCATACCTACCGACCACAACTTTTGCCTGGTTCTGAAGACTCTCTGAGTCTTCATCCCAGTAACCACTGTGCCCCGACGTGTCTGTATCGACGATGTTACCCCCGAAATCGGGATCAGTTGGTTCGCGTGGATCAATTCGAATCACACCGAGCCTGATTCCGTTTTCGTCCGTTGGGTTCAGATCGCCCGGTCCGGACATGCCGTCCCCGTCGAGCCAGGGGATGATGTCGGGCATCTCGAAGTGGATATCTTTTTTGGCATGCCCCCAGGCACCCACTTCAGGGACCGGATCGCTGGAAGGCCACGGGATCTCACTCTTCCCGGCGTCGGCTGCCCAGACATGGTCCTCGCCGACATCGAGATCTGAAGCGTGACCGACCTGCATACCGGGGCTGCCCGCCACAAAGATGTCATCCGCCGCCAGATGTCCCTGGCGGGCAGCAGATCCGATAACGGTGCTCCCGTAACTATGACCCTCGACAGTCAAATGCCCTGGGGCTCCATCATGAGAAGCACGGAGACCGCTGACAAAGTCGTTCAACTTCGGTCCGCCCTCATCAGCATAGCTGCTCTTGGGGGAGTCGGTTACGATATTTTGCGGGGCATCGTAACCGAGCCAGGTAATAGTGGAGACATCCTGCCCCTGCGCTATGCCATCGCTGGCTCGCCACAGCTTTTCCATTCGCCCGACATCTCCTCCTATTTTCTCAAGACTCGACGTGGTCCCTGGGACGTAGACTGCCGTATGATCTGCCTTGTCGGGGTTGCCGTTGGCTACGATGGCATGACCATTACCCTCGGTGTCAAAGCCGAGCAAGTACGCCTTGGGCAATGGCTTCTCTCCAGGGTGCTTGGGATCCACCTGCCCTGTCCGGTCGAAGCGCTCCTGAATGGCGCCCATACCCTTCAGAGCCGCCTTCAATTCGCGTGCTTTGTCTCCGTACTTCTCGTCCCAAGCGACCCAGTCTCCGCTGTACGCGTTACCCGGAACAGCGTCACGTATGTCTACGTATTTGTTCGGCTCCTTGGGAATTGCCTGAAGTTGCATTGAATACTCACCACGCTTCTCCGCGAGCACAACGCGATTGGCTTCATCGCGAACGTCCGCCGGAATGCCGTTGAGTGATCCGAGACTGTCGGGGTACACAGAGGCGTACGTGGCTTTCTCCTCGTCGGAAAGCCCCCTCCACCACTTGGTGTTGTCCTCAGGGCTGCCGTGCTCGGGTGGGCGCTTGATCTCGCCGAGGTAATCCTTCGCGCCATGGCGGACTCCAGTGGCGTCCTTTTTCGTGTCGGCCCAGTCCTCCGCTGCGACGGTCAGATCGTCATCGGCCTTCAGCTTGCGCAGCTTGGGCGCCCACTTCTCGTCTGCCTGCGTGGCGTCATAGACGGCCTGAGCGATGCGATTGGCGATCGCTACCGCACGGCCGAAGTTCGGATTGGGGTGGATGTTCGCCGCCTGGCGATCCAGGGCGTCGGCGGCGTCATTCGCGTCGCCGGTCGGGTCGATCGGCTGGTTGGTCGGCTTGCCCTTCGCGCTGCCCTGGACCGTGCCGCCCTCCGGCACTTTGCCGTCGACCTTGTCACCGGCCGCCGGGTAGCTCACCGAGCCATCCGAGCCCACCGTGAACTTTTCCGCTTTGGCGTCCTCCACAGCGGCCTCGAGCTTGTCCTTGGCTGCTCGTAGTTCGTAGGCCAGAGAGTTGAGGGCGGTGGTGATGAGAGCGCACTCGACCTGGGTGTAGTGGAAATTGGTCGCCAGCTTCCGGAGCTGCACCACGGCGGCGTCAACGGCTTCGCCTTCGAGTGCTTTCCGCATGCCAGCGGCTATCTGCTGCTCGAGGTCGTCCTTGACCTGACTGGCCATGTCGCCGACGGTCCGATAGCCGCCCGCGGCGTCCTCGAACTCCGAGGGCTTGAGGGACTTGAGCGTCGCGTAATCCACCGCCGCTTCACCGACCCCGGCTCTCGCCGCCGACGGGCTTCGTGTCCTTGTACAGGACGTCCAGCCCGTCGAATGCGCACTTGGTGGCCTCGTCGTTCTTGTACTGGTGATCCCCGGCCCTCTCAAGCCGGTCCTGAATCGCGCCGCACTTCCCACTCACGCCCTTCAGGTAGCGCTTCCAGGAGCTGTAGAGCTCCCGCTGAGCCGCCGCGCTCTCGATGCCGCCACTCTTGCTGCCCGCGCCTAGGCCAGTCTGCTCCTCTTCCAGCTTCGTCAGCGCGGTCTTGATGTCCCCCCGGAGCTTGCCGACGCTCCGGCCGGCTGTGGTCCATGCCTTCTTGCTGGACTTCACCCCGCCTGATCCGCCTTGTGCCCATCCCGGCTTGTTGTCGGCGCTCGCGAGACTCATCCCGGTGTCACCGGACGCCTCGCGCTTCATTTGCGCCCATTCCATCTCGAACGTAGACATAGGCTCCCCGTCCCCCCTGGCTCGCACGACTCACAGTTACGCCAAATAGCTCAGTGTAGATGACACTTCACCGGCGTCTATGAGTACTCCTACTCAGCCATGCCGGAGCGCCGACGCCTCCGTTCGTTGAGAACTGCCGCCCAGCCCGCGATTCCCGCCACCGCGATGGCAGCCGCGCCCACGGAGTACGTCGCGAGGCGTTCCTTGCGCTCCTGAGGGGTCTCGCCCAGGGGCATGGGGGCGGGGTCGGGCGCGGCGACGTCGTGAGCTGCGCCCTTGTCCAGGGTGACGTGGTCGATGCGGGTTTCGTCGTTGGTGAGGGCGCGGACGGGGTCGACGACGCCCCAGCCGATGAAGCGGTCATGGTGGTTGACGGCGCGCTCGGCGGTCTGCTCGATCTGGGCGACCACCTCGTCTTGGTGCCACTCCGGGTGCTTGGCGCGAATCAGGGCGGCGACGCCGGCGACGTAGGGCGCGGAGAAGCTGGTGCCGTTGTCCACGCATTGGCCGCCCTTGGGGACGGTGGAGACCATTTCGACGCCGGGAGCGGCGACATCGACGAAGTCGCCGGACTGGGAGAAGGGAGCGCGTTCGTTGTTACGGTCCGAGGCGCCGACGGCGAGAACGCCGTCGTAAGCGGCCGGGTAGGTCTTCTTGACCTTGCCGTCGAGACCGTCGTTTCCGGCGGAGGCGACCACGACGACATCCGCTTGCAGCGCGTTCTCGACGGCTTGCTGGAGCGTGCTGTTCGTCTGGAGCGGCTTGACGGTGTCCTGGGAGATATTGATGACGCCGGCTCCCGCGTCGACCGCCCAGTCGATGGCCGTGGCCATGGTGTCGGTGGTGCCGGAGCCCTTTTCATCGTTCTGCCGGATCGGGATGATCTTGGCCTTCGGCGCGATGCCGACGAATCCCGTGCCCGAGTGCGGGCGGGCGGCGATGATGCCGGCGACCTTGGTGCCGTGGCCGACCGAGTCGTCCGTCCCGTTGCCCTTCTTCCCCTTGGACAGACTCTTCTTACCGCCCTTACGGACCTCCTTGCCCTTGCTGGTGTCGACGGCGTCCTTGAGCTGAGGATTGGTGTTGTCGACGCCGGTGTCGATGACGGCGACCTTGACCGGACGGCCCTTCGAATCCAGCCCCTTGGTGTCCTGCCACAGCTGGTCGAGCATGACGCGCTGAAGGGACCAGGGGGTGCCCTTTATCTGTTTGGCGGGGTAGGTGCATTCGCCACTGCCCGCGAGGGAGAGGTCCGGCGCCGCGGAGGCCGATGCCGGTCCGGCCGCCGCCGTCAGTGCCGTGAGGGCGGTCGCCGCTGACAGGGCGAGGGGTTTGATGGTGCACCGCATGTGTTCGGTCTTCCTCATCTCCTATGAACCCTGCGGCTGCTTGGCGCTGTTGGCGTCGAGGCGTGGGCCGGTGGGCAGGAATTCGGACCAGTCCGCGGGCACCGGCGTCGGGTTGACATCCTGGTATCCGAGGCTGCGCTGGGCCTTGTTGACGTCCTGCTGAGCCTCAGCGGCCTTTCCTTTGTCGGAGTCGTCGCCACCGATTTTCGACTTGCCGGAATCGCTGTCGTTGTTGGACTGGACCGAGTAGCGAAGGCCGGTGTCGGTCACCAGGAAGACGGGACCGTTCTTGATCTGCCGTCCGCTCACCTGACG
Organism: Streptomyces javensis; assembly: GCF_039525925.1. Taxonomy (NCBI): domain Bacteria; kingdom Bacillati; phylum Actinomycetota; class Actinomycetes; order Kitasatosporales; family Streptomycetaceae; genus Streptomyces; species Streptomyces javensis. Next base: position 14,975 of record NZ_BAAAIF010000068.1, on the reverse strand, counting down.
GTAGAGCGCTCCCGACCCGGGGGTCACATAGGCGCTGGTGGCGCCGTCCGGGATGGTGGCCGGGAAGTCCTTGCCGGCCCAAGTCGTCACCTTGGCGCCGCCCTTGGCGGTCACCCCGTCCAAGATGCTGCAGCTGGTGTCCCGGGCTCCGGTGCCCAGCGCGGGATCGATGGAGTTGGCCTGGCTCGGGATTTCGCTGGGCCAGTGGTACTGGCCGTAGAAATCGTTCTCCGTGTCCGGGTTGAATGACTGGGCCGCCACTCGTTTGGCCATACTCGCCTCATTGATGGAGGTCTTGCTCCTGAGCAGGAGCTTGGCCACAAACTCCGAGATCCGCTGGACCTTTCCCTCCAGCACCACATACTTCTGGGTGCCGGCTCCGGTGGGCGCTTCGAGCACCATGCCGACCCGATTCGCCTCGCCGAGGCTCGGGACCCCGGCGTCATCGCCTACCCGGCCCGGGACCTGCGGAAAGTCGATCGGTGCCCCGTCCCTGAAGGTCGCCAGCCAGTCCGTGGTGACTCGCTGCGGCTTCGCACCGTCGTGAAAGATCGAGCGCAGCAGAAGATTGGTGTCCTCGGCGGACTTGGCCTTCCAGTCCCGGCCGCCGATCAGATACTTGACGCCCCGCGGATCGACGAGATAGCGGGCGCCGTCCTGATCCTGCACGTAGAGGGCCTGGCCACCGTGGAGCGCCTGGGAGCCGTGCAGCTTCTGGAGCTTCGGGTCCCGGTCGGAAAAGAGGAAGACGGCCTTCTGTGTGGTGTTCCCATTGCCGCCCGGCTGTTCACAGACGGCCCACGTCATGCGCTTCTTCGCCTCGTCCGCACTGGGGATGCGGTCCGGCGCGTACGGAATGCCGATAGTGGGCCCACGCGGGATGTGGCCGTCGTCCAGCTCTGACTCCTTCACCTTGATGATGCTGGACTTCTCGGGGTCGAGGAGGAGCTTGGCGGAGGCGAGGTTCAGCACGGGATGGAGTTGGGGCTTGCCGCCTGTCTTCAGGATGACGTACCGAGTGGTGGAGTCACTGCCGACGATCACATGCGATTCCGGTGTGTCCCACCCCTTGGGGGCGACGGGCTTGAACATGCCCCAGGCGCCGAAACCGGCGAGGATCAGGGCCCCGACGACGACTCCGGGCAGGACCGCGCGCAGCGGACGCGGCGCACCCTCCTCCGTGCCACTCGGCGTGGGTTGCAAAAAGGCGGCGACTGTCCGCTTCTTCGCGTAGATGTAGGCGTTGAGTTCATCCCGCCGTGATGCCATTTTTAGCCGCTTCTCCCCGCTTTTCGGCCTCGGTAGTCAGGTGGCCTGCCCTCGGTCCTGGCGTCGTACCGACCCTCTACTATGCCGGTAGTGAACTGGCTCATGCCGCCCGGGGACACTCACCGGGGCAACGACGACCGGGCCGTTCGGGCCGGTTTCGGACATTAGGGGGCTGACGGGGATGGCTGCCGCAACGCGCGCACGTGCCACGAGGAGCGCGTCCGGCCGAGGAGCACCGAGCAGACCCCGTCCGCCCGCACCCGCTGACGCCCCCCGGACGGCGGCTCCCACCGCCTCCGCCACCCCGCGCACGATGTCCCGGCCCGGCAGCATCGGCCCCCTGCGGCTTCAGCAATTCGTGCTGATCGAGGTGGCCGCGGCGATCGTGCTGGCCGCCGGGGTGGTCGACAAACTCCTGCTGGTGCCCGCCGGAGTCGTGGGCGTCGTCCTGGTGCTGCTGGCCGTGGTCACGCGTCATCAGCAGCCGATACCAGAATGGCTGAGCACCGCGCTCGCGCTGCGCAGGCGCCAGCGGCAGGCGGCGAAGCCGCTCGACGCGGGCACGGACCCCGGTTTCACGCCGGCTCTGGAGTGCGAACCGGCCCTGCGCACCTACACGTTCACCGATCGCGAGCGGCGCATGGTCGGCTTGGTGGGCGACGGCACCTTTCTGACCGCGATCCTCCAGGTGGACGCCACGGACTCACCGCTGCGCCCGCACCGTACGCAGCGTCCGCTGCCGCTTTCGCTGCTGCGCGACGCCATGGACGTCGACGGAATCCTGCTGGAGTCCGTGCAGGTGGTGCAGCATGCGTTGCCGGCGCCCGCACCCCACCTGTCGGCGCAGACGGTGCCCGTACGCAACTACGGGCCGCTTCAGGAGCAGACGGGCGCGCCCGCGGTCCGTCTGACGTGGGTGGCCTTGAAGTTCGACCCGGAGCTCTGCCCGGAGGCCGTCGCGGCCCGGGGCGGGGGCCTCGAGGGCGCGCAACGGTGTGTGCTGCGGGCGGCAGACCAGCTGTCGAGCAGGTTGCAGGGGGCAGGCTTCGGCGTGACGCTCCTGCCGGAAGAAGGCGTGACGGCGGCGATCGCCACCGCCGCGAGCGTCAATCCGAGGGCGACGGCGCAGGCCCGGCAGACCAACACGCTCAGTCGACGCACGGTCGAGAGCACACGGGCCTGGCGCTGCGACGACCGATGGCACACCACTTACTGGGTCAGCAGGTGGCCACAGTTGGGACCGGGAGCCACGCCCCTTCCCCAACTGGCCGCGCTGCTGACCTCACTGCCCGCGCTCGCGACCACGCTCAGCCTCACTCTGCGACGGGGCGGGACGCAGAGCGGCCGCCCCGCGCCCACGGTGAGCGGGCATGTGCGGATCACGGGTCATAGCGCGGACGACCTGGTCGCGATGAGACGAGAGCTCCAGCGCACGGCCCGTGGGGTGCGGGTGGGTCTCGCACGGCTGGACCGCGAGCAGGTACCCGGCGTACTCGCCACTCTGCCCCTGGGAGGGACCCGCTGATGGCCATGCCGACGACCGTCTCAGGCGGCCCTTCCTACGCCCCGGCTCCCGCACCTGGCCAAATGCCCGGTCAGCCGGACGAGCCCGTGGCTCCCTCCCCGCGCAGGACGCGACGCGGATTCGGGCTGATCGGACCCCGGCGTCAACGGCATGAGCTCCCCCCGGAGCAGTTCGACGCACTGGCGCTGCCGGTCGGCGACGACGGGGTGGTGATCGGTGTCGGCGCGCGGGACCAACCCGCCGTGCTGGGTCTGCACCGTCCCACGCCCTTCAACGTGGTTCTGGTCGGCGGGCTGTGGACGGCGCAGGTGATCGGGTTGCGGGCGGTGGCCACGGGCGCCCGGGTCACCGTGGAGACCGGCCGTCAGCAGATGTGGGCGTCCTTGGCGCAGGCCGCGAACGGCGGATACCAGAGCATGACGCTCCACGACGTGGGACGTGTCCCGCCGCAGGGGCCGTCGATCGGCAGCCCCGTTCTGGTGATCCGTGACGCGGGCATGCGACCGCCGCGCGGGCGGGTGACCTCGGCGCCATGGCAGTCCGTGCTGACGCTTCTGCCCTATCTGAGCCCGGTCGCCCCCCGGCTCATGGAGAACGCGGACCTGGTGGGCGTCCAGCGGGTGTCGCCCGAGGAGGCCGCCCAGATCGGACGGATCATGGGACTGCCGGCCACGGATGTCGAATCACTGTCCACGCTTCCGGACGGGGTCACTCTTTGGTGTGATAGTCAATCGCGGCTCTACGTGGCGACGCATCCGACTGACATCGAATCCGGCCTGCTGGGCGGGGCTCGCCGCATGGACTGACAGTGTTCGATTGCCGCCGTGCACACGGTGGATGAGACTGTCAGCCAAGCACCAGGCGGGCTTGTTTCCGCGGTACCCGAAGGGATTCTCCACCAATGGCCGATGCCAAAGAGAAGGAAGAGCTGTACGCCCTCGACATCTCCGGTGTCGAGTGGCTCAGTGCACCTGGCAGCAGCTCCGAGGACCGGGTGGAGATCGCCTACCTGCCGAACGGGGCAGTGGCCATGCGGAATTCCACCGACCCCGAGACCGTGCTGCGCTACACGGAGGCCGAATGGCGTGCCTTCGTCCTGGGCGCGAGGGACGGCGAATTCGATCTGAGCTGAGGAGCGCGGGCGCGGGGGCGGACGCCGGTCGGTGTCCGCCCCCGCGGTCGTGTCCCACCGCTCGGCCGCCGCTCAGCGGCCGAAGGCCATCAGGAGGTTTTCGGCGGTGGTGTCGGTGCCGGTGATGCGGTTGGTGGCGATGTAGAAGTTGCCGTTGCGGTAGGTGTGGGTGGCCGAGTAGAAGTCGCGCTCGGCTTTTTGGGTGGCCTGGGGGAGGCGCAGGAGGGTTTTGGGCTTGCCGCCGTTGGGGCCGATGCGGACTATTCGGCCGGGCGCGGTGTATGAGGGCTTTTCGTAGGCGATGAGGTTCTTGCCGTCCATGTTCAGCGGGAGCAGGAGCCGTTCGGCCACCTTGACCGCCCATTTCCGTTTGCCGGTGGTGAGGTCGAAGGCGTGGATCTCGCTTGTGGAGCCCAGACCGTGGTCCTGGGTCATCTCGGTCGGCAGGTAGAAGGTGTCGGCGGAGACGGCGACGCCCTCGCAGTTGCCCATGTTGGTGCCGAAGATGTCCGTGCCGCACTCCGGCTGGTAGGACTGCTTGCCCAGCGTGAGGGTCGAGCGTTCCCTGCCCTTGTCGGAGAGGGCAAGGATGCCGCCGGAGCGCCGGTCCTGGTCGATGAGAGCCACCACAGCGGGGCTGCTGGAGAAGATGTTGCTGACCTTGAAGCCCTTACGGACGGTGTAGGTCCACTTGATCGAGCCGCCGGGGGTGAGTTGCTGGAGCTTGGCGGTGCCATTGGTGCAGGAGTAGGCGCGCAGCAGGACCTTGCCGCCCGCGTAGCCGTCAATGGAACAGCCCGCGCTCGGCTTTTCGGGTGAGACTTCCTTGCCGTCGCTGACCTTGATGACGGCGGAGCCGCCGAACCAGGCCATGCCGACGAGATCGCCGCTCTGCGCCATCCCCACGTTCGTGTAGCCACCGCCAATGGCGTCGCTCTCGGGGGCGGGACGGTCCCAGAGCTTGACGCCCTTGTTGAGGTCGATCAGGGCGAGTTGGCTACAGGCGTCCTTGCCATGGCCTTCGTAGGCGACCACGACCTTGCCGCCGGTCGTGGAGGTGGGAGCGGCGCAGACCGCCTTGGGGAGCGAGAGGGTCCACTTGCTGCCCCCTTCGTCGTTGTACGCGACGATCTTGTTCTCGACCGCCTTGACGACGTAGCCCTTCATCGCCCAGAAGCCGGGCACTTCGAGGTTGCTCTTACTGACCTCGGGCGCGGGCTTCTGGTAAAGGACCTTGGCCTCGCCCACCCGGCGCTGATCGTTGGGATCGCTTTCGCCACTGCCGCGGCCACCGGTGTTGTCGCCGTCACCGGTCGTCGGCTCGGGCGTCGGGTCCTGTGTCCTGGCGTGGCTCGGGGTGGTCGTCGTGGGACTCGCGGTGGGGTTCTTACCGCTGTCATCACCGCCCACCGCCGCGTACACCCCGCCACCGGCCGCGAGCAGTACCGCCACCGCCGCACCGACGATGACGGCCTTCCGCTTCGGGGCTCGGCCGCCGTTGGTGGGCGGAGGCGTGCCGTACGGCCCGCCGGGCGGTGGGGTGTACGGGCTGCCGTACTCGGGCTGGCGTGCATACGGGTTCTGGGCGTACGGGTTCTGGGCGTACGGGTTCGACGGGTCCGGGCCCCGGGACGGGCCGGGCGGTGGTGGGGGCGGGCTCGGTGGGAGGGCACCGTCCCAGATCTGGGGCGGAGTGTGGCCCGTAGACGGAGCTGCTGGCGGCCCCTGGGGCACGGTGGGCGGCGTGGGTGGTGTGGGTGATGTCGGAGGTCTCCGCGGCGAGCCGAAGCCGCTCTGACCGGGCTCCCGGGGCTCTTGGGGCTCTTGGGGCAGGTCGGGGTCCTGAGGCTCTGGGGGCGGTGGGCCGAAACCGTCGGAGGGCGGCTGGTTGGGTGGCTGGGGCGGCTGCGGCATCTGCGCCTACCTCTCACACGAGTCCACCGACCGGTCGGCCTCCTCCCCGCGATCCGGTCGGCGGCGGCGGCCGGAAAGGGGCGACATGGTCGCAGGTCCCACAGTGCAACGGCATTCGAGCGGGGATTCTTTGTACCACCGGACGCTTGGACTTCTCCCCGCGGTTGCCGGGTACGTACCGCCGTAAGGCACGGTGAGGTCTCGGACAGCCTCGAGTGCGCGGATGGGCCTGCCCCCGCGGCGCTCATGGTGATTAGTCTTGGGGTACCCGGTGGAGCGCCCGTGCAGGGGTCCCCGGCGTCACAAAAGGGGAAAGCCGAACGGTCGGACGACAGTAGCGATCGGCAACAGATCGGCCTCGCCAAGAATTTCAAGGGTGTTCGACCACACCAGGAGGCATTGTGAGCAGCGATCGGGACGAGATCCGCACGGGCGGAATCACACCCGGCGATGATCGGTCCGACGCGGAGACCGAGCACACGGGCGAGTTCACCATCGACTACACCCCACCCGCCTGGTACACGCAGAACGCTTCGTCGTCGTCCTCGCCGTCCTCCACGGCCCCCACGTCGACCGGCGGTTCCGGGGGAACCGGGACGGGCACCGGTGCGGGGATGCCGGGGCCGCCGCCTCCGCCGCCCACCGGCCATCCGGTGCCCGTGCCGGGGGTGCCGGAGCCGAGCGGTTTTCCGGGTGCCTGGCCGCCGCCTGCCCCGGCGCCGTCCTCCGATGTCGTGTCGGACGCCTCCGAGGTGCAGGAGGCCCCCGGGCAGAGGGAGGACGAGGCACGGTCGGCACCGGAGAGCAGAGAGTCCGACTCGGGCAGGCGTATGCCGCCTTTGTCTGACTCCGGGTCGGGTTCCATTGGTGCCGCGCCCGCGGATGACAGTGCTACGGGTGGCGGCGTTCCGGACAGTGCTGAGCCTTCGCCCTCCTACAACGTTTCCGCCCCGGCCTCCGATGACGAGACGGAGGATTCGGCTGCGGCTTCCTCTTCCGCTTCCGCTCCCGCCGATGACGACTTCACGCTGGCTCCCGCCGCTGCTCCGCAGGACGACGACGCCTTCCGGCCGGAACCGGAGTACGCCTCCGAGGCGGGCTCCGACGAGGGCGAGAACGGCGATGTGGGCAGCCCCTCCACCGTGCGGTTCTCCACCTCCGCGCTGCGGCGGGAGATCGCCGAGAGGCGGAGTGAGGACTCCGGCGCCGGGGGCGCTGATTCCGATCCCGGTTCCGGTTCCGACCCCGGTTCCGGTTCTCCTTCGGGTTCCTACTCCGGTTCCGACTCCGGTGCTCCTTCCGGCTTCGATGCCGGGTCCGATTCTGGGTCTGAGTCCCGTTCGGACGGCGACTCCGGCTCCTCGGGCTCGGACGACCGTACCGACGACGACGTGCGCAGCGAGGGCACGCTGCGCTTCTCCACCGCCGCGCTGCGGCGTGAAATGGAGGAGTTGAGGCAGGCGAGTGCCGAGCCTCAGGACGCGGTCCCTGAAGACGCCGTGCCCGAGGACGCCGTGCCGCCGAGCGCGCCGTCGCCCGAGCAGCCCGCCACCACTTGGGCCCCGCCGCCCGTTCCGCAGTCGGGGCTGCCGCCGCTGCCGCCGGACTTCCAGCCCGCGGCGCCCGAGGACGCCCCGCCGGCTCCGGGTCCCGCTTCCGTTCCGGAGCAGCGGACGGATGGGCCCGCCACGCCTGGTGCCGGAGTGCCGCTCCCGCCGCAGGACACCTCCTGGGCGCCTCCCCCGCCCCAGACGCACGGGCAGCCCGGGCAGCCCGCCGCCGGACCGGGACCGCAGGGTGGGTACGGCTATCCGCGGCCCGGTGAGGGCGCTCCGGGTGCGATCCCCGGCCAGCCCGGTCCGGCCCCGCTGCCCTCGCTGCCGGATCAGGCCCAGGGGGCGCAGCCCCCGATGGGCAACGTGCCCGGCCCGCAGGGCGGTTACCAGCAGCCCGGCCCGGGCGTGCCGGGTCCGGGTCCCGGTCCGCAGGGTGCCCCGGCTCCGCAGGGGCCCCACTACGGCTATCCGCAGCCGGGGGCCCAGCCCGCGCCCGGTCCGGGCGCGCCGGGCCAGGGCCAGGGCCAGGGGCCGGCGCCCGTTCCGGGCGGCTACGGCTTCCCACAGCCGCCCGCCCCGGACCAGCAGAGCCAGGACCAGGGGCCGTACCAGCAGCCCCCCGCACAGCCCTACCCCGCGCCCCAGCCGGGGCAGGCCGAGCACCCCGGACAGCCCGGCCAGCCGATGTACCCGGGCCAGCCCGGACAGCCTGCCCAGCCCGGTCAGCCCGGTCACTCCGCCCAGCCCGGTCAGCCCGGTCCGTACGCGCCGAACGGCCCCGTCCAGGGCCAGCCGCCGCATGCCCCGCAGGGTCAGCAGTTCCCCGGGCAGCAGGGTCCGGGCGCGCAGGGTGGCTATGGTTTCCCGCGGCCCGGCAACGGCGTTCCCGGGCCCGGACCCGGGCCGCAGGCACAGCCACAGCCGCATGACGGCTACGGCTATCCGCGTCCGGACGCCCAGGCCGCCCCGGCGGCCCCCGCCGACCCCCGTACCGGCGGCTGGCCGACCGTGACGCCCGACCAGCGGCGCCAGGCCGGAGGCGCGGGGGCGCCGCTCGGGTACACCGCAGCGGTCGAGCTCTCCTCGGACCGGCTGATCAAGGGCAAGCAGAAGCCGAAGAAGAACACCCCCGGCCCCTCCCGCTTCAAGCTCGGCGGCAAGAAGGAGGAGGCGGAGCGGCAGCGCAAGCTGGAGCTGATCCGTACGCCGGTGCTCTCCTGCTACCGCATCGCGGTGATCAGCCTCAAGGGCGGTGTCGGCAAGACCACGACGACCACCGCCCTCGGCGCGACCCTGGCCATCGAGCGCCAGGACAAGGTCATCGCGATCGACGCCAACCCGGACGCGGGCACCCTCGGCCGACGGGTCCGCCGGGAGACCGGTGCGACCATTCGCGACCTGGTCACCGCGATCCCGTACCTCAACAGCTACATGGACATCCGGCGGTTCACCTCACAGGCGCCGTCGGGGCTGGAGATCCTGGCCAACGACGTGGACCCGGCGGTCTCGACGACGTTCAACGACGACGACTACCGCCGCGTCATCGACGTCCTGGGCAAGCAGTACCCGATCATCCTCACCGACTCGGGCACGGGCCTGCTCTACAGCGCCATGCGCGGCGTCCTCGACCTCGCCGACCAGCTGATCATCATCTCCACGCCCTCGGTGGACGGCGCGAGCAGCGCCAGCACCACCCTGGACTGGCTGTCCGCGCACGGGTACGCGGATCTGGTCTCGCGGAGCATCACGGTGATCTCCGGGGTTCGGGAGACCGGCAAGATGATCAAGGTCGAGGACATCGTGTCCCACTTCGAGACCCGCTGCCGCGGGGTGATCGTCGTGCCGTTCGACGAGCATCTGTCGGCGGGCGCCGAGGTGGACCTGGACATGATGCGGCCCAAGACGCGTGAGGCGTACTTCAACCTCTCGGCCATGGTCGCGGAGGACTTCACCCGCGCCCAGCAGGAGCAGGGTCTGTGGACGGGCGACGGAGCGGCCCAGCCGCCGCAGGTGGCCCCGCCGATGCCCGGACAGGCCCAGCAGCAGCCCTACCCGGGCGCGTACGCGCCTCAGCAGGGCCAGCAGCCGCAGTACCCCGGGTACCCGCAGCAAGGCGGCCAGCAGGGCTGGCAGCAGTCCTACGGGCAGGGGCAGCAGCCGCAGCCCGGGCAGCCGTGGCAGCAGGCCCAGCCGGGGCAGCCCGGCCAGCCCGGGCAACCGGGGCAGCCCTGGCAGCAGCAGCCCCCGCAGCAGTAGCGACCGAGCGGAGACGAGAACGCGCCCCGTGGGCCGGATCACCGGCCCACGGGGCGCGTTCTCGTTCTCCCGTTCATCACGGTTCAGCACACGGCGCACTGCGCCCAGCACGCGCCCTCAGTGGCTCCCGTACGCCTCAGCCGCGCCGTACGCGCCCGTACGCGCCGTACACGTCCGTACGCGTCAGCGGCTTCCGTGCTCCTCCACAAGCTCCCGCGCCCGCTTCACATCGGCCGCCATGCGCTCAAGCAGCGCCTCGATCGAGTCGAACTTCTCCTGGCCCCGCAGATAGGCGAGGAAGTCGACCTCGACATGGAGTCCGTACAGATCCAGGCCGACCCGGTCGATCGCATACGCCTCGACCGTCCGCTCGGTCCCGTCGAACTGCGGATTGGTGCCGACCGAGATCGCGGCGGGCATCGCCTCGCCCCGCGCCGTCAGCCAGCCGGCGTAGACGCCGTCGGCCGGGATGGCGGTGTGCGGCAGGGTCTCCAGGTTGGCCGTCGGGAAGCCCAGCTCACGGCCGCGCTGCGCACCGCGCACCACCACGCCCTCGACCCGGTGCGGCCGCCCCAGGACCTCCATCGCGCCCGTGACATCGCCCTCCGCGACCAGGCGGCGCACCAGCGTGGAGGAGAACGGCTCACCGCCGCCCGCCTCGCCGCGCTCGTACAAATCGATGACCTCGACCTCGTAGTCGTAAGTGGTGCCGAGCTCGCGCAGGAAGGCCACGTTCCCGGCGGCCTTGTGGCCGAAGCGGAAGTTGGGGCCCTCCACCACGGCCCGGGCGTGCAACTTGTCCACCAGCACCTTCACCACGAAGTCGGCGGGGGTGAGCCGCGAGAACTCCGCCGTGAACGGCAGGATCAGCACCGCGTCCACGCCCAGCCCGGCCATCAGTTCCGCGCGCCGCTGGTGGGTGGCGAGCAGCGGTGGATGGCTGCCGGGCCGCACGACCTCGCTCGGATGCGGGTCGAAGGTGACCACGACCGCCGGTACGCCCAGCTCACGCGCCCGTGCCACGGCACGGCCGATGATCAGCTGGTGCCCTCGGTGCACCCCGTCGTAGGAACCGATGGTGACGACGCTGCGCCCCCAGTCCTCGGGGATGTCCTCCAAGCCACGCCAGCGCTGCACTTTGCCCGCTCCTCGCCCGAACCTTTGTCTGTCGACTTCGCAGGTCTAAGACTGCCATGTCCCGGGCGCCCGGCTCGCATCGGTGGCCGCCCCAAGCGCCCGGACCGGCCGGAAAGCCACGGTAGGCGGCCGGTCCCGGCGCGTGCAACGCGGCCCGGAGTCGGCAACGACACATCGGCGCCGCGCCGGCCGGGCCGAGGGCCGCCCGCAGCGGGCGGCAACGGCGTCATACGAAGACGGCCAGGCTCTTCGCCTTGCCCTTCGACTCCTCCACCAGGGCCAGAAAGCGCCCCTCCGGCCCGAAGACCGCGACCGGCCCCGGACCCGGACTCGAATCCAGTGCCCCCGGCTGCCCCGACGGCATGTCGATCCGCACCCCGTTGCCCAGCAGCCGGGCCTGGCGCTCGTCCACGTCCCAGCGCGGGAACGCGGCGGCCGCCGCCTCCGCGATGGGGAGGATCTCCAGCGACTCCTCCAGCCGCTCCAGCGTCCTGGCGGCCTCCAGCCCGTACGGACCGACCCGGGTCCGGCGCAGGGCCGTCAGATGGCCGCCCACGCCCAGTCCGGCGCCCAGGTCGCGCGCCAGGGCCCGGATATAGGTGCCGGAGGAGCACACCACCGTGACGTCCAGGTCGAGGACGGTGGTGCCGTCCTCCGCCTTGGCCTCTCGGCGGTCGTGGAGGACGAAGGAGGAGACGGTCACCGGCCGCGCCGGAATCGCGAACTCCTCGCCCTCCCGCGCCCGTGCGTAGGAGCGCTTGCCGTCGATCTTGATGGCGCTGACCTTCGAGGGGACCTGCTGGATGTCCCCGGTCAGCTCCTCGATCCCGGCCTGGACGGCGCCCGGGTCGACCCCGGCGGCGCCCTCCGAGGCGGTGATCTCGCCCTCCGCGTCATCGGTGACCGTGGTCTGCCCGAGCCGGATGGTGGCCCGGTACTCCTTCTCGGTCAGCGCCAGATGGCCCAGCAGCCGGGTGGCCTTCTCCACGCCGACCACGAGCACGCCCGTGGCCATCGGGTCCAGCGTCCCGGCGTGGCCGACCCGCCGGGTGCCGGCGAAGCGGCGCATCTTGGCGACGACGTCGTGCGAGGTGAAACCGGCCGGTTTGTCGACAATCACCAGGCCGTCCGGCGCTCCGGAACGGGCCCTTCCGTTACGCGTCATGCGTCCGCTGAACCCTTACCGTCGGTGCCGGGCTCCTCGTCGTCCTCCTGGCCGGGCTTGCGGTACGGGTCGGCCTCGCCCGCGTAAGCGGCGCCCGAGGACGCCTCGCGCACCTGGGCGTCCGCCTCCCTGGCCTTGGCGAGGAGATCGTCGATGGTGCGGGCGTTCTCCGGCAGCGCGTCCGGGACGAACGTCAGGGTCGGGGTGAAGCGCACCCCCGTCTGGCGCCCGACCTCCGACCGCAGCACACCCTTGGCGCTCTCCAGGGCCGCGGCGGAGGCCGCCCGCTCCTCGTCGTCGCCGAAGACCGTGTAGAAGACGGTCGCCTCCCGCAGATCACCGGTGATCCGGGTGTCGGTGATGGTCACATAGCCCAGCCGCGGATCCTTGATCCGCCGCTGGAGGGTCTCCGCGACCACGACCCGGATGCGGTCCGCCAGCTTGCGTGCCCGCGCGGTGTCGCTCATGCGTCTTCTTCTCTCTTCTTCGCGTCAGTCATCGATGGCCGGGGGCGCGGTCTGCGACCACCGGTCCGGCCCTCATTCATCATCGCCACCGTGGAACCGCCGTCGCACGGCCAGCAGCTCCACCTCCGGCCGCGCCGCCACCAGCCGCTCGCAGCGGTCGAGCACCTCCGTGAGGTGGCCCGCGTCCCCGGAGACCATCGCCAGGCCGATCTGGGCCCTGCGGTAGAGGTCCTGGTCGCCGACCTCCGCCACGCTCACCGCGAATTTGCGGTGCAGTTCGGCGACGATCGGGCGGACGACGGAGCGCTTCTCCTTCAACGACCGTACGTCGCCGAGAAGCAGGTCAAAGGACAACGTCCCTACATACATGCGGTCCGGGTCAAGCCACCCGTGGGGCCTTTGTGGTTGCGGGCTTCTCGCACCGTACACGCAAGGGCCGGGGCCGATCGACGGAAATTCCTCCGCCGATCGGCCCCGGCCGCCGCCGCTTGTCAGCCGCGCGGCTTCTCGCGCATCTCGTACGTCGCGATGACGTCGTCGATCTTGATGTCGTTGTAGCTGCCGAGGTTGATACCGCCCTCGAAGCCCTCGCGAATCTCGGTGACGTCGTCCTTGAACCGGCGCAGACCCTCGATGTTGAGGTTCTCCGCGATGACCTTGCCGTCGCGGATGAGGCGGGCCTTGGTGTTCCGCCGGACCTCGCCGGAGCGGATGAGCACACCGGCGATGTTGCCCAGCTTGGACGAGCGGAAGATCTCGCGGATCTCCGCCGTACCGAGCTCGACCTCTTCGTACTCCGGCTTGAGCATGCCCTTCAGGGCCGCCTCGATCTCCTCGATCACCTGGTAGATGACCGAGTAGTAGCGGACGTCCACGCCCTCGCGCTCGGCCATCTGCGTGGCACGCCCGTCGGCGCGCACGTTGAAGCCGATGACGATGGCGTCGGAGCCCGTCGCCAGGTCGATGTCGGTCTCGGTGACCGCACCCACACCGCGGTGCAGCACCCGCAGGTCCACCTCTTCGCCGACGTCGAGCTGGAGCAGCGAGGACTCGAGAGCCTCCACCGAACCGGACGCGTCGCCCTTGATGATGAGGTTGAGCTGCTGGACCTGACCGGCCTTGAGCACCTTGTCCAGGTCCTCCAGGGAGACCCGGCGGGTGCGCTTGGCGAACGCCGCGTTCCGCTCGCGGGCGGCGCGCTTCTCGGCGATCTGGCGGGCGGTGCGGTCCTCGTCCACGACGAGGAAGTTGTCGCCCGCACCGGGCACGTTGGTCAGACCGAGCACCAGGACCGGGGTCGCCGGGCCGGCCTCCACCACGTTGTTCCCGTTGTCGTCGAGCATCGCCCGGACGCGGCCGTACGCGTCGCCGACGACCATCGTGTCGCCGACCCGCAGGGTGCCGCGCTGGACCAGCACGGTGGCCACGGCGCCGCGGCCGCGGTCGAGGTGGGCCTCGATCGCGATGCCCTGTGCGTCCTGCTCCGAGTTGGCCCGCAGGTCGAGCGAGGCGTCGGCGGTGAGGACGACGGCCTCCAGCAGGCTGTCGATGTGCAGACCCTGCTTGGCGGAGATGTCGACGAACATGGTGTCGCCGCCGTACTCCTCGGCCACCAGGCCGTACTCGGTCAGCTGACCGCGCACCTTGGTCGGGTCCGCGCCCTCGACGTCGATCTTGTTGACCGCGACCACGATCGGCACATCGGCCGCCTTGGCGTGGTTCAGCGCCTCGATCGTCTGGGGCATCACACCGTCGTTGGCCGCCACCACGAGGATCGCGATGTCGGTCGACTTGGCACCACGGGCACGCATGGCGGTGAACGCCTCGTGACCCGGGGTGTCGATGAAGGTGATCCTGCGCTCTTCGTCGTTGACCTCGGTCGAGACCTGGTAGGCACCGATGTGCTGGGTGATGCCGCCGGCCTCGCCCGCGACCACGTTGGTCTTGCGGATCGCGTCCAGCAGTCGGGTCTTACCGTGGTCGACGTGACCCATGACGGTCACCACCGGCGGACGCGCGGAGAGCATCTCCTCGCCGCCCTCGTCCTCGCCGAACTCGATGTCGAAGGACTCGAGGAGCTCGCGGTCCTCCTCCTCCGGGCTGACGATCTCGACGTTGTAGTTCATCTCGTCGGCGAGAAGCTGAAGCGTCTCGTCGGAGACGGACTGCGTCGCGGTGACCATCTCGCCGAGGTTGAGCATGACGGCGACCAGCGACGCCGGGTTGGCGTTGATCTTCTCCGCGAAGTCGGTGAGAGAGGCACCCCGCGACAGCCGGACCGTCTGGCCGTTGCCGCGCGGCAGCATCACGCCGCCGACCGACGGGGCCTGCATGGCCTCGTACTCCTGGCGCCTCTGCCGCTTCGACTTACGGCCACGGCGCGCCGGACCGCCGGGACGGCCGAAGGCGCCCTGCGTGCCACCGCGGCCACCGGGACCGCCGGGACGGCCACCGAAGCCGGGACGGCCACCGCCGCCGCCGAAGCCGCCGCCGGGACCCCCCGGACGGCCGGCGAAGCCGCCGCCGCCACCGGGACGACCGCCGCCGCCCGGAC
>NZ_BAAAIF010000067.1:0-59783 GCF_039525925.1 Streptomyces javensis | reverse complement strand
ATCAAACAACGCCGGATGCAGACCAAACTGCCCCGCCCGCTCCCGCTCCTCCTCCGGAAGCCCAACCTCGGCGAACACCTCACCATCACGCCGCCACGCACGCCTCAACCCCTGGAAAACCGGCCCATACTCCAACCCGTTCTCCGCAGCCCGCACATACTCACCCGACACATCAACGACCTCAGCACCCACCGGAGGCCACACACCGAAGTCGTACTGAGCCTCGGAGACGGACGTGGCCGAGCCGAGCACACCATGGGCATGCCGCGTCCATGCCGCACCTTCACCGTCCGCTTCCGCCCGCGAGAACACACTCACCTCGCGGAAGCCGGAGGCGTCCGCCTCGCCCACCTCGACCTGAAGGTGCACTCCACCCTGCTCGGGCAGGATCAGCGGCGCCTCCAGGATCAGTTCCTCGACCCGGCCGCAGCCGACCTGGTCCCCCGCCCGTACCACCAACTCGACGAAGGCCGTCCCCGGCAGCAGCATCACACCGTGCACGGCGTGATCCGCCAGCCAGCCATGGGTGGCCAACGACAGCCGCCCGCTCAGCAGCACCCCGCCACCACTCGCCAGCGACACCACCGCACCCAGCAACGGGTGTCCCAGCGAGCCCAGCCCCACCGAACCCACATCGCCCACACCAGCGGGCGAGTCAAGCCAGAAGCGCTCGTGCTGGAAGGCGTAGGTCGGCAGCTCGACACGGCGGGCGCCGTGGCCGGCGAACACCTTCCGCCAGTCGACACTGGCCCCGCTGACATGAAGCTCGGCGGCGGAGGTCAAGAACCGCTCCGGACCGCCCTCGTCACGCCGCAGCGTCCCCACGATCACGGCTCGCCGCTCGGCGGCCTCCACGGTCTGCTGCACCGGCAGGGTCAACACCGGATGCGGGCTCACCTCGACAAACACGGTGTGGCCCTCGTCGAGCAGGGTGCGCGTGGTGGTCTCCAGCTCAACCGTCTGCCGCAGGTTCCGGTACCAGTACTCCGCGTCCAGACCAGCGGTGTCCACCAGCTCACCGGTCACCGTGGAGTAGAACGGCACCTCCGACGAACGCGGCGCGATACCCGCCAGAACCCTCAGCAGCTCCTCACGGATCCCCTCCACATGCGCCGAGTGCGACGCATAATCCACCGGAACCCGACGAACCCGCACCTCCTCACCCTCAAGCTCCGCCACCATCTCATCCAACGCACCCGGATCACCCGCCACCACAACCGAACCCGGACCATTCACCGCCGCCACCGAAATCGCCCCACCCCACCGGGCGATACGCTCCTCCGCCTCCCCAACCGCCAACCCCACCGACACCATGCCACCACGACCAGCCAACCCCACCGCGATCGCCTGCGACCGCAACGCCACCACCTTCGCCGCATCCCCCAGCGACAACGCACCCGCCACACACGCCGCCGCGATCTCGCCCTGGCTGTGACCCATCACAGCATCCGGCTCCACACCCACCGAACGCCACAGCTTCGCCAGCGACACCATCACCGCGAACAACACCGGCTGCACCACATCCACCCGGTCAAACCCGGGAGCACCCTCAACCCCACGCAACACATCCGTCAACGACCAGTCCACATAAGCCGACAGAGCCGACTCACACTCCCCGATCGCCTCCGCGAACACCGGCGAGGACTCCAACAGCCCCACCGCCATACCCACCCACTGCGCCCCCTGCCCCGGGAACACAAACACCGAACGACCAGGCGTTTCGGCGTCCTTCCCCCACACCACACCGGGGAGCTTGTCGCCCTCGGCCACCGCCGCCAGGCGCTCCAGGAGTTCCTCACGGCTGGCCCCGGTGACCACGGCGCGCTGCTCGAACGCGTACCTGGTCGTGGCCAGCGAGAGCGCCACATCGGCCGCGCCCAGCTCGGGGCGCTCGGCCACGAACTCCCGCAGCCGCCCGGCCTGCGCCCGCAGCGCCGCGTCGGTCTTGCCCGACACCACCCAGGCCACCGGGCCCGCGATGCCCGCGACACCACCGTCAGCGGGCTCCTCGGCCTCGACCTCGGCCGCCTCGGCCTCCGGGGCCTGCTCCAGGATCACATGCGCGTTCGTCCCGCTCACACCGAACGACGACACACCGACCCTGCGCGGCTCACCCGTCTCCGGCCACGGGGTCGACTCGGTCAGCAGCTCGATCTCGCCCTCGGACCAGTCCACGTGGCTCGACGGGGCGTCGACGTGCAGGGTCTTCGGCAGCACACCGTGCCGCATCGCCATGACCATCTTGATGACACCGGCGACACCGGCGGCGGCCTGTGTGTGACCGAGGTTCGACTTCAGCGAGCCCAGCCACAGCGGCCGTCCCTCGGGCCGGTCCTGCCCGTATGTGGCCAGCAGCGCCTGCGCCTCGATCGGGTCGCCCAGCGTGGTGCCCGTACCGTGCGCCTCGACCGCGTCGATCTGGCTCGGGGTCAGCTCGCAGTTCTCCAGGGCCTGCCGGATGACACGGCGCTGTGACGGGCCGTTGGGGGCCGTCAGACCGTTGCTCGCGCCGTCCTGGTTCACGGCGGAGCCGCGTACCACCGCCAGGATCTGGTGCCCGTTGCGCCGGGCGTCCGACAGCCGCTCCACCAGCAGCACGCCGATGCCCTCGGACCAGGTGGTGCCGTCCGCTCCGTCGGCGAACGCCTTGCACCGTCCGTCGGCGGCCAGTCCGCGCTGGCGGCTGAAGGTGACAAAGCCCTTGGGGCTCACCATGACCGTCGCACCGCCGACCAGCGCCATGGAGCACTCGCCCTGACGCAGCGCCTGCGCGGCCAGGTGCAGCGCGACCAGCGCCGAGGAACAGGCGGTGTCCACGGTCAGCGCGGGGCCTTCGAAGCCGAAGGTGTAGGAGACACGGCCCGAGGCGATGCTGGTGGTGGCGCCGTTGTGGAGGTACGGCTCGATCTCGTCCGGGATCTGCGCGGCCTCGGACGCGTAGGTGGTGTGCATGGCACCGGTGAAGACGCCCGTCTGACTGCCGCGCAGCGACGCGGGGTCGATGCCCGCCCGCTCCATGACCTCCCAGGACGTCTCCAGCAGCAGCCGCTGCTGCGGGTCCATGGCCAGGGCCTCGCGGGGCGAGATGCCGAAGAACGCGGAGTCGAATTGGTCCGCGTCGTGGAGGAAGCCGCCTTCGCGAACGTAACTGGTACCCGGATGCTCCGGATCCGGATTGTAGATCCCCTCCACGTCCCAGCCACGGTTTGTCGGGAAGGGCGAGATGGCGTCCGCTCCATCGGCGACCAGGCGCCACAGTGCCTCCGGGGAATTCACTCCACCCGGAAATCGGCAGGCCATACCGATGATGGCGATGGGTTCGGTCGCCGAGCTGATCAGCTGGCGGTTCTGACGCCGGAGCCGCTCGATTTCCTTGAACGACTTGCGCAGCGCTTCAACGGCCTTGTTCTGGTTGGATGCATCAGGCATCAGAAACTCCACACTTAACGCGTCGTTCGCTGGAAGAGCGCAACGGCCCTGAAAGTTATGAAAACACGCATTGCCAGACGGACACCGGCCACACTAGCCCCGGCCCCATAAGGGAAACCCTAGAAACCCATCCAGGCATGGTTGACAACCCCGGACGGTGTTCCGGGGGATTTGGTTTCAGTGGCGTTTCACCAGCCGTGTGATCCTTGCCACGGTCGCGTTTTCCACCGCTATTCGAGCCCCCGAAAATTTACGCGCTGTTTTCACGCGCCAGGTTCTTCTTCGAGGCGGATCGCACCGGTTGGGCAGCGGGATACGACCTCACGCAGAACGTCCAGCCGTCCGGTGTCGGGCTGTGCGTCGAGCAGCACGACGGAACCGTCCTCGTCGCTCTGGTCGAACAGGTCAGGTGCGATCAGCGCGCACTGGCCCGCCGCACAGCACACCTCACGGTCGGCGGTGATCCTCATCGGGTCTCAGTCCTACCTCGTTGTTCGGGATGGCCGGCATGGTTATGCCTGGTGGGCCCTCTTGCGTGACGGTGACGGACGGTGGGAGAGATCCCCACCGCCCGTCGTATTCACCGCTTGTACATCTCGATCAGTCGTCCCAGGTGACGGGGAGCGACCTGGGGCCGTAGTGCACGAAGTCGTCGCGCATCTGGATCTCATCGCTCGGCACGGCCAGCCGCAGCGTGGGGAACCTGTCGAACAGGGCCTCGTAGCCGACGCGCAGGATCGTGCGGGCGAGGTGCTGGCCGAGACACTGGTGGACGCCGTGGCCGAGCCCCAGGTGCCCGTGGTCCGTGCGGCCGATGTCCAGCTGGTCGGGGTTCTCGTAGCGCTCGGGGTCGCGGTTGACGGCGGGCAGGGCGACGGTGACCACCTCGCCCTTCTTGATGGTCTGACCGGCGAACTCGACGTCTTCGAGCGCCCACCGGCTGGCCCCGAGGTGGGAGATGGTGAGGAAGCGCAGAAGCTCCTCGACGGCGGCCCCCATGAGCTCCGGGTCCTCCTGAACCCTGGCCAGTTGATCGGGGTGCTCGAGCAGGGTGTAGACGCCCATGGCGAGCATGTTGCCCGTGGTGTCGAAGGCCCCGGTGATCAACGTGGCGGTCATGCCCATGAGTTCCTGCTCGGTGAGCTGCCCGCCGCGGATCAGGTCCCCGAGGATGTCGTCCCGGGGGTCGTCCATCCGGGTGGGGACGAAACGGGCCAGGAACCCGCTCATCCCGGACACGGCGGCCAGCGCCTCGGGAACGGTGGAGGAGAGCCGGCCGAGGGTCTCCACATGACGCTGGAGGCTCTTCCGCTCCGATTCGGGGACGCCGATCATCTCGCACATCACCCGGGAGGGCACGGATTCGGTGAAGACCTCCACCAGATCGGCGCCCGGACCGGCCTTTTCCAGATCGTCGAGTTGTTCGTGCACGATTCGCTCGATCATGGGGGCGAGCTGACGCGTGCGCCGGACCGTGAAAAAGCCGGTGACCAGCTTGCGATACTTGCTGTGAACCGGGTCATCCGTCTTCGCGAAGGCGCCCGGATCGGCCGGACCGTCGTACGCCAGCTCCGTGGGGACGGGAGAGATTATCCCTTCCTGGCGCGCGCTGAAGCTCTTATGGGTGAGCAGTTCCTTCGCTTCGGCATGACGGGTGATGAGCCATCCGGGCGTGCCGTCCGGATAACTCATGCGCGTTATCCGCTCCTGCTCCCGCAGGGGGGTGTAGCCATCCGGAGGATCGAAGGGGCAGCTCCGCTTGGTGGGCAGTGACACAGGGGGGTGCGGGGCGTCGACCAAGACTCCTCCATCGATTCATAATCCATGCATCGAGGTCGTCGGCGGCTACACCGGCTGGCTCGATCTCGATGCTAGCTTCGCCATCGGCCCGGAAGCGCACCAAAAGGCCCCCGCAGGCAAGGTCTGCAAATTTCCTTAGACAAAGGCGGGAGCTGTTGACCCCGTGCGCGCGGGTACACTCACCGCGCCGACCGCGACGTCTGAACGCGTGGCGGCCTCACCGCTCCCCCTACCCCGGGTACGCCGTCTCCAACCACATCTGTTGTCACCGGGTCTGACTCGACGTCGGCTCCGGCCACCGCGCTCCGTGGAGACGCCGGGAGAACACGGGGGTGACGGGCCCGTCACGCCCGTGCTGCCACCCTTCGTCGGGGAGTGTCAGCGGGACGCCACGTTCCTGTCGGCACCGACACGCGTGGGAGGGGTTCCGTCCGATGCCACCGCCGAAGGCTCTCGCCCTGCGGCCCAGGGTGTCGAAGACGTTACCGGCCCCCGCACAGGATCGGCCAGAGGTGCGCGACCCCGGGCGACCCCAGATGCCACTGTCCAACGCGGCGGTGACGGCCGCCTTGTCCGGCGGACACGGTCCGGCGGCGCCCCCGCCCTCCGCCACCCGGTTGCGGCCCGCCGGGCAGGACACGGTCGGCAATGGCGCGGTCGCGGCGGCCCGCCGTACCGAGACCGCCCCCGGGCAGCAGCCGCCCACGGCCGAGGCTGCGCGGGTGGACACGGCGGAGGCGGCGCGGGTGGAGACGGCGCAGGCGGCGCGGGTGGAGACGGCGGAGGCTGCGCGGGTGGAGACGGCGGAGGCTGCGCGGGTGGAGACGGCGGAGGCAACACCCGCGGCCTCCCCCGCCGCCCCCGAGGTCAAGGCCCGTCCCGGCCCGGACGCGGATCCGAAGTTCGCGTCGCTGAAGAAGGACGTAGGGCGCAAGAAGCGCTCGGTGGCGGCCTCGCACCCGCCCCCGAAAGCGGAGGCCGGTGCCGCGCAGGACGCCGCCCGGCCGCCCAAGGACGACGAAGAGGCGCAGGGCAAGACCGCCAACGCCGAGAAGATGAACGAGGCCAAGCCGAAGGACTTCGACAAGGACGCGTTCATCAGGGCGGTCGAGAAGGCGATCGCCGAGAAGGCGCCGAAGAACCTCGACGAGGCGGACAAGTTCGCCGACTCCGGCAAGGCCGGTGAGGTGCGCGAGGAGGTGCACGGCAAGGTCGGCGAGGGGAAAGCGGACTCGGCCGAGCAGATCGCCACCACCACCGCCGCCCCGCCGGACACCTCGGCGGCCGTCCCCAAGAAGGTCGTACCGCTGACCCCGGACCGGCCCCCCGGGACCCCGGGCACGCCGAATCCGGCCAACGCCGTACCGGACAAGCTGCCGCCGTCGGCCACCGACCTGTCCGCCGGCCCCGCACAGGTCGACCGGCAGATGGCGGACGCCCAGGTCACCGAGGCGCAGTTGAAGAAGTCCAACGAGCCGACGTTCAGACACGCCCTGGGCGAGAAGAAGGCCGCCGAACGGCACTCCGAGGTGGCTCCCGGGCGGATGCGGGGACATGAGAAGAAGGAGCTGACCGCGGCCACCGCGCGGGCGAGGCGGCTCGGCGCCGCCGCCATGGGCGCGATGGGTGCCCAGCGGGTGCGGACCGGCCAGCAGGTCGGGACGGGCAAGTCCGGTGCCAAGGGGCGGGACGAGGAGAAGCGGGCCCAGGTCACGGCGGTCCTGCAAGGGGTCTTCGACACGATGAAGAAGGATGTCGAGGCCATCCTCAACGGCCTCGACAAGCTGGTCGACGACCAGTTCGGCCGGGGCGAGAAGGCGGCGCGGGACGCGTTCACCGCCGAGCACCAGCGGAAGATGGACGAGTACAAGGACCGCCGGTACTCGGGTGTGACGGGCAAACTCCGCTGGGTCCGGGACAAGTTCGCCGGGCTGCCCGCCGAAGCGGACAAGATCTTCGAGGAGGCCCGCGACAACTACGTCCGTCGGATGCGGCAGGTGATCTCGGACGTCGCCGACACCATCGGCACGGAGCTGAACCGGGCCAAGCGCCGTATCGCGCAGGGCCGGGGCGAGTTGCGGGACGCGGTGCGCGGGCTTCCGCCCGATCTGCGGTCCATCGGGCAGCAGGCGGCCGCCGAGTTCGCCGACAAGTTCGATGAACTCACCCAGTCCGTGGACGACAAGGGAACTCAGCTCGTCGACACGCTGGCCACCAAGTACACCGACGCGCTCAAGTCCGTGGACGACGAGATCGCGGCGGAGAAGGAGAAGAACAAGGGTCTGGTGGCCAAGGCCGTGGACGCGGTCACGTCCGTGATCAACACCATCCTGGAGCTGAAGCGGCTGCTGCTGTCGGTCCTCGCCAAGGCCGCCTCGGCGGTCATGCTGATCCTCAAGGACCCGATCGGCTTCCTGCGCAACCTGGTCTCGGCCGTCGGCGCCGGCCTGCGGCAGTTCCTGCGGAACCTCGGCCACCATCTTCAGCAGGGCATCCTGTCCTGGCTGCTCGGCAAGACGGCCGAGGCGGGTATCGAACTGCCGTCGAAGTTCGACGTCCAGGGCGTGCTGAAGATGCTCGCCTCCCTGCTCGGGTTGACCTGGCAGTCGATCCGTGCCCGCATCGTCCGCAAGGTGCCGAAGATGGAACCGGCGGTCGCGGCGGCCGAGACCGCGGTGCCGCTGGTCGCGGAGGTGCGCAAGCGGGGCGTCGCCGGGATGTGGGCGGACCTCAAGACCCGCGTGGGCGACCTGCGCAAGGATCTGCTGGACAAGGTCATCGCCTACGTCACCCCGACGATCGTCGTCGCCGGGATCATGTGGGTGATCTCGCTGCTCAACCCCGCGTCGGCGTTCGTCCGGGCGGTGAAGCTGATCATCGACATCGTGCGCTTCATCGTCACCCAGGCCCGCCAGATCATCGAGTTCGTGAACACCGTGCTCGACGCGGTCATCGCGATCGCGAGGGGCGGCAGCGGGGGTGTGCCGGGCCTGATCGAGCAGGCCCTGGCCCGCTCGATCCCCGTTCTGCTGGGCGTCCTGGCCGCGATCCTGGGCGTGGGCGGGATCGCCTCCCGGGTCAAGCAGATCGTCCAGGCGATGTCCAAGCCGGTGGGCCGGGCGGTGGACTGGGTGATCGACAAGATCGTGGGGCTGGTGAAGAAGCTCTGGTCCAAGATCAAGCCAAAGTTCCGGAAGAAGAAGCCCAAGCCGAAGCCGAAGCGCCGCCCGGACCGGAGGCGCCCGGGCCGCCCGCGCCGCCGGACCCGGCCGGACCAGCGGCGCCGCCCCGACCGGCGCAGGCCCGAGCGCAGGCGCGGCCCGAAGAAGAAGCGGCCCGACAAACGGCGCGGCAAGCGGCCGGACAGGCGGACCGCGGCGGACAAGAAGCGCGCCCTCGACGCCGCCGTACGCGATGCGACGCACTTGCTCAACGAGGAGTCGGCGACGGTCAAGTCCGTACGGCGCGGGCTCCCGGGCATCAAGCGGCGGCACCGCCTCACACGGATCCGGCTCAAGAAGGTGACCGGGGACAAGTACCGCATCAAGGTGGCCATCAACCCGGAGGCGGAGACCCCGGTCGAGGACCTGGGCGACAAGTTCCCCTACAAGATCGGCCCGGCCGAGGGGAATTTCAAGATCAGGAAGCATGGGAGGGTGGTCGATCAGCTCAACCCGGTCAGGAACCTCCCGATGACGGGGCGGGACCATCGGACCGGCTTCGTCGTCAACATCGCGGCTGTCCCGGGCGAGGTGAAGAAGAACCCGGGCATGGCCGCCCGCTACCTCCACGACGCGTGGAAGAGCCCCGAGACCAAGCACTTCGGGCCGGTGAGCACCGCCGTCGTGATCGGCGTCAACACCTTCGAGCACCTCGACCAGAAGAACGACAGCAGGGTCCTCAACGAGGCCATCGACGTCGTGAAGCGACCGCTCAAGCTCATCATGGCCGTGTTCGGCTTCATCTGGACGCCCAGATGGCTCCACAACGACGGCCATGAGGTCCCCATGGCGGAGGTCCGCAAGAAGTACCAGAAGCTGGAGACGGACGGCGAGAAGCGCATCGCCGAGAAGCAGGAGAAGGGTCTGCGCGACAAGGGCGCGCTCCCCTATGGCCTCTTCCGCGAGGAGGTGACCAACTCCTCGTACACCCGCGAGGCGACGGCCATCCTGTCGGAGGCCAACGACCAGGTCCACATCCTGGGCCAGGACGCCGACACCGGGGTCGCGGTGTCCGAGACGATGGGGGTTCTCGCCGCGTACAAGCGGATCCTGGACGCGATGGAGAGCCATCCGCAGATCACCATCGGCGGCTACCACTTCAGGGGCTTCAACTGGAGCCCGGAGGGCGACCAGCGCCCCAAGCAGCTCACCCTGCTCGCCAACGCGCTGGACCGGGCGATCCGGGTCGTCATCGGCAAGCGGTTCCCGCAGATGCTCTACCCGACCGAGCCGAACATGCTGATCAAGGCGTGGGACCGGCATCGGCCGGACGGCCTGTTCCAGAACAGCCGCCTCCACGCCCTGCGCCAGATCCAGGGCGGGCTCTACGGAATCGGCAGCGCGGAAGGACGCACCCTGCGGATCAGGTACATGGAGGTCTTCGGCGAGGAGCTGCCCGTCGCCTACGCGCCCGAGGCATCCACCACCACGAGTCCGGAGCCGGACGACGAGGACCGCGGACTGACCGTGCGCCCGTCCGGCGTTCACCGCGCCGCGCGGGGGAAGATGCGGGCCAAGGGCGGCGCGGAGGAGGCCATCCGGGTCGCACACCGGATGTACGCGCTCATCATCCAGTCGCAGTCCTACACCAGCGCCCACACCCTCTCCCGGGAGTACTTCCACGCGAATCCCGGGATGTCCAAGAGGCTCCGGTTCACGCTGCGGGACACCGTCTTCGTCCATGTCGAGAACGTGGCGATGCTCATGGCCGACAACCCCAGGCTGACCGCACAGAGCGCCGCCATCCAGGCTGAGCTCCAACGGCTGGCGGAAACCGTGGACCGGCTCGTCCGCGGCTCGGGCGGCGACCAGCGGCGCAAACAGGCCGTCCAGCGGGCCCGCGATCTGGTCTCCGACATCATCAAGGCGATGACCGCCCCCGAGCTGCACACCTACTGGGAGAGTGTCAGCACGGCGCTGGACGAGGCCATGAAGGACGCGCCGGAGAGCGGAGGAGAGCAGCGGTGAACCCGGAGGCCGACATCGGCCGGCTGCGGGACGAGGCGTCACGCGAGGACTACGCCTCGATGGCGCGGCTGGCGCGGGCGCTGTACGCGAGCGGTCTCGGGCCGCGCGAGGTGCTGCGCGAGGCCTACGGCACCGGCTTCCCCGAAGAGGTCTTCGTCCTGGTCGGCGCCGGGCTTTCCGCCCTCGACCTGCTGGCCTACTTCACCCATCAGCCCTGGCAGCTGGCCGTCCCGCCCGAGCAGGGCGGCCCCGAAGAGGTTCCCGGCCCGCTGGCCGAGACCGAACGGCTGGTGCTGGCCCTGGACCCCGGGCTGCTGCCGCTGGCGCAGATTCCCGCGGCCACCTCCGCCGGGGACGACCGCATCGTGTGCTACCGGTTCGAGGAGCTGCGGGCGGGCCGGCCCACGGCCTTCTGCCTCCGCGCGGCGCCGTACCCCTACAGCGAGGTGCGGGACGCGGAAGCGGTGCGCTGCGGGGATTCCCTGCTCGAGATGTTGTACGAGGTGCACGCCGACGACCTCCGCCGCCTCGAGGAGGAGCTGCACCAGCCGTGGAACCGGGGCGCCGGGTCGGTCGACCGCGGGGAGGTGGAGGAGGCGCGCACGACCCTGGAGCTGGTCGAGGAGTTGCGCCGGAAGGCGGCCGGAGCCGGACGTCAGGAGGGCTGAGCGGCCTTCTTGGGTGCCACCACCGCCACCACGACGGGCGGGGGCGGGACGGGGCTCGTCCGGGCCGCCGCGTCCGCCACCGCCGCGTTGCCCACCTGGTTCTGACCCGCCGCGAGGAGATGCTCGACGGGGGTGGGCGGCTTCGCCGGAGTGGGGGCCGGGGCCGGGGTCTGGTGGGTGGCCGTGGCCGTGTCCTGCGGGCGGGCCGGTGGTACCGGCGCCAGCAGGCGGTGCGGGGAGAGCGGAGGTTCGGTGGGCAGCATCGGCTTCACCCCTGGGATGCGTCGTCGAGCAGATGGGCGTGCGGGCCCAGCTCGGTCGGGCGGAGCAGGCGGGCCTCGCGCTGGAACTGGCGTGCCACACCACGTACGACATGGCGCATGGCAATCGTATCGCCGCCCCCGTCCGCCGCCGCCAGTGCCGCCGTGCGGGCAGCTGCGGCGATGGCGGCACCGGTCATGTCCAGACGGGCCAGGGCGTGCAGGTCCACGTCGGGTGCGAGCGGGGCCTCCTGGGGGAAGGCGAGGCGCCACAGCCGGCGGCGTTCGGCGGCGGCCGGGCGGGGGAAGTGGACGACGAAGTGGAAGCGCCGGGTGAAGGCCGGGTCGATGTTGTCCTTCAGATTGCTGGTCAGGATGACCAGGCCGTCGCTGGCCTCCAGGCGCTGTAGCAGATAGCCGACTTCCAGGTTGGCGTAGCGGTCGGTGCCGTGTTTCACCTCGCCGCGCTTGCCGAACAGCGCATCGGCCTCGTCGAAGAGCAGCACCGCGTGGCTCTCCTCGGCCTGCCGGAACGCGGTCTCCATGTTCTTCTCCGTCTCCCCCACCCATTTGGAGACGACCTGGGCGAGGTCCACCTTGAGCAGTTCCAGGCCGAGCATGCCGGTGACGATCTCGGCGGACATGGTCTTGCCGGTTCCGGGCTCACCGGTGAACAGCGCCTTGACCCCGCCGTGCCCGGAGCGGCGGGCGAAGCCCCAGCTCTCGGCGATCCGGGGCCAGGCGCGGAAGGCCGAGGCGATCTCCAGGATCTGGCGGAACTGGACATCGGGCAGGACCAGGTCGTCCACGGTGCGGCGGGGCGTGATCGAGTGGACGGCGCTGCCGCCGCGGCCGCGGGTGACGGTGGCGATCGCGGGCTCGACATGGGCGGCGACCGGTTCCGGGCGTCCGTTTCCGGCCAGGCGCGCCCCGGCGTCCGCGACCGAGGCGACGGCGCGCAGTTCGCCGCCGCTCATCCGGTAGCGGACCGCGAGCTCTTCGAGGAGGGAGCCGGTCAGCTCCGGCAGGGCGGCCGACCACATCGCCCGGCGGTCGGTGAACCCGGGTACGGGCACCGTGAGTTCGGCGAAGGAGCGCGCGGCGAGCAGGCCCGCCGGGCGCCAGGGCCTGAGGCCGGTCAGGCACACCGGTACGCGCGAGCGGAGCAGCGCGGCGGACACCGGGTCGGTGGTGGCCCGCCGCTGCTCGCCGTGCAGATCGTCGGTGGGGATCCAGAGCACCGCGCCCAGCACGGCGGCCGTCCGCAGATCGCCCTCGGGGTCGTCGGTCAGGGTGCGCAGCGGTGCCCCGGCGGCCCGGGCCAGCGCCTGTACGGCGTCGAGCTGGCCGTCGGGCGGGCAGCCCCACAGCCCGGCCAGATCGATATCGCCGGAGCCCAGCGCCCGGCCCAGCCGGGTCAGCCGCTCGGAGGAGAGGTACGGGGACAGCACCCGCGGCTCCGGCGGGGCGACCTCGCCGGGGTCATGGCCGAGCAGTCCGACATCGCCGCCCCAGCCCAGCAGGAAGTCCAGCACCCCGGGGCCGGGGAGGAGTTCCTGGGCGAGTTCGACCGCGGCCGCGCCGTGTGCGCGCAGCAGTCCGTAGCGGCGCAGCGGTCCGGCCGGGCCGAGGGAGCGGCGCAGCGCGAGGCGCGCCCCCGCGCCGTCCGCGCCCACGGCCATCAGCAGTTCCACGCTGGGCAGCCGCCGGTTGAGGTTGTCCACGATGTAGGCGTAGATCCGCTCGTAGCCGCGGTCCAGTTCGGGCGCGGCGGCCAGCAGCAGGGCGTCCTGCTCCGCGCGGGTCAGGCCGAAGCGGGTGGCGAGCGCGTCCAGCGGCAGGGCCCGGCCCTCGGCGGACGCGCGCCGCCTCAGGTCCCGTTCGGCTTCCGGCTCCGGCGGCGGGGGCGCGCAGGGTTCGCCCATGGTGTCGGTGAAGGTGTGCACCTCGCCGAGCAGTACGTCGACCTGTTCGTCGGTCACGCAGTAGGGGGTCAGGTCGGGCCTGGTGAGCCGGGCGGCGAGCCGGGCCTGCCGCTCGACGGCGGCCCTGAGCGCCCCGTGCAGACCGGCCAGCCGTAGTCGCAGGTGCTCCATCGCGGTTACGCCCATGGGTCTCACCCGGCCGAGAAGGTCAGGGTCCGGCCGCCCAGCCAGGCCACATCGGGTACGTCGGCGAGCAGGCCGCCGTTGTGGAGGTCCATGTGGCGCCGTCCCATCGGGACGCGCACCCGGACGGCGGTGGCCTCGAACCGCACGGTGGCCTCCAGGTCGGCGAGGCGACGCAGGGACAGCACCGGATCCGGTGTCTCGCGGTCGCGCCAGAGCGTCCAGGCGATCGTGGACAGGCCGAGCGCGGCGGCCAGGGTGACGGTGCGCTCCAGACCGCCGTCCCGGGCGAGCGGCACCGCCCGGCGCCCGGTGACCAGGGCGGTGACCAGGTCCGCGCACCGCTCGGCGTGGGCGGGCAGTGCGGCGGCGAGGCGGAGGTCCGGTGCCGCGCCCTCGGCGGCCCACAGCGGGGTGCGCCAGGTCAGCCGCGCCACCGGGTCGCCGCGCAGCGGTCGTACGGAGGTGAGGAACGGCACGCCCGCCGAGGCCAGGTCGCGCAGGGTGCCGGGCGGTAGGGGGCCGTCGCAGAGCAGCACGGGCGGTCGCCCGGAGGACTCCCAGTGCGGCAGCAGTCCGGCGGCCTCCGGGGTCCAGGCGATGGGGAACATGCCCTGGGCGTCGAGGAGGAGCAGCCCGTCGTCGGTCCCGGTGAGCAGCAGTGGGTCGGCGGGGTCGTGGCCCCGGCACACCGACAGCGCCAGGACGCCGTCGAGGACCGGGAGCGCGGGGCCCACCTGGCGTGCGAAGTCGGTCAGCCGCTCCTCGGCGACGGGTGCCGGGAGGCCCGCGAAGGCGGCCGCGGCCTCGGTGTCCCGTTCGGCGCGGCGCCAGCCGCGCGTGGTCTCGCCCAGCGCCTTGTACGCCAGGGCGGCGGCGAACAGCGGTGCTTCCTCGGCGAGTTCGATACCGGCCAGGGCGGGCCCGATCGCGTCGAGGTACCCGATGCGGGCCAGGGGCCCGGCGAGCAGGAAGGGCAGGGCGGACCACACCCGCACCTCACCGCTGGTCCGCGCCCCGACGGTCGTGCTCGCCCCGGAGGTGGTGCCCGCGGCGGTGGCGCCCGCCGCGCCGGGCGGCTCCCCGGCGCCCGCGTCGTACGGCCCGGGCAGG
The DNA here is from genome assembly GCF_039525925.1 of Streptomyces javensis. Taxonomy (NCBI): domain Bacteria; kingdom Bacillati; phylum Actinomycetota; class Actinomycetes; order Kitasatosporales; family Streptomycetaceae; genus Streptomyces; species Streptomyces javensis. The sequence continues at coordinate 45,216 of NZ_BAAAIF010000067.1, read as the reverse complement.
GACCGTGCCAGCCGTACGGCCTCCTCGCGGTCGGCCGACGCCAGGAAGCCGGCGAGCAGCTGGGGCAGCTCCGCCGTGTCGGCGCCCGCGACGGCGGCGCGCAGACGCTCGGGCAGCGCCTCGGCGGGCCCGTGGCGGGCAGCCTCGCCGGGCGGCGAGTGGACGGGCGTGGGCGGAGGGCCGGCCGCGAGGGCGCGCCCGACGAGTTCGGCGAGCAGCCGTGCGGCCGCCGTGTCGTCCACGCCGAGCAGGGCGAGGAAGTACGCCCGCACCGACGCGTCCGGCAACAGCGCGAGCAGCGTGGCCAGTTCGCCGCGCTCGGCGAGTTCGGCGAAGAGCGCGGCGGCGCCCGGGGCGGTCCACGGGTCCGGGGCCGTCGCGAACGACTCCTCGAAGGACCGCGCGAACGGCTCGGCGTCGGTGCCGGATTCGGCGTCGGGGTGTGCCACGACCGGCACCGGCGCGAAGTGGACCTCGACCGGCGGACCGCCGACCACCGTCCGGCCGGAGCGGCCCGGCCGTACGGTGACGGTCAGCGGCTCGGTGATCTCCACATCAGGACCGTCGGCCGCCAGCCGCTCGGCGAAGTGGTTCGCGAGCAGCTCCGGCAGGGCCTCCACCACATGGCGGACCAGCCCGCGGGGCTCGGGTCCCCAGCTCCACCCACCGCGCCGGACCACCGTGACGGTGCACCGGCGCACCGTGATCTCGCCCGGCTCGCCGCCATCGCCGGTCCCGCCGGTCCCGCCGGTCCCGCCGGGCCCCTCGGCGGGCGGCGCGGTGGGCGCGTTCACGTCACCCCCAGCCTCTCCAGGCGGCCCGCCCAGCCGACCGCGAGCACCAGCACTCCGTGCACACTGCCCGCCACGAGGGTCACCGGCAGTTTCACCTGGGTCTGCTGGGCGGGGATCTCCCCGGTGAGCACATGGGTGTCCTGCTCGTCGGAGACCAGGGCGACCACGGGGGTGGCGCGGGCCGAGGCGACCTTCACGGTGACCGTGACCCCGTCGGTGGCCAGCGCGATGCCCTCGGTCCATGACGCGAGGCGCACCAGCCCCGGTTTGGGTTTGCCCTCGGCCGTCAGCTCGACCCCGTGGGCCAACGGCTCGGCGAGGACGCCCGGTTCGTCGTCGACGGCCGCCACGTCGAGGTCCCTGGCGTTCAGCGGAAGGGTCGCGACGCGGCCCTCGCCCAGGGAGACGCGCAGCGGCAGCGCCCGTCCGACGAGCGACGCCACATCGGCCGGGGCAGCGGCGCCGGTCAGGGCGAGCGCGCCCACGACATGGCCGGTGTCGTGGGCGTACACCACGGAAAGAGCCATCGTCAGCCACCGCCATTCGTCGCCGCGACCGTCGCCAGGACGAGGAAGTCGACCGCCCCGGGCTGTTCCACCGGCTGCTTCCAGTTCACCGAGGGGTTGTACACCCGCACCCGGCAGCGGACCCGGCGGTCCGCGTCCACCGTGGTCTCCACCGGGCTGAACAGCGCCGACTCCGCCAGGGGCGGAATGCGCGGGGTCAGTTGGACATGGATCACGACCCGGCCGTCGGCGACCTGTTCCGGGGTGACGCCGGACGGCAGCGGCAGCAGCATTCCGTCGGTGGCGGTGCCGGAGGCCACCAGCGTGCTGCCGGCCGACATCCGGCCGCCGAAACTGCCCTCGATCGTGAGATTGCCGTTGGCCGCCACGGTCATCAGTGGAGCGACCGCGCCACCGCCCTGGTACAGGCCGAAGACCAGGTTCGGCGTCTCGCCGCCGGTCAGGACCAGCGCCGGTTGGCCCTCCTTGGTCTCCGTGCCCGTCCGCAGGGTCAGCGCGCCCGACCGGGCCGAGACGGTGTCGGCGCGTACTCCGGCGTACCGCGCCGCGACACCGCGCGCCGCCGTTTCGACGCCGCTGAAGTGGCCCTCCGCCCAGTGGACGTAGCCCAGCAGGATGAGCCAGCGGAGGGGCGGATCGGCCGGTGGGTCGCCGATCGCGGGCGGCTGCTGCTCGGCGGCCAGCCGCTCGTCGCCGAGGCGCCCGAAGAGGATCTGGTACGACTCCTCCACCCGGGTCTTCGTGGCGCTCACGGAGCAGGAGACGGGACCGGCGGGCCCGGCCGGTTCGCGGTCGGCCGCGGTGAGGAAGACCGGGTAGGGCTCGTCGGTCGACTGGTCCGCGCCGTTGACCTCCTCGAAGTCGCTCTCGCGCAGCACGACCGGCTCGGTGACGACCACCTCGCGGCCCGTACCGTCGACGGCGATGCCCGCCGAGACGCTCACCTCGACATGGCGGATACCCGTCAGCGGGTCGGTGCGGGGCTGGGTGACGAGGCCGAGCCCTTCGACGATGCCCCACTCGTGCAGGTGCCGGGCATGCCGGGCGGCCCCGGCGCGCGCGTACTCCACCGTGGCCGACAGATCCGCGGCGGCCAGCACCTGCCCCTCGTGGAAGGCGGGGCGCAGCGGGCCCGTCATGGCGTCTCACCGGGCTTCCGGGTACGGGACGACCGGGTGCGCTTGGCCGGGGGCTTGACGGACTCGGCTCCCTGCTCGGGCGGCTGGTCCGGGGTCCGATCCGGCTCCGGCGCGGGCTCGCCGGACGGGTCCGGCGCCCGGCTCGACACCCGCTCCTCCAGATGGTTCACCTGCGTCCGGGCGCTGCCCAGTTGGTCGCGCAGCCCTTCCACGGCGGCGGTGAGATCGGCGACCCGCGTCCTGAGCCGGGCGAGCTCCTGCATGCTGTCGGTGACTTCGCTGGGGGTCGTGTAGACCTGTTCGTGCAGCGCCTTGGGCGGGGTCTCGCCGGGTGCGGGGGTCAGCAGCAGGGACAGCGTCTCCTCCAGGTCGCCGGTGCGCGGCCAGTCGCCGAGCAGCCCGTCCGGGTACGGGCGCGCCACCGGGCCCTCGGACGGGAGCGTGGGCTTCTGGTAGCGCGGTACCGGACGGCAGCACACCCGCTCGGCGAGTTCGCGTAGGCGGTAGAGCTTCGGCAGCCACTCGCCGTAGGCCGACCCGCCCGGCAGCACCTGTTCGCGGGTGGCCGAGCAGACCCGTACGACATCGCAGCCGTCCAGCTCCAGATGGGCGAGCAGGACGTCGGTGTCGGTGCGGTCGCCGCACGGCGGGTTGAGCGTGGCGCACGCCGCGTCGGTCAGGAACCGGCGCAGCGCGGTGCCCAGCGCGGCGGCCGCCTCCGCGATCTGCTGCACCTCGGCGATGGTCGCCTTCTCGGTGCTGTCCGGCGGCGGGGACGGCAGCAGCGGCGGTACGTCGACGGCGGCGGTGTCCTGGCGCAGTGCGCAGTCGGCCAGGTCGGTGGCCTGGTCGAGACGGCACAGCAGCCACTCCCGGATCAGGCCGAGGTCCGCGCGGAACTCCACCCGCAGCGCGTGACCGAGCGGGGTGCCCTGGGCCAGCATGCGCACTTCGAGCGGCGCGTCCGGATCGCCCCGCTCCGGTACGACGCGGGCGGCGGTCTCGGTGACGACGGCGCGGGCGATCCCGGCGCGCAGCGGGTCCGGCCACGCCGCTTCCAGGTCGGCGCCGCCGAGCCGCCCGCACGCCGTGCCCAGCGTGCTCCGGGCCTCCCGCACGGTGGCGAGGTCCGGGTAGTCCCGTGCGAGCTGGGCCTGCCCGGCCGCGTCGTAGGTGTCGTACCGGGCGACGGCGGCGGCCAGCGCGCGGACGTGCTCGGTCATCTCGCGGGCCGTCGGCGGGGCGGGCGGGCCCTCCCCGCCCGCGTTCTCGCGCAGCCACGCGAAGGCGGTGGCGTACCGCTGGGCGTCGGCGGCGTCGAAGCGGAAGGCCCGGCCGGTGCCGAGCGACGCCACGGTCAGGGCGTCGGTGTAGAACCCGAGCCGCCGGTCGCGGGTGCGGGCCTGGTCGGCGCGGGTGAGGTCGCCGAGGGTCATGAGGAGGCGGGTGCCGGGGTTGTGGCGGTGGTCCTCGAAGTCGTCGCACTTGACGACGAATTGGTACCCCTCCTGGATCCTGGAGGGCACGCATCCCGGTGCGGGGCAGGGCTCCTCGGTGGCGTACGGCGCCACCGGTTCGACGGGGAGTTCGCGGTAGCGCGCATAGAGCCCGTAGCGGCGCCCGCCGCCGTCGCCGTCGTCGCAGTTTTCCCCGCAGTCCACGCCGAGCGCGCTGATGCGGCGCTCCCGCACCAGTGCGGTGATGTCGACCCGCTCGGTGCAGGGCACCACGATGTCGTTCCCGGCGCAGTCCAGCGCGTGTCCGGGGTGGACCGCCACGGTTCCGCCGCCGCACGGGTCACACGTGACGCCGAGGCCGCAGATCACTCCCGGCCCGTACAGGGACCGGTTGTGCAGTCTGGCCTTCGCCGTCGTGTACTCGACCAGCAGGCTGAGGTCGTCCTCGGTCAGCAGTTGTCCTGCGAAGAAGCGAGGACGCACGAAGGCGGAGGTCCGGGTGGCGTCGCCACCGCAGCCGCATCCGCAGTCTGTTCGCATGATCAGCGCTCCTTCACGAAGAACCAGCTCTCGAAGACGTCCCCGCCCGCCCCGGTGCCGGATGTCCAGGGCCCGATGCCCGAGGGCGGGAGGTCGCAGCGGTCGTCACCGCCGTGCTCGGCCGACAGCGTCGAGCCGGTGCGGATGAGCGGGACGCGCCCGCCCACATGGGTGCCGTCGACCGGGCGGCAGCAGCGGTCGAGGAGGAACGCGGCGCGGACGGTGATCAGTACGCGGTCGCCGTCCTGGAGCGTCTCGCGCGTGGTCTGGCGGTAGCGGAACTCCTGGGTGAACTCCTCGCACTCCCCGGACTCCGGGTCCGGATCGGCGAAGCTGCCGCCCATGTACCAGGTGGAGGCGTTACGGCCGCTGCCGCCCTCGATCACCTGGAGCTCCACCACACCGGGCCGCAGCGTGTCGGACCGTACGCCGGCGGAGAACCGCACCACGAGTCCGCCGTCCTCGTCGAGGGTGCCGAGGAGGTTCTTGGCCTCGTCGATGGTGTAGGTGTGGCCGTGGATCCAGTTGATACCGGTGATCACCGTGGGCAGATGGCGGCCGAACGGGCGGCGTACGTTCATGTGGACGTGGTTCCGGCGCACCGGCCGGTACCAGTCCACACAGTCGATCCTGGCCAGCCACAGCACCGTGTGCTCGCACGGCTCGCAGCAGGTGTCACAGCGTTCGTCCACCGGCGGCTCGCAGCCGGTGACCCGCACCGTCCAGCACTCCTCGGTCCAGCCGAACTCGCAGTCGGAGGTGTCCGCGCAGGCGTCGTTGTAGACGGCGCGGGTGGGTTCGACGGGCCGCTCGGCGTACTCGACGCCGATCCAGACGGTGTCGGTGTCCCGTTCGTGCGGGGGCAGCGCCTTCCACAGGTCGATCTCGCAGCCGCCGCGCACCACGACCTCGTTGCCCTCGCAGTCCACGGCGAGACCGGGAGTGATCCGCACCTTGGCCCTGCGCCGGGTGCGCTCCGGTCCGGTGCCGCCCTCCTCGCCGCCCTCTTCGCCGCTCTCCTCGCCGCTCTCCTCGCCGCTCTCCTCCGCGCTCTGCTCGGGCCGCGCGGATTCTTCGGCGGGGTCGCCCGGCGGGCAGTCGTCCTCGTCCCGTGGCACCGGTTCCACATGGAGGCCGCACACCACGCCGTAGCCGAGCAGACAGCGCATACGCAGTCTCAACTTCTCGCGGTAGTACTCCTGTTCGCGCTGGAAGTCCCGCGCGCCCAGCATCTGGCCGTGGAAGTACCGCAGCCGGCGCAGTGGTGGCGCGGGGAACTCCTCGGTCCTCGACGGTCCTGTCTCGGTCATCGCCCCGTCCTCTCACGACACTCGCGTATGGATGCCGACGGCGGAGACGACTCCCACGCCCACCCCTCGGCGCAACCCTCTCGGTCCCGGCCTCAGCACTCCGTCCCGGTTCAGCCGCACCGGGTTCGCCCCGCCCAGTACGGGCGCCGGCAGCGGGACGAACGCGGTGTCCACGCCGACCGTGGACCGCGAACCGACCACGAATCCCGCGCCGCCGGTGCGTACCGACCCCACCGTGTGCGCGGGCGCCTGCCGCTCCACCAGCCGCCGCAGCGCCGCCGCGTCCGCCGATCCGGCGGGCAGCAGCAGCCGGAACCGGTGCGCGTGCGCGGTGTACGGGTCGCTGTCCGGCGCGCCGAACGCACGCAGCGGCGCCGCGCCGAGCGCCGTGCCGCCGACGCGGAAGCGGCTCGCCGAGCGGCCGAACAGCCTTATGGCGCCGAGCCCTTGGGTCCTCCCCCCACCCTGGTCCCGCGCCGTGCGCAGATGGGCCCAGCGGCGGTCCGCCGCCAGCTCGTCCACGACCGGGGCCGCCCCGAACACGATGCGCACCGCCTCGCGCAGCGCCCATGGCGTGCCCCGGCGCCGGTAGAGCTCCGGGGCTGCGGCCAGCAGCGCGCGCCGGGTGCGGGCGTCCCAGCCCGCCTCGAACGACAGGCCGAGCAGCCCGGCCAGCCACGGCAGCGCCCGGTCCGGGACGCCCGCCGGGTCGAGGAGCGACGGATACCGCTCGATCACCCGGTCGAGCTGGGCGAGCGTGGCGTCGAACAGCGACAGGAAGCGCTCGGTGAAGTCGTCTGCGGCGGGGTCTTCACGGAAGGCGGGCGGGAGCAGGTCGGCGCTGGTGACCCGGGGGAAGTCCAGCCGGATCCGGCGCAGCACCGGAGTCGAGCCGCCGTCGCCGGACAGCCGCAGCCGCAGCCGCAGGAAGCGGCCGGGCGGCTGGTCGACGAGGAAGTCCGTGATCCCGGGGGCCGACCTCTGCCAGTCGCTCTCGTCGTACCTGCCGTCCTCGCTCACCACGATCTCGACGGCGGCCGCCGTCCCGGCGGGCACCTCGGCGTCCAGCCGCACGCGGTGCCAGCGGCACCGCGAAATGCCGCTGTCGATGAGGGTGGTGAGGTACGAGCCGCTGGTGACGTACGTGTCGGTGGCGGGCGGCGCGGGGTCGCGGGGCAGGCCCTGCCAGGTGAAGCAGCGGGTCTCGGGGCCCTCCGGGCCCTTCTCGGTCAGACCGAACCCGTCCTCGTCGGTCGAGGTGAGCGTGGACGGCGGCAGCGCCGCGGCCAGTTCGTCGATCGTAACGGGACGGAACGGGCGGCGGTGACCGCCCCGGTGGATGCCGAGCCGTCCGCCGTCGTCGGTGAGCAGCCAAATGGTCCGCTCCGGCCCGGTGCGCAGGCCGATGATCTCGCCGCGCGCACCGGTGCGCAGCACACCGCGGAGGCCGCCGGTCGAGTCGAACCGCCTGAGGTCCGTACTGCCCTGACAGGCCACCAGAACGTCGTCGCCGGGTCCCAGGGCGGCCCATCGGGGCCGTTCGGCCCGGATCACACCGGCGAGTTGCCCGCCCTCGCGGCGCCACACCAGGACCCGGTCGGGCTCCACCACGGCCAGCCGGTGTCCGCGCGCGGCGACGGAGACCGGTTCGCGCAGCGGGTCGGGGTCGCAGCCGGGCGGCCAGACGGGGGCGAAGGCACCGCCGCACCCGTCGCGGCGCAGCAGCCGCCGCTCGCCGGGGACGAGCAGGTACCAGCCGCACGGCCCGCATCCGGGCGCGAGGCGGGGGTCGGGGAACCACGGCAGCAGCCGGTCCCTGGTGGGTCCCTCCGGCGCGGCGCCGCGGTGGGCGAGCCGGAGTCCGGCCGGGTCCTCGAAGCCGACGATGCCGTCGGCCTGCTGGAGGTCCCACTGGTCCCAGCCGACGAAGGCGTCGAGCAGGCGGAAGGTCGCGGGGTGCGGGGTGCACGTCATGGCTGGTCTCCTACCGGGATCAGCAGCGGGCGCTCCGGCCAGACGAGGGTGTGGGGCGGGAGGGCGTGGTCGGTGCAGGGCGGGCGGCGCACTCCGTCGACGGTGAGCGAGAGCCGGGTGACGGCCAGCACGCCCTCGACCGCCAGGAGCCGCCGGACCAGGGCCGTGTGGCGCAGCGCGCCGCCGAAGGGCCAGCCCGCGCCGTCCTCCCCGCCGCGCAGCGGATCGAGGTAGCCGCGCACCGCGTCCCCGGCCCGGGCCAGGACGGCGGCCCGGTCCAGGTCCGGGTCGAGGGCCACCCAGGACTCCACTCCGACGCGGCGGTACGGCGCGGGGGCGGCGACCACCGTGACCCCGGCGGGGGCGGCCTCGCGGATGAGGAAGTCGGCGACGGCCTTCAGGGTCGCGGCGGTGGCGACCGGCGGTTCGTCCGGGTCGCCGCCCGGAGTCGCGGGCGGTACGACGAGGACGCCCACCACCCCCGGGATCGGCACCCCCGCGAAGTCGGGGTGCAGACCGGGCACGCCCCGGGCGCGGGCCACCGAGGCGCCGGGCGCGCGGGTGGCGAGCTGCCCGTAGTCGGCCGGGGCCACGGCCCGGCCGCGGGCGCGCAGTTCACCGGCGCCTCGGCGCATGGCCTCGGCGTCGGGCTCGGCGTCCGTCCCGCCGGAGGCCGGGAAGGGGTTGCTCACACCGGTGACGAACGGCAGCGCGGTGACCACCCCGTTCACCGCGCCCGCCGCCACGGCCCCGGCGCTGCCGCCGCCCACGCGGTAGCGCACGGCGCGGACGTTGCGGAAGCCGGGTGGGACGGCCGCGCCGCTGACGCCGTCCCCGAAGGTCACCTCGCCGCTCTGGTGGTCCACGGTGAACACCCGGTCGTCGGCGCCGTACCCGGCCAGGCTCTCCACCTCACGCCACCGGGACGAGGTTCCGGCCGATGTGGTCGCCGTGGTGCCGAACACATCGCCGCCCGTGTCGTCGTCCACCTCGATGACCACCGATCCGGCGAGGATGGGCACCTGGCTGAGTTTCATACGCCGCAACCCGGTCGTCGCCGGGTCCTGGACGGGTTGCAGCGGCTCGTCGCGGATGGTGCGGGCGGCGGTGGCGGCGACCACGTTCAGCCGCAGCCCGGACAGCACCGGCGCGGGCCCGGCGAAGGCGCCGTGGGCGATCCGCAGGCGCAGCCAGCGCAGCCGGGGCCGGGTGCCGGACGGGCTGCCCGGCTCCCAGGACCGCGGGACCCGCAGCTCGACGGTCCCACTGGCGCCGAACCCGGCCGTGGAGTCCCGCATCAGCTCGGCGGGGACGAGCCGGTTGCCGTCCAGTACGTCCCAGCGCAGCAGCGGCGCGGGCGGCAGCGGCAGCGGCGCGGTGCCGCCGGAGGCCGCGGGGGCGGGCGGAGCGGCGACGACCACGAAGCCGAGCGACAGCCGCGGGTAGGGGGCGGCCGGTCCGGCGAGTCCGATCCACAGCGCGTTGCCGGGCCGCGGATCGCGGCCGAAGGGCTCGAAGGGGCGGCTGGGGCCGCCCGGTCCCAGCGGCAGGGCCTGGATGGTTCCGGCCTCCTGGACGGCGAGATCGGCGAGGGTGGCCGGGGTGGCGTACAGGTCCTGGTCCGTCTCGTAGACGACCTGGCCCACCGGGGTCGAGGCGGCGCTCTGGAACCCGGCGGGGACGAGCACCGAGGCGCCGTCCGGCGGGTTGACGGTGAACTCCAGCAGCGTCGCCGCCGCACCGGCCGGGCGGCGCCGTACGCCCGCCGTCGCCAGGTGTTCGGCCAGCACCTTCTCCGGCAGCCGGTTGACCCGGCCGAGGACGGGTTCGGTCTGGGTGCCGAAGAGGCGGACGAGGGCGACACCGGCGTCCTGCCGGTCGGGGTCGGTCCAGTCCGGGGTGTAGCCCGCGATCCGGGCGCGGACGTCGGCGCGTACGGCCTCGCGGGTGGCGTCGACCAGTTCGGGCTGGACGCCGGTCGGGCCGGGGTCGGGCACGATCCGCCCGTCCTCGCGCTCCCGTTCCCGCGCGTCCCGCTCCCACCACACCTCGCCGGTCATGCCAGCCCCTCCCCCGGTTCGACGGCGGGCACGATCCGGGTGTGGACCGTCCGCAGGACGGGAAGCTCCCCGGCGCCGAGCGGCACCTCGTCGCAGTCCTCGAGAGTCCCGTCCGGGTCCACCGCGTCGAGGCCGATCGCCACGGCGGCGACGTCCGCGAGGTCGCCCAGCGCCCGCTGTGCGGCCCGCAGCAGGGCCGAGGGCCGCAGCGGCTGTCCGAACGGCCAGCCGTCCTGGTCCTCACCGCCCACGAGCGGGTCGAGGAAGCGGCGCAGCGCGGTGGTGAGCGCGGTGGACACACGGGTGACGTCCGCCGGGTCACCCGACAGGGCGACGCGCAGGGTCACCTCGCGGTAGCGGGGCGCGCGGACGAAGACCTCGGAGGTGAGCAGCCGTGCCCGTTCGAGGTGGACGGCGGCCGCGCGCAGCATCCCGGGGTCGGGCAGCGGCGCGGCCACGAAGTCCTCGCGGGCGAGGTCGTCGCGGGGCGCGGCCGGGACGATATGGACGGTCACCGCGCCGGGCACCGTGGCGCACGGGAAGCCGGGGTGCGCGCCGACGGCCGGGTAGGCGCGGGCGATGGCGACGCCCGGTGTCGCACGCGCCAGGGTGACGTAGTCCGCGGCGGTGACCGCGCGGGTCACCTCCCCCAGGGACGCGGCGGCGCGGCGGCGCGCCTCGGTGACGGTCTCGGGGTCGGTGCCGCCTTCGGCCCGTACGAGGTTGGCGGCCGAGAGCGCTCCCGGGAGGTCCTGGGCCGGCAGCCAGTTGCCGGTCATGCCGCCGTTGCCGATCCGGCCGCCGCCGGTCGCGTAGTCGATGTGCGCGTCCGGGTCCGGGTGGGGGATGCGCCCGGTGAGTCCGTCGCCGAACACCAGCGCGCCCTCGGCCCGGTCGAGCACGAAGATCCGGTCGGCCGGGGAGCCGAAGGTGAAGTCCGGTGCCGGCCGCCACTCCTGGCCCGCCAGGCGCAGCGTCGCCTCCAGGAGGCGGTCGGCGGCGTCCGGCAGGACGAGATGCTGACCGGGCAGCCGGAGCCAGGCGCCGATCTGGTCCCGGAAGTCGGCGCCGCTCACGGTGCGGCGCCGGCAGTGGCGTGCGGCGGAGGCGTTGACGGCGAGTTGGAGCAGCCGGGGCGGGGCCGCGTAGGTGGCGGCCGGGGTGGACACCAGGAGCCCGGTGTCCCGGGTGGACCAGTCGGCCGGGGGGTGGAGCCGGACCACACCGGACCGTCTGAGCCCGCCCGTGCCGTCCTCGACCTTCTGATACGCGCCGGAGATGTCCGTGCCCGGCCGGAACCAGGACCAGGTCAGCTCGGCCGGCGGCGGTACGTCGGCGACCGCGCCCGGCAGCCACGACGGCGCGGACGCGGTAGGCGCGTCCAGCTCCACGAGCAGCCCGATCGGGCCGGGCGCGGGGTGGTCCCCGGTGAGCGGCAGGGTGAACCGGACCTGTGCCGGGGCTCCGTCGCTCGCCAGCAGCGCGATTCCGCGCCGGGCCCGCAGATCCGCCGTGCGGTCGCGGTCGGTCCACACGGTGACCTCGCCGTCCTCGGCGAGCGGCAGCACGGCCACGTCGTCGTCGAGGGTGAAGATGACCTGCCCGGTGGGGTCGCGGGTGAGCGCCGTCCCGGCGGGGACGAGCGGGACCGCGGTGCCCTCCTCCCGGGCGGCGAGGCGCAGCACGGTGGCGGCGGGGCGGGCGGGGCGCGGCGGTTCGATGCCGAGCAGCCGCAGTATGGCCACCACGAGCGCGTCGGGCACCTGGTCGAGCCAGTACAGCCGCTGTTCGAGGAGGTAGGCGAAGAGTTCGAGGAGGGTGACGCCGGGGTCGACGGGCGCGTGCAGGGTCCAGGTGCCGTCGGACTCGGCGGGGATCCGGCGGCGGATGGCCGCCATCATGTCGGCCCAGGTGAGGTCGTCCAGCTTCGGCGGGGGCAGGGTCATGGGGTGCCCCCGGTGAGGCCCGTGAGCCCGGTGAGCCCGGTGTAGAACGGGAACACCAGGTTGGCCTTGGTGTTGCTGCGCCGGACGCGGTAGACGATCGATACGGTGATCCGCGACTCGTCGGCCGGGTCGGCCTCCGCGCGGACCTCCTCCAGCTCCACCCGCGGCTCATGGTCACGGACGGCGACGGCGATCGACTGCTCCAGGTCGCGCAGGTTCTGCACACTGCCGGGCGCGAACACCAACTCCTGTGCGCGGGTGCCCAGTTCGGGGCGCATCACCCGCTCGCCCGTGCCGGTGAGGAGCAGCGCCCGCAGACAGTGCTCGATGCTCTCCTCGCCGACGGCGTATCCGAGCCGCCCGGACGCGTCGGGCAGGATCGGGAACCGCCAGCCGGTTCCGAGGAACTCCTCGCTCATGCCGTCCTCGCCTTCTTGGCCAGCACGGCGGGGGTGAGCGGCGGGGCCGGCGGGCCGGTGGGCCCGGCGGCGGAGGGGTGGGTGTGGGTGTTGAACGCCTGGAGCAGCGCGTTGCCGAGCACAAGCGGTTCGGTGGCGCCGCCACCGAGGTCGATGGAGGGGGAATCGACCGTCAGCTTGGGTGCCTTGAGGGTGATCTCGCCCTGCGCGGTCACGGTGACGCTGCCGCCCTCGGCGGCGGTGATGCGGATGGCCTTGCCCTGGTCGTCCAGTTCCACGATGTGTCCGGCGGCGGAGGTGATCCGCACGGCGGCCTTGGACCGGGTGTCGTCCAGCAGCACCTCATGCCCGTGCCGGGTCCGGATGATCTTCTGGTCGCGGCCTTCGGTGCGGGCGGTCGGCGGCTTGTCCTCGCCGTTGTAGAGGCCGCCGAGCACGATCGGGTACCGCATGTCCCCGTGGACGAAGGCCACGAGCACCTCGTCGCCCTTCTCGGGGACGAACACCGAGCCGTAGCCGCCTCCCGCGTAGAGCTGGCTGACCCGGACCCAGTCGGTGACCGTGGTGTCGTCGAACCACGGGAACTTCAGCTTGACCTGGCCCTCGTCGTCGCCCTCGTTCTCCACGACGAGCGCCTCGACCACGCCGTAGTAGCGCTTGTCGGTGGAACGGGCGCGTGGCGTGCCCCTCATGGTCACTGGTCCCCCTGATGGATCCGCCGTCCGGTGAACTGGGTGAAGAAACCACTGGTGTTGAGGGTGTGCTCGACCCGCTTGACGAAGTAGGTGCCCGAGAAGCGGTGGCCGAGGCCGTAGATCTCCAGGTTGTCGCCGGGCCGCAGCTCGGGCAGGCCCGCCACCTTGCCGGTCGCGGTGATGAACTCGTAGGCCCGCTCGCGCAGCAGGCTGATCGCCAGCTCGCGGGCCTCCTGGTCGCTGCCCACGGGTGCGTCCACCACGACCTCCTGGCGGCCCTGGAGGGTGGACTCGGCGACCTGCGGTCCGCTCTGACCGTCGGCCGTGTTCTGTCCGGCCGGGAGGTTCTCGGCGGTCGCGGTGAACGCGATCGCCTGTTTGGTACGGGGGTCCCAGCCGCGCACGGTGACCTTGCTGACCTGCTGGGAGACGGTCAGCGTCGGGGTGAACTCCATCAGGTTGGGGACCAGCCCCTCGGGCTGCCCCGTGGGGCCGGTGCTCAGCCCGGGCGCGTACGCCAGCCGGTACAGCCGGATCGGGCGGCCGTCGCGGCCGTCGGTCGGCTTGGTGAAGTACAGCGTGTCCTCGCCGGTCTTCGCGTCCGGCAGGATGTAGCAGTCGAAGTCCAGCCGCTTGGCCCGCTCCAGCAGGAACGTCGCGTCGTCCTGGTTCTTCTGCACCACCACGTCATGGGTGGGCCCTTCCCTGGTGACCTCGATGCGCAGGTGGTTGCGCTGGGCGATCTGCTCGGCGATGCGCCAGTCCGGCAGATTGCGGTAGATCTTGGTCTCGTTCTCGGTGGGCTTGCGGTCCTTGAGCCGCAGCAGCCCGTCCACGCCACTGACCTGGACGGTGGGCGACGCGCCGTCGGTGAACTTCGGGCTGAGCGTGGAGATGGTCCCGGTGGCGACGGTGAGCAGCTTGTCGGCGTAGCCGAGCCGGACAGAGACCCGGCCGCCGAGCCGGAAGCGCGGCGAGTCGCTGTGCTTGAACCGCAGATTGGCGTCGTCCCAGTTGTTCAGGGTGAGATCGAAGCCGGACAGCTCGTCGAGGTCCCGGTTCACCTTGATGTCGATGATGTCGTTCTTGGTGGACGGGTCCATCTCCAGGCCCTCGATGCGCACATCGAACTCGGGCGCGTACCGGTCGGGCGAGGCGACCTCGGGGGTGGGGGTGCTCATCGCGCGCTCCTCACGCCAGCCGGGGCACGGTCAGCACCCGGCCCGGCCGCAGGTCCCGCGGGTCGCTGATGCCATTGGCGCGCGCCAGCTCCCGCCAGGCGTCGGGCCGCCGGTACAGCGCGGCGGAGATGGAGCTGAGCGTGTCGCCGCGGCGGACCACATAGCTCTTCTCCACCGTGGGCGACGACCGGGGCGTCTCGGCGACCTGGGCGGCGGCGGTGCGGAACTCCTTGAGCGAGAGGTCCAGCATGGCCCGCAGCGGCACGCCGTCCGGCCGGAACAGCTGGTAGTTGACGTCCAGCTTCTCCACGACGCCGGTGAAGACCTCCTCGTCCCAGACGAACCGGACGACCGGTGGCGCGTGTTCGCGGCTGTCGGGCCGCAGCAGGTTGCGCACCGCGTTGACGTAGGACTTCCGTACGTTCTCCAGGGTGTCGGAGGTGTCCACCAGCGCCTGCACGGTGAGGGTCTCGGTGCCGCCGCGGACGTACTGAAGCGGCGGTGTCTCCAGGCCGGGGATGGTGATCTCGGCGAAGGTGTTGCTCTTGCTCAGCTTGTAGTCGGTGGGGTTGAACCGCAGCGGGATCCGCCGCTGCCGCTCGTCGGCGATCACCGGCCGGACGATCTCCAGCCGGGCCCGGGCGGCCCCCTGCCGGGCGAAGGACACGGGCGTCACACTCATGAATGACCCTCCGCGTCGCCGAAGCGCCGTTCGGTCTCGGTGTGTTTGGCGCGTGCGCACTGGTCCTCGTACAACTTCGCCCACGCCTGGATGTGCTGGTTGAACAGGCGGGTGAACACGGCGCCGTCGTCGCCGTCCACCTGGAACCGGACCTCGAGGTGGTGGATGGTCACCTTCGGCACCTCGGTCACCTCCCTTGGATCTGGCGCGGCAAGGCGCTCGCCGCGGCGTCCTGAAGGACCTTCGTCAGCCCCTCGTGCGCGATCTCCAGCGACTCGATGGCGATCGCGTTCTGCTCCCCGTGCAGATCCGGGCCGCTCCACTTGGCGGCGAGCCCCCCGTGGAAGGCCCAGGCCGCACCGGGCACCCCGTCCGGGCCGAGCACGATCACCGCGCCGTCGCGGCGAGCGCCCAGCGAGTCGGCGAGCCCGGCCTGGTACCAGGACCACAGCCCCGGGTCGCGCACCACGCCGCGCTTGAGCGTGATCCGGTTCCAGGAGTGGCGCAGCGGCAGTTGGTGGACCGAGTCGTTGCGCCCGCCCTCCGGGTAGCTCGTCACTTCCAGCTGCGCACCGAGCCCGGTGACCTCCTGGAACGCGCCGGAGGCGGCCAGCGGCAGCAGCAGCGCCTGCGCGGCGGGCAGATACGCGTCGCCGGGGTCGAGGGTGACCAGGAAGCGGTATTTGGGCAGCGGATCCAGGCTCACGCCTCGATCACCTCCAGACCTCGGTCCTGGCCGAGTACGAGACGCAGCCGGATGAACTCCATGGGGACGGCCGGGGCCACCTCGATCTCGCAGACCAGTTGCCCAGGGTTCTGCTCGGGCGGGTTGTTGGTGTCGTCGCACACCACCCGGAACGCCTGCTCGGGCCGGGCCCCGGCGAGCGCCCCGGCCCGGAAGGCCGACAAGAGCACTGAGGTCAGTGCCCGTACCAACGTCAGCCGCAGCTCTGCCGAGTTGACGTCGAAGACCAGCGGGCTCGCCGCCCGCCGGATCGCGCGCACCAGCAGATGCACCAGCCTGCGGTGGGCGACGTAGCGGGTGCCCGGGTCGGCGGAGAGGGTGCGCCCGCCCCACACCATCAGCCCCCGCCCCCGGGTGCACCGGATCAGGTCGATCCCCGCGTCGAACAGCCGGACCTGCTGCGGCTCGGGGTATTCGGTGGCGAGGTCGACCGCCTCCAGGATCACGGCGTTCGCGGGTGTGTGGTGTGCCCCGCGCTCGCCGTCGAGGCGGGCGATGACGCCCAGGACGTGCCCGGACGCCGGGACGGTGCGCAGGTCCTGCCCGTCGGGGGTGCGCAGCGGCGGGTGGTAGACGGCGGCGCAGCCGAGCAACTGGCTGTCGCCGGTGGCCGCCAGGGAGCCCACCCAGTCCACCACCTCGTCCACGGAGGTCAGCGCGGGCGGTACGTCCAGAACGGCGAGGCGGTCGTGCGACGGCTCCACGCTCCGCAGCAGTTCGAGCACCAGGTCGGTGTGTGCGGCGCCGGACAGGTCCGTGCCCAGGTCCGGCAGCGCCACCAGCGCCGGTTCGGGCAGTTCGGCCTGTGCGGCCACGGCGTCCGAGTACGCCCCGCGGGTGGGCGCGGCGTCGGCGCCGCCCGCGAGCGTCAGATCCCAGGACATCGAGATCGGGCCGGGCCGCCCCGGCGGCGGTGGCGGTCCGTCCGGGACCAGCCGGAGGTAGCGGGATCCGGTGAGCCGGTCGGCCAGACCGGCGAGCGGCAGCCCGGGAAAGGTCTCGGGCGGCTCGCCGGGCATCGTGATCCGTATGCCCACGGTGGGCGGTCCGGCGACGGTGCTGGCCTGGTAACGGACGGCGACGCGCCCGCCGTTGGCCCAGGCTCCGGGGCTGGTGGCCACCACCTGGTAGCCCGTGGCGTCCCATCCGCTCAGCGGCCCGACCGACCACGCCGTCCGGGCCGTGGCGGCCGGCCCGGACACGCGGAGCACCCAGGCGGTGCGGCCGCCGTTCTCGAAGAAGCCGCGCAGTGCGTACGGGGTGGCGAAGGCGCCCTCCGGCGGCCCGAAGGTGCCCACGACGTCGTTCCAGCTCTCCACGCGCACGGGAGTGCCGACCGGGCCGCGGCGGAGCCGGCCCAGGAACGCCGCCACGTCGGTGCGCAGCGGCTCGGTGCCGGAGCCGCGTGGCGGAGCCGCGAGGGATACTCCGGGGAGCGCTTCGCCTGCCATATCAGGTTTCGATCTCCAGCTTCTCGACCGCCAGGACGAGCGTCTCCATGGCGATCTCGTTCTTGGTGGCGCTCAGGGTCGGGCCGGTGTACTTGGTGGGCCAGCCGCGGTCGAAGTTCCAGCGCACCACGTCGTTGCGGTTCTCGTCGCACAGCACGATCGAGCCGTGGGTGCGCTTCACCGTGCCGTTGAGCGCGTCGGCCACCCACTTCCAGAAGGCGGCGTGGCCGGTGATGCCGCGCTTGAAGGTGAGGTTGGTGAACTTCTTCAGCCCCGGGATCTTGCGGACGGTGATGTCCTCGCTCCCGTTGCGGTACTCGATCGGCGGGATCTCCAGCTCCAGCCCGCTGGCCTCGGTGAAGGACCCGCTCACCGCGAGCCCGTCGTCGCTGACGTTGAACACAAGGATCTTGAAGTTATAGGACGCGTATGGATCGTCCCTGGTCACGGGCGGCATGATGGACTCCCTCGGGCACTCAGGCGAGTTGGGTCTCGCGGGTCTTCTGCTGGATCCGGAAGATCACGAACTCCGCCGGGAAGACCGGCGCGACGCCGATGACACAGATGAGCCGGCCATTGGCGAGGTCGTCCTCGGTCATCGTGGTGCGGTCACAGGCGACGAAGAACGCCTCGTCGGCGGTGGTGCCGGCGAGCGCGCCGGTGCGCCAGACCGTGGTGAGGAAGTTGGTGACCGTCTGGCGGACCAGGGACCACAGCGCCTCGTCGTTCGGCTCGAACACCACCCACTGGGTGCCCTCCTCGATCGACTCCTCCAGGTAGAGGAACAGCCGCCGGACGTTGACGTACTTCCACGAGCTGTCCGAGGAGAGCGTGCGCGCGCCCCAGACCCGGTGGCCGAGCCCGGGGAAGAACCGCAGCGCGTTGATGCCCTTGGGGTTGAGCACGTCCTGATGGCGCTTGGTGATGTCCTGGGCGATGCCGTCGGTCAGCCGGATGCCCCGGATGACCGCGTTGGCGGGCGCCTTGTGCACCCCCCGCTCCACATCCACGCGCGCGTAGATCCCGGCCATGTGGCCCGAGGGCGGCACCTCGACATCGCGGTCCGTCGACAGGTCGCGGGTGACCAGCCACGGGTGGTAGAGCGCGGCGTACTTGGTGTCGAACCGCTCGCGGAACGCCTGCACGTCCTCGAGGTCCAGGCCGTCCTGCGGATCGAGGATCGCGAACCGGTCCTTGAGCAGCTCGCAGTGGGTGACCAGGGCCGATTCCACCGTGCCCGACCACATGCCGGGCACGGCGCAGACGGCCACCTCGTCGATGTCCTCCAGCGCGGCAATCCCGGTGCGCTTGCCGCTGCCGCCGTCCTCGCCGACGAAGTCGGCCACGCTCAGGCTCGGGTAGGCGTCGTCCCCGTGCCCCAGGGTCAGCCAGGATCCGACGGCGGGCAGGGGGAACTTCGTCGGATCGGTGGACAGGGCGCCCAGCGCCGTCGCCCGCACCAGCCGGGAGCGACCGGCCAGGGTGGTCACCAGGTTGGCCGGTGTGTCGCCGGTGAGCCGGAGGTTGCGGTGGGTCTCGGTCTCCACGGTCCCGGACGGGTCGGTGAACCGGGCGTCGACCTGAGCCTCGATCAGCTGCACCCGATCGGTCTCGAAGAGCGTCCCGGGCACGTTCGCGTCGAGGGTGACGACATCCGCGGCGACCGATTCGACGGTGCGGATGGTCAGATGGGTGCCGTCGTCGAGCTGGACGACGGCGCCCGCGTAGAGCCGGCTCGCCCCGCCGACCCGCAGCGTGGTCCCCGCCGAGGTGGTGCCCCGGCGCACCCGGCGCACCAACAGTCCACCGCGCCACGCCTCATGGGCCGCGCCGGACGGCAGGGTCAACGTGACCTTTCCGTCCGCCGGCTGGCTGACCTGGACCTTGAAGCGGGCCGAGCCGATCTGCACCCACACGTCGGGCGGCAGTTCGTCGGGGTCGAGTCCGGTCACCGCGGCGACCTCGACCGTCTCGCTGTCGGCGGCGGCGTCCGCGGCCAGCCGGGTGACGAACAGCCCGCCCTCCTGCGGATCCGGCAGCACCGGCAGCGCGGCGGAGGCCATCGGCTGGATCCGCACCTGCACCGCGTCGCCCCAGGAACCGGGGCTGACGGCGGCGAACTCCAGTGTCTGCTCCGCGCTGCGGGTCCCGATCTGGACGTAGTCGCCGCGGCCCGCCCTGACCTCGGCGGGCAGCTGGGCGTCCAGCTCGATCCGGTGGGTGGTGGCGTCGTAGGCGGCGACACCGGCGGTGTGGATCGACTGCTGGTCGTCACCGCGGAAGATCTGGATCTGCTGCCCGACGCCGGAGAACCCGATGAGATGGCCGAGTTCGAGGCGGGTGGCGCCCTTGGCGGCATCGCCGGTGACGGGGCTCACCAGGCCGTGACCCAGCGCCCCCGAGGACGGGCTCGCCTGCTTGCTGGCGACCCGCTTGACGTACAGCCGCTGGCCGCCGTTGTCGAAGAACCCCTTGACGGCCAGCGGGAACAGCCACCAACGGCCGCCTTCCGCCGGGTCGTTCGCCCAGGTGTCCCGGATCAGCGGCTCCGGCTCACGGAGGAATCCGCCGAAGGTGTTCTGGAACTCGAGGAAGTTGGTGACCAGTTTGGGCTTGCCGGTGTACGGACCGCGCGCGGTGACCCCGGCCATTCCGGCCGTACTGGTGCTCACCCCCGCGATCGGCCGTGGGCCCGCATCGATCTCCTCGATGTAGACCCCGGGGCTCAGATACTCCGCCATGGACGGCTCCTTAACTCTCGCGGATCTCTATGACGTGCCGGCGCTCGGTGTCCTGGGGCAACCGCACGACCAGCGATCCGGACCGGCCCGGCCGCTCGGTGGCCTGGAGGCGGAATGTCTCCTCGACGGCGTGCTCGTCGGCCTTCTCGCCCTCCCACCGCAGGGCCAGCCGGAAGGCGCCCGCGGCATCGGAGAGGGTGCGCTCGTGCCATGGCGTCAGGTCCCGGCTGGTCCGCCCCCTGGCCTCGACCAGCGCATTGGCGATCGGCGCCTTTGTGGCCGCGTCGACCACGGCGCCGTGCACCGTGCGCAGTCCCGGCGGATACGGGAAGGAGACGCTCGGCAGCAGCCGGACCAGCCGGGGCTCGGTCACCACCGGCGGCGGGTGGCCGTCGTCATACGGGTGCACCAGGAACTCGACGCCCACCAGGGCGGCCGAGAACGGCTGGCCGTCCGCCGGGTACAGCGGCTGGTAGCCGGGAGCCGTGAAGCGGGCCCGGTGGCGCCGCGGCCGGGCCGCCCACGGCTCGGCGCACCGGCCGAGACCCGGAAAGACGAAGGCGGCGCTGGGGGTGCGCACCGCCGCGTCGTCCAGCGGCAGCCAGTCGCCGTCGTCGTAGCGGTCCAGCTGGACGGTGACCCCGGCGGCGCGCACCCGCCGGGCGTGGTCGTCGAAGGGTATGAACCAGGCCGGGCTGTAGAGCGTCGACCGCTCCAGCGGCAGGAAGCGGCTCATGGCAGCCCCGCCCCGCTGATGACCCGGTTGTGCACCGGGCGGACCGGCGTCTGAACGGCGGAGTCCAGGTTGACCACGCGGACCTCGTAGTTGAGCGACAGCCGGTACGGCTTCTGGATCGCGTACCAGACCCAGGACTTCTGGTCCAAGGTGAGCGGGGTCAGGGAGAGGTGCAGTGCGTCGGTGCTCGCCGCCAGGCTGCCGGACAGCTGTGCGCCGTCCAGGATCGCGTCGTCGTAGAACGTCTGGAGGGCCCGTCCGAGCATCCGGTGCTGAGTGGCCTGGTCACCGCCCCAGGGCGTGACCAGGTAGCGCAGCAGCAGGGCCATCGGCGGCTTGCGGGTGGTCGGTGGATCGGGTGGCTGGGAGCGCACCGGCGGCCGGTTGCGCGAGGTGGGGTCCTCGGCGATCTCGTAGAGGAACACCGTGAGTTTGGGCGGTGGTGTCTGGACCGTCTCGGAGAGGTCGTTGAGTTCCGCGATCGGCGGTTCCACCTGGCTAAGCCCGCGCAGGGCCTGGGTCAGGCTGTCCACGATGACCGTGGAGACGTCGGCGATGACGCCGAAGTCGCCCATGCGAATGCTCCCCCTCTCCGCGCTCGAAAGCGTGCTCCGAGAGGATGCCGGGACCGGCGTGGCCGGACCGCGATACGCACATCACACGAACGTCACCGGTCCGTTCTCGTCGCCGCCGATGACGAACCCGGACACACATCGACAACGCCGAGGTGACACCGACGGGCATATTGTCCTTTCATGGAAATCCCCTCAGAACGGACCGGTGTCCTGATCCTCCGGGTCTGGGTGGAAGGCGGCAGGCCGGATGGATTCCGTGCGCGCATCGTGCCGACCGGGGACGGGCGTCAGACGGCCCCCAGCGCGGTGAGCGCGGTGGACGATGTGCTCACCGCCGTGCGTGCCTGGCTCGACCAGTTGCTCGAGCCGGAGGGGTGACGTCGCCGCGACGTTCCGGTGATGCCCGGCCATATAGCGTCCTTTGGCGGAAAGGCCGGACACACGATCATGATCTGCTCGTAACATGGCTTTAGGGCATCCCGACGGGACGCACGGGATGGGTCGCTGGAGCCAATATCGCCCCGGGGGGCCGATGAGCGCAGAAGGCCACGTCATGACGTTGAGACTGCTCAAGAGTTTCGCGTTGTCGGTCGATCAGAATCGCGTTGCCATATCCTCCAGCGCCCAGCGCCTCCTCGCGTTCCTCGCCCTCCAGAACATGCCACGCAGCCGGACCTATGTGGCCGGGATGCTGTGGCCGGATGTCACGGCCTCCCGCGCCAACGCCAATCTCCGGTCGTCGTTATGGCGCGCCACGCGCACGGGACATCAGGTCATCGACGCGTCCACGCAGGAACTGGCGATCTGCAAACACATCGACGTGGATATCCACGTGGCGGCGACGCGCGCGCACCGGCTGCTCGATATGTCGCGGCCGTGCGATGACATCCTCACCGCGCAGACCCGGGAGGCTCTCTCGGCCGATCTCTTACCGGAGTGGTCGGAGAACGAGTGGGTGCTGGTCGAACAGGAGCAATACCATGAACTCCGGCTGTATGCCCTGGAGGCGATGACCGAACGGCTGACGGCGGCGGGCCGCCATGGCGAGGCCGTCGCCGCCGGGCTCGCCGCCGTACGCGCGGAGCCCCTCCGGGAGAGCGCTCATCGCGTGCTCATGAACGCGCATCTCGCCGCCGGCAACAGGGGCGCGGCGCTGCGGCAGTACGAGCAATGCCGCCGGGTGCTGATCGAGGAGCTGGGCCTGGAGCCCTCCCAGACGCTGAGGAACCTGGTCCCGGCTCACTCCGGGAGCGGGGACACCGACATACCGGCGCCCTCCGGGGGCGGGGGCGCCGCCGCTCCGGAGCTCCCGACACGTCGGATCGTCTGCCATCCGGTGAGCGAGGCACCGGCGCAGGGCACGGACGCCTCGGCACCGGCCGGCACCGTGCCCGCGTGACCCATAACTCCTTCAGGAGGTTCCACAGCGGGCTAGACGACGGGGACCACCGGCGGCAGATGGGCGTCGCGCCGCACCAGTGCGGCGTAGCGCCCGTCCTGGGCCAGCAGCTCCTCGTGGGTGCCCCGCTCGGCGATCCGGCCGCCGTCGAGGACGACGATCTGGTCGGCGTCGCGCACGGTGGAGAGCCGGTGGGCGATGGTGATCGTGGTGCGGCCTGCCGAGAGGGAGTCGATGGCCTCCTGGACGGCCTGCTCGGTGCGGGTGTCCAGGGCGCTGGTGGCTTCGTCGAGGATGAGGACGGGCGGGTCGCGCAGAATCGTGCGGGCTATGGCCAGACGCTGCTTCTCCCCACCGGAGAAGCGGTAGCCGCGCTCTCCCACGAGGGTGTCATAGCCGTCCGGGAGCGAGGCGATGTGGTCGTGGATCTGGGCGGCCTCGGCCGCGGCCACGATCTCCTCATCGGTCGCGTCGGGCTTGGCGAAGCGCAGATTCTCGGCGACGGAGGCGTGGAAGAGGTAGGTCTCCTGGGAGACGACGCCGACGGCCCGGGCGAGGGAGTCGAAGTCGAGGTCGCGCACATCCACACCGTCGATCAGCAGGCGGCCGCCGGTCACGTCGTAGAGCCGGGGCACCAGATAGCTGAGGGTCGTCTTGCCGGAGCCGGTCGGCCCCACGACCGCCAGGCTGCCGCCCGCGGGGACGGTGAGATCGATGCCGCGCAGGGTGCCCTTCGACGCGCTCTTCGAGGGGCCCTTCGAGAGGCCCTTCGAGAGGTCGGGGGGCGTGCTCTCGTAGTCGAAGTCGACGCCGTCGAAGCGGACTTCGCCGCGCACCTTCTCCAGGCGCACCGGGTCGGCGGGCTCGGTGATGTCGATCGGCAGGTCGAGGTATTCGAAGATGCGGGCGAAGAGGGCGAGGGAGGTCTGCACCTGCACACCGGTGGACAACAGGCTCACCGTGGGCCGGAGCAGCCCCTGCTGGAGCGAGACGAAGGCGACGAGCGTGCCGATGGAGACGGCGGGGCCACCGGCCTGGAGGGCGATGCCCGCGGCCCAGTAGATCAGCGCGGGCATGGCGGCCATGACGATGCCGATGGTGGACATCCGCCAGCGGCCGGCCATGTTGGAGCGGACTTCCAGGCCCACGAGGCGCTCGGATTCCTGGGCGAACTGCTGGGTGAGCGACTCGGACCGGCCCATGCTGCGGCCGAGCAGGATGCCGCTCACCGACAGGGACTCGGTGACCATCGCGGACATGGCCGCCATCTGCTTCTGGCGCTGCGAGGTGATCTTCTTGCGCTCGGCGCCGACGCGACGGCTGATCCAGACGAAGACCGGCAGCAGGAGCAGGGAGACGACGGTCAGCCGCCAGTCGAGCGCGAGCATCGCGACGACGCTGGCGACCACGCTGGTGAGGTTGGAGACCAGGGAGGTCGCGGTCGAGGTGACGGTGGCCTGCATACCGCCGATGTCATTGGCGATACGGGACTGCACCTCGCCGGTGCGGGTGCGGGTGAAGAAGGCGAGCGGCATGCGCTGGAGCCGGTCGTAGACGGCGGTGCGCAGATCGTGCATCACGCGCTGGCCGACGGTGGTGGAGATCAGGGTCTGGAGAACGCCGAAGACGCTGTTGACGACAGCCGCGGCGATCATGCCGAGGGCGAGCAGGGTGAGCAGTCCGGTGCGGCCGTCGGGGATCGCGGTGTCGAGGATCTCGCGGAGGAGGAACGGCGAGGCGACCGAGACCAGCGCGGAGGCGGCGACCAGCAGGCCGACCACGGCGAGGCGGCCGCGATAGGGATGGAAGAGCCGGAGGATGCGGCGCACCTGGGCGGGCCGCTCGGGCTCCTGTGCGGACGGGGTCCATGACGGAGGTGTGTCGGGGCGCATGGGCTCCTTCTGGAGGCAGGGAAGCCGGCGCGGATGGTGACGGCATGGGCGAGCCGTGGCCGCGTCGGCGCGGATTTTGAGAGCATAGCTCACTGTTACCTATGCTCACAATGAACCCGGTCCTGATAAACTGCGATCATGCCCACCCCCGAGACATCCGGCCTCCTCGCGGAGCAGCTGCTGCGCCTGACCCGCAGACTGCACCGCGCCCAGAAGCGCTATATGGAGCCGCTGGGTATCACCCCCGCCCAGTCCCGGCTGCTGCGCACCGTCGCCCATGACGACCAGCCGCCGCGGATGGCGGACCTGGCCCAGCGCCTGGAGGTGGTCCCGCGCGCCGTGACGACGCTGGTGGACGCACTGGAGGCGCATGGCTCGGTGCGCCGCGTACCGGATCCGACCAACCGCCGGGTGGTGCGCGTCGAGCTCACCGACACCGGGCGCTCCACGCTGCGCGCGCTGCGCGAGGCGCGCCGGTCCGCCGCGGAGGACATCCTGGCGCCGCTCAGCGATCAGCAGCGCGAGGCGCTGGGCGAGCTGCTGGACACGCTGTCCGGCGCCCCGGACCACCGCTGCTGAGATCCGCGCGACCGCACCGCCGACATCCCGGTGCCCGCGCTCAGGCGGCCAGGTGCGCCTTGTCCCCCATGACCACGACCGGGTGCAGCTTGGGATCGAGGTTCTTCAGCAGATACTCCATACCGGACTTGGGGAGGCTGACACAGGCCGAGGTGCCGCTGCCGTGGTCCATGTGCAGCCAGATGCTGCCGCCCTTGCTCTGCCCTTCGGGCCGGGTCTGGTCCAGCGGCGAGGTGCCCTTGACGCGGTTGTAGTCAATGGCGATGACGTAGTTGAAGTCCGTCCAGTGGGACTTGGGCCAGTAGTGCGGCGCGGCGAAGGAGCCGGACGCCGTGTACGGCAGCCGGGCGCCGGGGTCGGGCAGCACACCGCCCGCGTCGCTGAGCGTGTAGACCCCGACCGGGCTGCGCTTGTCACCCTCGTGATGGCTCGTCGTCCAGCCGCGCTTGCCGTTGTGCGCGGCCCAACTGCGCGTCCGCTCCCATTCCTTGCCCTGCTTGGTGTAGAGGACCACGGTCGCGTCTCCGGAGTTCACCCCTTTGCCGTAGACCGCCACGACCTGACGGGACTGGTCCGGGATCCGGGACTGGAGCTTGTCCCCCACATCCGGGATACGCGTGGGATCCGGCGTGGGCGCCCCGCTGCGCAGCGCCTGTTTGCCCTGGTCCGCACCCTTGTCACCGCCGTCGCCACCGCCGCCGTCGCCGCAGGCCGTGAGGAGGACGAGGGCCGCGGCGGTCGCGGCCGCCGCACGCATGGACATCGTGCCGGAAATTCGCATGTCCCCATGGTCCCACCCCCATAGGACAGTGCGGCATGCGGGATTGGCGTGTTCCGGCCGGTCCCAGGAAAACCAGTTGAATTCCGCACCGTGAGAACGTCAGCCTTGCACGTCTCCTGCCCTCCCCTCCCTCCGCCGCCCGCCCGACCTTGGGACGTCATGCACATTCGCGATCTTCCGTACCCCGATCCCGGCCGACCCGACGTGCGGTCAGGTCCGAGGTTCCTCTTCTGGCTGGGCAGGAATCAGCTGGGCGGGCAGGTCAAGGCGGCCCTCTGGGGTCTGGTGCACATGGCCGCGCTGGTGTCCTTCCCGCTCGCCATCGGTTTTGGTGTGCAGGCGGTGGTGGACCGCTCCGGCTCCCGGTTGGCGATGGCCGGGGCGCTGATGGTGGGACTCACCGTGGTCACCGCGCTGGGGGACGCCATGCTGCACCGCGCGGCGGTCACCAACTGGATCACGGCGGCGGCACGGGTGCAGCAGCTGCTGGCGCGCAAGGCGGTGGAGCTGGGGTCCGCGCTCACCCGGAAGGTGGCGGCCGGTGAGGTCGTCGCCGTCTCCACGGGCGATGTCGAGAAGATCGGCTGGTTTGTGGAGGCTCTTTCCCGCTTCACCGCTGCCGCGATCACCACCGTCGCGCTCTGCGTGGCGCTGGTGCTCTACCAGCCGGCGCTGGGAGTAGTGGTGGCGGTCGGTGTGCCCGCGCTGGCACTGGCCGTGCTACCGCTGCTGCCGCGTGCGACGCGCCGGGCCGACGACCAGCGGGAGAAGGCGGGCCGGGCGACCGAGCTGGCCTCGGACACCGTGGCCGGACTGCGGGTGCTGCGCGGCATCGGCGGCGAGGAGCTGTTCCTGGGCCGCTACCGGAACGCCTCGCAGGAGGTGCGGGTCGCGGCGGTGCGCAGCGCGCGGATGTGGGCGCTGATCGCGGCCGTACAGGTGGCGCTGCCGGGGCTGCTGCTGATCGGCGTGGTCTGGTACGGGACGTCGCTGGCCCGCCAGGGGCGGATCGAGGTGGGCGAGCTGGTCACCGTCTACAGCGCGGTCACCTTTCTGCTCTTCCCGCTGCGGCACTTCGAGGAGATCGCCATGGCGTACTCCTTCTCCCGGCCCTCCGCGCGACGCGCGGCCCGGGTGCTGGCGCTGCGGCGCTCCTCCGCGGACGGCGAGGACACCGTGGCCACCACGGACCCTGCGGCTACCCCAGACACCGCAGACACCGCAGACACGACGGCATCCGTGGACGGGGGCGAGCGCGCGGAAGCGCGGGAGGCCACCGGACCACTCGGCGGGGATCTGTACGACCCGGTGAGCGGGATGCTGGCGCCGAGCGGAGTACTGACCGCGGTGGTGTGCGGCGACCCGGACGCGGCCGGGCGGCTGGCGGACCGGCTCGGCGGACATCCGGCGGACGGCGGCCCGGGCGACGAGGACCACGGCGGGGCGCCATCGGCGCTGCTGGGCGGGGTCGCCCTGAACGAGGTGGCGCTGGCAACGGCGCGCACGGCGGTGCTGGTGCAGGACAAGGATCCGGTGCTGCTGTCGGGGACGCTCGCCCAGCTGCTGGATGTGCCGAGGTCCGGGGAGGTCTCGGCGGAGAAGGCACTCGAGGCGGCCCAGTGCGGCGATGTGCTGGAGGCGCTGGCGCAGGCCTCGGCGGCCGACGAGGGTGACGCCGACCCCATGCGCACCCGGATCACCGAGCGCGGCCGCTCGCTGTCGGGTGGCCAGCGGCAGCGGCTGGCGCTGGCCCGCTCGCTGGTGACCGATCCGGAGGTGCTGGTGCTGGACGAGCCGACCTCCGCGGTGGACTCGCACACCGAGGCGCGGATCGCCGACGGGGTGCGGCGGCTGCGGACGGGCCGGACCACCATCGTGTTCACCTCCAGCCCGCTGGTACTGGACCGGGCCGACCGGGTGGTGTTCGTGGCCGACGGCGAGGCGGCGGGGGTGGGCACCCACCGCGAACTGCTGGGCACCGACCCGGCGTATCGCGCGGTCGTCACCCGCGAGACGGAGGGCGAGTCCGCCGCGCGGGGTGCCGGGGCGGCAGGCCAAGGCCTCGCGGGCATCGCGCGGATCGAGGAACAGATCGAGGAGTCGGCATGATCGGCGTGGCACCGCCCGCCTATGACCCGGCCGCACCGGAGTCGGCGACGACGCTGCCGGTCGGCACGCCCACCACCGTGCGGGCCTACGTACGTGAGCTGCTGCGGCGGCACCGGACCGCGTTCATCGTGCTGATGGCCGTGAACGCGACCGCGGTGCTCGCCTCGATGGTCGGGCCGCAGCTGCTGGGCGGCGTGGTCGAGGATCTCTCCCAGGGCGAGAAGGATCTCCACATCGGGCGCACCGTGGCGCTGTTCGCGGTGGCGCTGGTGGTGCAGACCGTCTTCGTCCGGCTGGTGCGGCTGCGCGGGGCGGTGCTGGGTGAGCAGATGCTGGCGGATCTGCGGGAGGACTTTCTCGTACGGTCGGTGGGACTGCCCCCGGGGGTGCTGGAGCGGGCCGGGACCGGGGATCTGCTGTCCCGGATCACCACCGATATCGACCGGCTGGCGAACGCGATGCGGGAGGCCGTGCCCCAGCTCACCATCGGTGTGCTGTGGACCGGACTGCTGCTCGGCGCGCTGACCCTGACCGCTCCCCCACTGGGCCTCGCGGTGCTGGTAGCGCTTCCGGTGCTGGTGATCGGCTGCCGGTGGTACTTCCGGCGCGCGCCGAGCGCCTACCGCTCGGAGGCGGCGGGTTACGCGGCGGTGTCCGCGTCCCTCACCGAGAGCGTGGACGCCGGGCGGACCATCGAGGCCCACCGGCTGGGCGACCGGCGGATCGCCCAGTCCGAGCTGCGCATCCGGCAGTGGACGGCATGGGAGCGCTACACACTCTGGCTGCGCTCGGTGCTCTTCCCGGTGATCAATGTGAGCTACACGCTGATCACCGGTTCGGTGCTGATGATCGGCGGCCTGTGTGTGATGCGGGGCTGGATGTCGATCGGCGAGCTGACCACCGGGGCGCTGCTGTCGCAGATGCTGGTCGAGCCGATCGGGCTGATCCTGCGCTGGTACGACGAGCTTCAGGTCGCGCAGGTGTCGCTGGCCCGGCTGGTGGGGGTGCGGGAGATCGAGGAGGGCCCCGCCGACGAGGGGGTGGTCCCCGGTGGCCGCGAGGTGCGGGCGGACGAGGTGCGGTTCGGCTACCACGAGGGCAACGATGTGCTGCACGAGGTGTCCATGAGGGTGGCCCCGGGGACGCGGCTGGCGCTGGTGGGCCCGTCCGGGGCGGGGAAGTCCACCCTGGGGCGGCTGCTGGCCGGGATCTACTCCCCGCGCACCGGCCGGGTGACCCTGGGGGATGCGGAGCTGGCGCGGATGCCGGCCGAGCGGGTCCGGGAGCATGTGGCCCTGGTCAACCAGGAGCACCATGTCTTCGTGGGCTCGCTGCGGGACAATCTGCTGCTGGCGCGTGCCTACGCCGAGGACGCCGAGCTGTGGGCGGCGCTGGGCGCGGTCGACGCCGACGGCTGGGCCCGCGCGCTGGACGAGGGCCTGGACACCGAGGTCGGCTCGGGCGGTCTCGCGCTCACCCCCGCGCAGGCGCAGCAGATCGCGCTGGCCCGGCTGGTGCTGGCCGATCCGCATACGCTGGTGCTGGACGAGGCCACCTCGCTGCTGGACCCGCGGGCGGCGCGCCATCTGGAGCGGTCGCTGGGCCGGGTGCTGGAGGGCAGGACCGTGGTGGCGATCGCCCACCGGCTGCACACCGCGCATGACGCGGATGTGATCGCCGTGGTGGAGAGCGGCCGGATCACCGAGCTGGGCAGCCATGACGAACTCGTCGCGGCGGACGGGGCGTACGCCGCGCTGTGGCGCTCCTGGCACCAGTAGCCGGAGGGGTGGCCGCGCCCCGGCGTGGCCACTGCGATGCCCTCCGGGACCGCCCCGGTCCGGTCCGCCGTCACTCCGGCCCCGGCCGGGGTTCAGATCACGCCGAGGGCGGCCAGTCCGCCCATGCCACCGAGCAGCATGAAGACCGGCATCAGCACCTTCAACTCGACCCAGCTTCCGGCCCGGAACCGCATCCCCTTCGGCGGACCGATCGGGTACCAGCGCTTGCGGCCGATCGGGATGGGCCACAGGATCGGGCAGCCGGAGACGGTCAGCGCGTCCCCGATGTCGTGGACCAGGGCGCCGAGCACGATCGGCAGGCCCAGCCAGAGGTACTCCTGGCCCGGTGCGCTGAACAGCCAGTCCGAGCCATTGCCGGGCTTGTGCAGCACATCGGCGAGGATCCAGGCGCTGGCCGCCCCGAGCAGCCACACCAGCACATCGCTGGAGACCCGCGCCGCCCGCCACAGCAGCCCCTCGACGGCCAGCACCATGTGCACGAAGAGGATGCCCAGCACCGCCCAGCGACCGCCGATCATCGCGAGCGCCGAGGCTCCGGCGCCGATCAGCACCGCCCATACCCAGGTGTGGGTGAGGGTGCGGTGGCCGCCGGAGCGGCGCGGGTCGCCCGCCTTCCTGGTCGACTTGTAGACGGAGTACGAGATCTTGTCGATCACCTCGCACAGAGCCCGCGAGATGGGCCCGAAGGCGCGCGATATGGTCGCCGCCTTGTGGTCGAGGTCGGGGGCGAGCGCCGCTCCCGCGCAGATCAGCGCGCCGGCGACCAGCACCGGCCAGGGCATCGCGTGGCCGGCCGCCGCGGCCGCCGCCCCCACCCCCAGCCAGGCCGCCGCCCCGGACAGCGAATGCGCCGGTCCCATCATGGTCGTACCCCGCCCCTGTTCTTTCCCGCTTCCGAGCGGGAGTTGACTGCTTCGGCCCGGCACAGCCTAGCGGCGGACGATCTTCGCACGTATAGCCGGTTCCCGTCCCGGCGGGGAAACCAGGCAGTATAGGTGCGTGACTCTTATCGATCAGCTGCCGAGCGACGCCGACCCCGACGCGCTTTTCGAGGCGTTCTCCACCTGGGTCGAGGAGCGGGGCATCTCGCTGTACCCCGCCCAGGAGGAAGCGCTGATCGAGGTGGTGTCCGGGGCGAATGTCATCCTCTCGACCCCCACCGGCTCGGGGAAGAGCCTGGTGGCGGCGGGCGCCCACTTCGCCGCCCTGGCCCGGGACGAGGTCACCTTCTACACCGCGCCGATCAAGGCCCTGGTCTCGGAGAAGTTCTTCGAGCTGTGCAAGCTCTTCGGCACCGAGAACGTCGGGATGCTCACCGGCGACGCGTCGGTCAACGCGGACGCGCCGGTCATCTGCTGTACGGCCGAGGTGCTGGCGTCCATCGCCCTGCGGGACGGCAAGGACGCCGACATCGGCCAGGTGGTGATGGACGAGTTCCACTTCTATGCGGAGCCGGACCGGGGCTGGGCGTGGCAGATCCCGCTGCTGGAGCTGCCGAGGGCGCAGTTCATCCTGATGTCGGCGACGCTCGGTGATGTGAGCCGGTTCGAGGAGGATCTGACCCGGCGCACCGGACGGCCCACCGCGGTCGTGCGGTCCGCGACCCGGCCGGTGCCGCTGAGCTACGAGTACCGGACGACGCCGCTGACGGAGACACTGACCGAGCTGCTGGAGACCCAGCAGGCGCCCGTCTACATCGTGCACTTCACCCAGGCGGCGGCGGTCGAGCGGGCCCAGGCGCTGATGAGCATCAATATGTGCTCGCGTGCCGAGAAGGACGAGATCGCCTCGCTGATCGGCAATTTCCGGTTCACCACCAAGTTCGGCCGCAACCTGTCCCGTTACGTCCGGCACGGGATCGGTGTGCACCATGCGGGCATGCTGCCCAAGTACCGGCGGCTGGTGGAGAAGCTGGCGCAGGCCGGGCTGCTCAAGGTCATCTGCGGTACCGACACCCTGGGCGTGGGCGTCAATGTGCCCATCCGCACCGTCCTGTTCACCGCACTGACCAAGTACGACGGTCAGCGGGTGCGGACGCTGCGGGCCCGGGAGTTCCACCAGATCGCGGGCCGGGCCGGACGGGCCGGCTTCGACACCGCGGGCTTTGTGGTGGCCCAGGCGCCCGAGCACGTCATCGAGAACGAGAAGGCGCTCGCCAAGGCCGGGGACGATCCGAAGAAGCGCCGCAAGGTGGTCCGCAAGAAGGCACCGGAGGGCTTTATCAACTGGGGCCAGAACACCTTCGAGAAGCTCATCGCCTCCGACCCCGAGCCGCTCACCTCCCGGTTCCGGGTCACCCACGCGATGCTGCTGTCGGTCATCGCCCGTCCCGGCAACGCCTTCGAGGGAATGCGCCGCCTGCTGGAGGACAACCACGAGCCGCGCAAGAACCAGCTGCGGCACATCCGCCGGGCGATCGCGATCTACCGCTCGCTGCTGGACGGCGGGGTGGTCGAGCAGGTGAAGCCCGGGGACGGCGAAGGCGGGGGCGCCCCGATCGTCCGGCTGACGGTGGACCTCCAGCAGGACTTCGCGCTCAACCAGCCGCTGTCCACCTTCGCGCTGGCCGCCTTCGAGCTGCTGGACCCCGAATCGCCCTCCTACGCCCTGGACATGGTCTCGGTCGTGGAGTCGACGCTCGACGACCCCCGGCAGATCCTGGCGGCGCAGCAGAACAAGGCGCGCGGTGAGGCGGTGGCCGCGATGAAGGCGGACGGCGTCGAGTACGAGGAGCGCATGGAGCGACTCCAGGACATCTCCCACCCCAAGCCGCTGGAGGAACTGCTCTTCCACGCGTACGGGCTCTACCGCAAGAGCCATCCATGGGTCGGCGACCATCCGCTCTCGCCCAAGTCGGTGATCCGCGACATGTACGAGCGGGCGATGACCTTCACCGAGTTCACCTCGTTCTACGACCTGGCGCGGACCGAGGGCATTGTGCTGCGCTACCTGGCCAGCGCCTTCAAGGCCCTGGACCACACGGTGCCGGACGATCTGAAGTCCGATGACTTCCAGGACATCATCGCCTGGCTCGGCGAGATGGTGCGGCAGGTCGACTCCAGCCTCCTGGACGAGTGGGAGCAGCTGGCCAACCCGGAGGAGGAGTCGGCGGAGGAGGCGCAGGAGCGCGCCGACCAGGTCAGGCCGGTCACCGCCAACGCCCGCGCCTTCCGTGTGCTGGTGCGCAACGCCATGTTCCGCCGGGTGGAGCTGGCCGCGCTGGACAAGGTCGCCGAGCTCGGGGAGATGGACGCCGACGCCGGCTGGGACGAGGACGCCTGGGCCGAGGCGATGGACGGGTACTGGGAGGAGTACGAGGAGCTCGGCACCGGAGCGCAGGCCCGCGGGCCGAAGCTGCTGCGGATCGAGGAGGACCCCGAGCACGGTCTGTGGCGGGTGCGGCAGACCTTCGACGACCCGAACGGCGACCACGACTGGGGCATCTCGGCGGAGGTCGATCTCGCCGCCTCCGACGAGGAGGGCCGGGCGGTGGTCCGGGTCACCGAAGTGGGCCAACTGTAGCCTCCTGGACGCGGTCCACGCCGGGGACCGGCCCGGCCCCCTCAGTGAAGGAGCACCAGCGATGACCAATCCCGCCGAGCGCCTGGTCGATCTGCTCGATCTGGAACGGATCGAGCTGGACATCTTCCGTGGCCGCAGCCCCGATGAGTCGCTCCAGCGGGTGTTCGGCGGGCAGGTGGCGGGCCAGGCGCTGGTGGCCGCCGGCCGGACCACCGACGGGCAGCGTCCGGTGCACTCACTGCACGCGTACTTCCTGCGGCCGGGTCGGCCGGGCGTGCCCATCGTGTACCAGGTGGAGCGGATCCGGGACGGGCGCTCCTTCACCACCCGCCGGGTCATCGCCATCCAGCAGGGTCGCACGATCTTCAATCTGACGGCCTCCTTTCATTCTGCTGAGCCGGGTATCGAGCAGCAGCTGCCGATGCCGGATGTGCCTGGGCCGGAAGGTCTGCCGACCCTCGCCGACGAGGTCCGCACCCATCTGGGCACGCTGCCCGAGGCGTTCGCCCGCATGGAGCGCCGACAGCCCTTCGACATCCGCTATGTGGAGCGGCTGCGCTGGACGGACGAGGAGCTCAAGGGTGCGGAACCGCGCAGCGCCGTATGGATGCGCGCGGTGGGGCCGCTCGGGGACGACCCGCTGGTGCACACCTGTGCGCTCACCTATGCGAGCGACATGATGCTGCTGGACGCGGTGCGGGTGCCGGTCGAGCCGCTGTGGGGCCCACGGGGCTTTGACATGGCCTCGCTGGATCACGCCATGTGGTTCCACCGGCCGTTCCGCACCGATGAGTGGTTTCTCTACGAGCAGGAGTCGCCCGTGGCCACGGGTGGCCGGGGACTGGCGCGCGGCCGGATCTACGACCGCGCGGGTCGGCTCCTGGTGTCCGTGGTGCAAGAGGGGTTGTTCCGCCCGCTGCGGCCCGCCGAAGGCACCACGGACGAGGGCTGAGACCCACGGTGGTGTGCCGCCCCGTGATGTGCCGCGCCGTGATGTGACCCACACGGATGTGCCGCACCGTGTCTCATCGCCTGCCGATCAGCTTCTGCCACAGGCTCCGCGGGCGTCCCGGAACCGGGGTGCGGTCATCGAGCGCCGACTGCGGCCCGGCGTCCGGGCGTGGCGCGGACCGGGCCCGGCGGGCATCGTCCAGCGACGAGGCGAGGGCGGCCCGATAGCGCCTGATCTCCCGTGGGTCGTCCGCCGTCACCACCATGTCGATGACATCCCGGACCGCGCCCGCATCGGGGCGCATCCGGACGAGTGCGGGGCGGAGCTCCCGCAGATGGGCCCGCTCATACGGGTCGGCCACGGCCGAGGCCAGCTCGACGGAGCCCAGCACCGAGGCCAGCACCGCGGCCCGCTCCCAGGGATCGTCGGTCTGGGCGAGCAGCTGGCCGATCCTACGGCTGCGCCATTTGGCGGCCCGCCAGTCCTCCCCCGCGGCCAGGGCGGCGCTCAACCCCGGCGGGGTGCGTCCGCTCAGCAACTCCGGCTGCCTGACGGCGAACTCGGTCAGGTCCGACGCCAGGTAGAGCCATACGACGGCCCGATAGCGATTGACATAGAACCGGACGGGGGCGAAGAAACCCCCGCGCGCGAGGCGGGTCAGCCGCCCCTGGGTAATGCCGAGCAGGTCCGCGCTCTCCGCGGTGCCGACCACGCGGAGACGGGCGATGAGCGCTTCCGGGAAGCCCTCGGCGGCGGTCACCCGCCTCAACTCCTCGCACGCCACCCGCCGGCCCAGACCGGTGGTGACGGTGCGCACTTCCCCCAACTGAACGGCCAGCTCGAACTCCCGCGTGTTGAGCCCCAGCGCCCGGGCCGCCGCGCCGAACGCGACGCTCTCGCCCGATCCGCCCGGCCCCGCAGGCCCGCCAGGGTCTCCCGGCCCGCTCGCCCGTCCCGGTACGCTCGGCTCGCCGAGCCACTCCGGGCTCCACGGTCCCTGGCTCTCCCGCAGCTCCTGATCCACCCGCACTGCCATGCGACGTCCTCCCCCGCACTGCCTCAATCACTGACAGTGACGACGATAGCCGCGAAGCAAGATCTTCGGTCAGGCCTGTGGATAACTTCCGCGCGGTATCAGCTGGGTGCGCCGCTCTCCTGCCTGGCCTCGACTCCCAGGTGCTCCCCCACCCGGTTGACCAGCAGCGCCATCTCGTAGGCGACCTGCCCCACATCCGCGTCCGGCCCGGTGAGCACGCACAGACAGCTGCCGTCCCCCGCCGCCGTGACGAAGAGGACGCCCTCGTCGAACTCGACCATCGTCTGCCGCACCCGGCCCGTCCGGAAGTGGTGCCCGGACCCCTTGGCGAGGCTGTGCAACCCGGAGGCCACCGCGGCCAGGTGCTCGGCGTCCTGGCGCACCAGCGTGGAGCTCGCCCCCGTCACCAGCCCGTCGTTGGACAGCACCAGCGCGTGCCGTATCTCCGCGATCCGCTCGGTCAGGTCGTCCAGTAACCAGTCGAGTCCCTTGTTCACTGCCATATCGGATTCCTCCCCGATTTCCCTTCAGCTGCGTGCCAGCCTTTCTCACTGCCGCCGTCTGGGCAACCCACCCCGCCCGGCACCCCACGCTTGTGCGCTGATTGACGCAGGATGGGGACATGGCACAGAACATGACCAAGGATCAGTGGCAGAAGTTCGTCACGGAGGGCACCCGCACCGCGAAGCTGGCGACCGTGCGGGCCGACGGAAGTCCGCACCTCGCCCCCGTGTGGTTCCTGCTCGACGGTGACGACCTCGTCTTCAACACAGGTCAGGAGACGGTCAAGGGACGCAACTTGGCCCGGGACGGCCGGCTCACCATCTGTGTGGACGACGACAGGCCGCCGTT
Source organism: Streptomyces javensis (assembly GCF_039525925.1). Lineage (NCBI taxonomy): Bacteria > Bacillati > Actinomycetota > Actinomycetes > Kitasatosporales > Streptomycetaceae > Streptomyces > Streptomyces javensis. The sequence goes on along the minus strand of NZ_BAAAIF010000067.1, from coordinate 9,323 downwards.
CGCCTTCGTCACCCTGCGGGGACGCGCCGAGCTGATCGACGATCTGGGTCAGGTCCGCGACTGGGCCACCAGGATCGCCGCCCGTTACATGGGCGAGGACCGGGCCGAGGAGTACGGCGCCCGCAACGGCGTGCCGGGGGAGCTGCTGGTCAGGGTGCGCATCGACAAGGTGCTCGCGCTCTCCGGAGTCGCCGAGTAGCGGGATTCGACCGAAATCCATCCCTTCATGACGCACCCCCGCCCATCCGACGTTTACGGGCGCATGAGGACCTTTATCGCACCGTCCTCCTTGTGCTGGAACATCTCATAGGCGCGGGGGGCCTCCTCCAGCGGCACACGGTGGGTGGCGAACCCGTCGACGCCCAGCGGGTCGTCGTCCGTGAGCAGCGGGAAGATGTCGTCGGCCCAGCGCCGCACGTTCGCCTGGCCCATCCGCAGCTGGATCTGCTTGTCGAACATGGTCAGCAGCGGCAGCGGATCGGCCATCCCGCCGTAGACCCCGCTGAGGGAGATCGTTCCGCCGCGCCGCACCAGCGCGATGGCCAGCCGCAGCGCCGCCAGCCGGTCGACCCCGGCCTTCTCCGTGAGCTTGGCGGCCCATTCCCGTGGCAGCAGACCCGTGGCCCGCTGGGCGGTCCGACCCAGCGGGCTGCCGTGGGCCTCCGTGCCCACCGCGTCGATGACCGCGTCCGGTCCGCGGCCGCCGGTGGTCGAGAGGACGGCCTCGACCAGGTCCTCCTGGCGTGAGAAGTCATTGAGGTCATGGACCTCGACGCCGTCGGCGCGCGCCCGGCGCAGCCGCTCGGGGACGAGGTCCACGCCGATGACCCGGTCGGCCAGCCCCTGGACCTTCGCCACCCGGCAGGCCATGAGCCCGATGGGGCCCAGCCCCAGGACCGCGAGCGTGCCGCCGCGCGGCACCTCCGCGTACTCGACCGCCTGCCATGCCGTAGGCAGCACGTCGGACAGATAGACGAAGCGGTCGTCGTGGACTCCTTCGGGCACCTTGATCGGGCCGTACTGGGCCTGCGGCACCCTCAGGTATTCCGCCTGGCCGCCGGCCACCGCGCCGTAGAGCTTGGTGTAGCCGAAGAGCTCCGCCCCCATGCCGTGCTCGGCGACCTGGGTGGTCTCGCACTGCGTCGGCAGACCGGAGCGGCACATCCAGCAGTGCCCGCAGGCGATCTGGAACGGGACCACCACGCGGTCGCCGGGTTTGATCTGCGTCACCTCCGGGCCGGTCTCCTCCACGATTCCCATCGGCTCGTGGCCGAGGATGTCGCCGGGGGTCATGAACGGCGTGAGCACCTCGTACAGATGCAGATCGGACCCGCACAGCCCGGTGGTGGTGATCCGGACGATCGCGTCCGTCGGCTCCTTGAGGACGGGGTCGGGCACGGTCTCGACCCGCACATCATGTCGGCCCTGCCAGGTCACTGCTCGCATCACCGCATCCCTTCGCCGTAGTCGTCGCCGTGGCCGTCGGAATGATCTTCCGACGGCCGTTGCGGGTACCCCGGCGCATCCGGCCGAACCGTCGGCAGGGCCATGGGACGCGCCGCCGGTCCACCAGGGGCACGAGCCGGGCCGTCTCCTCGGCGATCGCGGCCGGCTCGGCACCCGCGGCGCCCAGCACGGCCAGGCACGCGCCGTCGGCAAGCGCCGCGACGAAGAGGGTGCCCGCCGCCATCTCAATCATCGTCCGCCGGGACGGGCCGCCGCGCCCCCGGCGCCCGGCGCTCGCGGCGATGCCGTGGAATCCGGAGGCGACGGCGGCCAGGTGCTCGGCCTCATGGCGGGAGAGCCCACCGGACGCGCTGACGGTCGCCCCGTCCCGGGAGAGCACCACGGCATGGCGTACGCCTGCGGCCCCGGCCACCAGATCGTCCAGGATCCGGTCGAGATCGGCCATGGAGCGTGCGGCGGCGCTGCGCGGCTTGGTCATGGGCGGTCTCCCTCGGTCGGGATGCGCCGCGCCGGGCGGCGCTCCAGGTGTCCCCCTGGGCCAGGGACGCTAGACCCGGCGGGGGCGCACATTGAGGGCGCATTACGGAACCTGTTGAAAATTGACAGAGTCAGATGCCAGAGCGATCGATGAGCGTCCGAATCTGCACTCAAAGCGGGCGTAGGCTGCTTGCTCAGCGCAGCGTTTCACCGTCGTATCCAAGGTGTCCCGAGGAGTTTCCGTGCCACATGAGCCCTCCCGTGGAAACAGCGCGGCCGACGTACGGGACTTCTTCACCCCCAGGGCGGCCGACTGGGACCGCCGCTTCCCGGATGACGGCCCCGCCTACGCGGCCGCCGTCGCCGACCTCGGGCTCCGCCCCGGGGACGCGGTACTCGACGCGGGGTGCGGAACGGGGCGTGCCCTGCCCGCGCTGCGCGCCGCGGCCGGCCCCGAGGGAACCGTCCTCGGAGTGGACCTCACGCCCGCCATGCTGGACGCCGCCCTGCGCGAGGGCCGGGACGGCTTCGCGGGTCTCGCCCTCGCCGATGTGGCACGGCTGCCGCTGCGCGACGGCTGCCTCGACGCGGTGTTCGCCGCCGGGCTGATCTCCCATCTCTCCGACCCGCGCGAGAACCTGCGCGAACTGGCCCGTGTGGTGCGCCCCGGCGGACGGCTCGCGCTGTTCCATCCGGTGGGGCGGGCCGCCCTCGCCGCCCGCCACGGCCGCGCCCTCACCCCCGACGACCTGCGGGCGGAGCCCCGGCTGCGGCCGTTGCTTGCGGGCGCCGGCTGGCGGCTGGAGTCGTACACCGACGAGGACACACGCTTTCTGGCGCTCGCCGTCCGCGAAGTCCGCTGAGGTTCGGTCCGGCCGACCGGACCGGAACGGCCGACCCGAGCGGTCCGCTCAGGGCTGACCCGCGACCACCGCCGCGAAGCCGGGGGCGTTGTCGAACATCACGTTGTGCCCCGCTCCGGGTACGGTGCGTACCGTCACCCCGGCCGCCGTCAACTCCTCGCGCCCGGTGAGCTCCTCACCGTGCCCACCGACGAGGAAGGTACGGGGGACCCCCAGGCCGAGGAGCATCTTCCGCATCGTCGGCCGGGTGCCGCGGACCAGCGCGCACGCGCTGCGGTGCAGGGCGGTGGGGTCGGCGAGCCGCATCGTCGCCCGCCACAACGGCCCGATCCGCTCCAGGGTCTCCTCGAAACCACCGCCGCGCACGAACGCGTCCTCCGTGTACGTCGCGATCCGGCTGCTCCCCGCCGACAGCGGCGGACCGGGATCCAGATTGGCCTCGGTGAGCACCAGACGGGACACCAGCTCCGGGCGGCGCACCGCCAGCACGATGGCGACCGATCCGCCCATGCTGTGCCCGATGAGCTCGGCACCCCGCACCCCGACCGCGTCGAGGGCCGAGGCCAGCGCGTCGGCATGGTCCTCCAGCGTGTAGCCGAAGTCTGCGGGGCGGTCGCTGATCCCGTGGCCCGGCAGGTCCACGAAGAGCGACCGCCGGTCCGCGAGGGCCGGAACGGCGGCTATATGGGCGTGATAGACGGCCGATGTCGCGCCGAGCCCATGGACATACACCCGCGGCGGGCCACCGTCCCCGCCCCCGGCCGTGCCGGTCCATCTGATGTGGGCCCCCTCCGGGCCGAATGAGGCGTGCTCCATGGCCTTCCTCCCGCCGTTCCCGCCTTACGGATCGCATCGGACACCGACAATACATCGAGAGCGATGTATTGTGCTTACGAGGTACAGCGGTCATGCGGCACAATGCGTCCATGCTCGAACTCGCCATCCTGGGCTTCCTCCACGACGCCCCGCTGCACGGCTATGAGTTGCGCAAGCGCATCGCCGCGCTGACCGGACATGTGAAACCCGTGGCCGAGTCCACCCTCTACCCGGCGATCAAGCGACTGGAGAAGGCCGGTCTGCTGGCCCGCCGGACCCAGCCGGGCGCGGGGGCCGCGCCCCGGCACGTGCTCACGCTGACCGCCGAGGGGCAGACGGAGCTGCGCCGACGTCTCGCGCGTCCGGCGGACGTCGACATCACCGACGAGAACCGCTGGTTCACCGTGCTGGCGTTCCTGCGCCACCTCGACGACCCGCGGGCCCAGGCGGAGGTGCTGGAGCGCCGGATGGCCTTTCTGCGGCAGCCGTCGAGCTTCTTCTACGAGGGCGACCGCCCGCTGCGGGCGGAAGAGGTCGAGGATCCCTTCCGGCGCGGCATTCTCACCATCGCCCGGGCCACCAGCCAGGCCGAACTGTCCTGGCTGCGACGCACACTGGACACGCTCCGGGCGGCGAACGACGACTGAGGACCGACCGCCTCCCGATGTCTCGACTCGGTGGCTACTGGGTGGTTAAGGTGCGCGACGACGGATCGCTCATCGGATCCGCATGCGCAAGAGGAGGCTGTCGTGCCCGCCACGGAGGAGTCACGCGACGAGGCGCTGTATGTGCTGACCGCGGTACTGCTGACACCCGCTCAATTCCCGAGCGTGCTCGGCGACGACTATCCCGAGGCATGTGCCGCGCTCGGGCTGGAGCCGTACGACACCGGCTACGGACTGGTGCTGGGGCAGGACGGCGGCGGCGCCCGCTGGACGGTGGTCACCGACGATGTGTCGCTCGTGGCCATCGCCATCGCGACCTGGGACTGCGGTATGGAGTACGCCCTGGCCATCGAAGACCGTACGGTGGTCGCCTCGCTTCCCGGCTGGCCGCTCGCGGTGGCCGTGGCCGCCCCGGGCGTACCGGCTCCTCATGATCCCGCGCCCGACCCCGCGGAAGACGCCTCCCGGGCGCCGCTGTCGCCGCCGGACTCCGAGCGATGGGGCCCCGCCCAGCGGCGGCTCGGCGCCGATGAGATCGCGCTCCAGTGGGCGATCTGGCGTGAGCAGGTCGACAGCGACGTGACGTTCGTGTCCCCGGGCGAGAAGCCGCACGGGGGCGTGCGGCGGGTGCTCGAAGAGGCGCGCGGCTATCTGGACTCACCCCCGCCGCTGGGGCGGATCCGCTCGGCGTTCGCCTCCGGTGACGCGCGGACGCTCCGGGCCGACGGGCCGGGCTGGAGCATGGTGGCGCGGACGGACGACATCGCGTTCGTGCTACTGGACGACGCACCGGGCGAGGTGCTGCCGGTGGGCCGCGGCCCCGAGCTGCCGGGGCTGCTGACGGCCCTGGACAAGCTGGCCGTACGGCCGCACTGAGGGCTTGACGCCCCGCCCTCTCCCGTACGGGGTCGGTCAACGACGCCGTACGGGCCCGGAACGGGGTCGCGGGCGGTCCGCGATCGGCACTGCACGGTCACTCCCGGGTGCGCTCCGCCCGTGACCCCTGGCCCGGCCGACCGCCTTGCGCGGCCGCGCTCGGCGGCCCGGCCGCTTCAGCGGCCCAGCTGTTTCAGCGGCCCAGCTGTTTCAGCGGCCCAGCTGTTTCAGCGGCCCAGCTGCTTACGGGTGACCCTGTTCAGCCTGCGGCGCTGGGAGGGGTCCAGCAGCAGATAGGCCGCCGCCGGCACTCCCACGATCACCAGCAGCGCAGCCCAGAAGGGCAACACCCAGAGCAGGATCACACCCGCCACCACACCACCGGTGGCGACCTTCGCGCGTGTGGACATGTCACCCGCCTCCTTCACGGCCCATAGCCGCACTCACTCCACACAACGGACACCGACGGCACCCGGTTCCTCACCGCGCCGTGATCCTGTACCCTCGGGCGGCCCGGGCTCGACTAGTCAAATTTGAGGAACGCTCAGCGCTGTGACACCACCCTCCGCGGCAACACCCTCCGACATCGCCGAACTCTCCCGCTGCACCGCCGTCTTCCTTCCCGGTGACCCGGCACGCACCGGCCGGATGGCCTTCTGGCGACCGGACGGCGCGCTTCCTTCCGGCCCCGTCACCGGCTCCGCCGAGGAGCTGACGGTCGTCGTCCCGGTGGACGGCGCCGATGACGGTCCCCATGACGACCCCACCGGCCCCACTGACCCCAGCCCCAGCGACCTCGACGTCGGGACGCGCACCGTAAGGGCGCTCGTGCTGCCCCTGGCCGAGGCGCTGCCGGTGCTCACCCGGGCCCGGGCGCGGGCCGCGCAGGCCGGTCCGGGCCAGTGCGACCCCGCCACGGCCTTCTGGGGCGCCGCCGCCGTACTCGCCCTCCAACTCGCGGCCCGCGGAAGGCTGCTGCCCGGGCTCAGCGCCTCCGACCACGACGCCTGGCGCGTCGGCCCGCTCACCCCCGACGATCTGACGCGGGTGCGCGAGCTGGCCGCCGCGATGCCGCCCGCCGCGCACGCGACGCCGCTGCCCGTCTCCGGTCCGGTGCTGCTGCCCGAGCCCGAGCGGCATCTGCGGGCCTTCCTGGACGGCGTGGCGGACGGGCTGCCGCGCTCGCCCGCGGCGGCACTGGCCGCGGCCGGCCCCGCCTTCGCCGCCCCGGCACCACGGCGGCTGCCCGAACAGCGTGCCTGGGCCGCCGACGTGGCCGCCGGGCACGACGCGGGGGTGCGGCTCTCGATCCGTATCGAGCTGCTGCACGGCGTCGGTGGGAACGGTAAGGCGGCCGGGCCGCGCTTCCGCGCCGTCCTCCAGCTGCACAGCCTCACCGATCCGGCGCTGGTCGCGGATGCCGCCGAGGTCTGGGCGGGCACCTCACCCATCACCCCGGCCCTCGGTCCGCGCGCCCGTATGGACGCCCTGCTGACCCTGCGGCGCGCGGCCCGCGCCTGGGCGCCGCTCGCCCCGCTGCTGTCGGCGGCCGTGCCCGACGCCCTCGACCTCGCCGACGGGGAGGTCACCGAGCTGCTCGGGCCGGCTGCCGGGGCGCTGGACGCCGCCGGGGTCCAGGTGCACTGGCCCAGGGAGCTGGCCCGCGGGCTCACCGCCCGTGCCGTCATCGGCCCGGACGGCGACGACGAGGCTCGGGACGACGCCGGGCCCCGGTTCCCCGCCTTCCTCTCCGCCGACGCGCTGCTGCGGTTCAGCTGGCAGTTCGCCGTGGGCGACCAGGAGCTCACCCGCGCCGAGCTCGACGGCCTCGCCGAGGCCAGCCGGCCGGTGGTACGGCTGCGCGACCAATGGGTCCTCCTCGACCCCGAGGCGGCGCGCCGCGTCCGGGACCGGCAGGACCGCAAACTCACCCCCGCCGACGCCCTCGGTGCCGTCCTTACCGGTCGCACGGAAGCCGACGGCACCGATGTGGAGGTGCGGGCCACCGGCTGGCTGGAGGCCCTGCGGGACCACCTCGCCGACCCCGAGGGGACCGCCGGTGCCCAGCGGACCCCCGTGGCCCAGCCCGCCGCGCTGGCCGCCACACTGCGCGACTATCAGCTGCGGGGCCTGGACTGGCTGGTCCGGATGACCTCGATCGGCCTCGGCGGCTGTCTCGCCGACGACATGGGGCTCGGCAAGACCATCACCCTCATCGCCCTCCATCTGCACCGTATGGACATCCCCGAAGCCTCCGGGCCCACGCTGGTGGTCTGCCCCACCTCGCTGATGGGCAACTGGCGGCGCGAGATCGAGCGGTTCGCGCCGGGCACCCCGGTGCGCCGCTACCACGGCTCCGCGCGCAGCCTGGACGGCCTTGCGGACGGCGAGTTCGTGCTCACCACCTATGGCACGATGCGGCTCGACGCCCAGCGGCTGGCCGAGGCCGGGCCGTGGGGCATGGTGGTCGCGGACGAGGCGCAGCATGTGAAGAACCCGTTCTCGGCGACGGCGCGGCAACTGCGCACCATCGGCGCGAAGGCCCGCGTGGCGCTCTCCGGAACGCCCATCGAGAACAACCTCTCCGAACTGTGGGCGATCCTCGACTGGACCACGCCGGGCGTGCTGGGCACCCACGGCGCGTTCCGCAGGCGCTACGCCCAGGCCGTGGAGAGCGGAAGCGACCCCGAGGCCGCCGCGCGGCTGGCGAAACTGGTCCGCCCCTTCCTGCTCAGGCGCCGCAAGTCCGACCCCGGTATCGCCCCCGAGCTGCCGCCCAAGACCGAGACGGACCGGGCCGTCGCGCTCACCAAGGAACAGGCCGGGCTCTACGAGGCGGTGGTGCGCGAGATCCTCGCCGAGATCTCCGGCACCGGCGGCCTCGTCCGGCGCGGGCTCATCGTCAAGCTCCTCACCGGTCTGAAGCAGATCTGCAATCACCCCGCGCAGTATCTGAAGGAGGACCGGCCGGTGGTCCCCGGGCGCTCCGGCAAGCTGGAGCTGCTCGACGAGCTGCTGGACACCATCCTGGCCGAGGGCGCGAGCGTCCTGGTCTTCACCCAGTACGTCCAGATGGCGCGCATCCTCGAGGGCCACTTGGCCGCGCGCGGGGTGCCGGCCCAGCTGCTGCACGGCGGTACGCCGGTGGCGCGGCGCGAGGAGATGGTGCGGCGCTTCCAGGACGGCGAGGTCCCGGTGTTCCTGCTGTCGCTGAAGGCGGCGGGCACGGGGCTCAACCTGACCCGGGCCGGGCATGTCGTGCACTACGACCGCTGGTGGAACCCGGCCGTCGAGGCGCAGGCCACCGACCGCGCGTACCGCATCGGCCAGACCCAGCCGGTACAGGTCCACCGCATCATCGCGGAGGGGACCGTGGAGGACCGCATCGCCGCGATGCTGGCGCGCAAGCGGGAACTGGCGGACGCCGTGCTCGGCTCCGGCGAGGGCGCGCTGACCGAACTGACCGACTCCGAGCTGGCGGAGCTCGTGGAGCTGAGGGGGACGGAACGATGAGCGGTACCGAGTCCGAGCGCACCTTCGCCGCGCTGCCGCCCGCCCGTGGCCGCGGCTTCGCCCGCACCTGGTGGGGGCAGGCGTGGCTGAAGGCCCTGGAGGACACGGCGCTGGACGGCGAGCAGCTGAAGCGCGGCCGCAGGCAGGCGCGCGAGGGAGCGGTGGGCGCGGTGTGCGTACGCCCCGGCCGGGTCACCGCCGTGGTGCGGGACCGCGACCGCACGCCTTACCGGTCCGATGTACTGCTGCGGGAGTTCACCGGCGCGGAATGGGACCGGCTGCTGGAGGTGGTCGCGGACCGCTCCGGCCATATCGCCGCGCTGCTGGACCGCGACATGCCTCCGCAACTGGCCGAGGACGCGGCGGCCGTGGGCGTCGAACTGCTGCCGGGGATAGGCGATCTGGAGCCGGAGTGCGGCTGCGAGGCGTGGGACCACTGCCCGCACACCGCGGCGCTGTGCTACCAGCTCGCCCGGCTGCTGGACGAGGATCCGTATGTGCTGCTCCTGATGCGCGGACGCGGGGAACGGGAGCTGCTGGACGAACTCCAGGCCGGCAGCGCGGCGCGGGCCGCCTGGGACCTTCCGCGGGCGGCGGAGGACGCCGCCCCGCCGGCTCCGGAGGGCGTACCGGCCCGGGAGGCGTT
>NZ_BAAAIF010000066.1:0-62113 GCF_039525925.1 Streptomyces javensis | reverse complement strand
CCGCCCGGCCCCGGACCCCGGCCCGGCCCCGGCTCCCACCGCCGCCCCCGCCGGAGCGCCGCCCGCCGGTGGCTCACCGCGCGCCACCCGCTCGTCGGGCCGTCCGATCAGCCAGTCGCGGCTGGGGACGACGAGACCCGCCGGGGTGAACGCGATCTTCCGCAGCTCCGCATGGCTTCCGGAGTCCTTGCGCCACAGCCCGCTGACGATGTCCACCGCCTCCTGCGGGGTGGCGGCGAACTCCAGCCCCGCGTAGACCGGCGCACACGCGTCCAGCCCCAGGTCCTGGGCGGTCAGCCGGCGTCCCAGCCGCCGGGTGAACACCTCGGCGATCAGCGCCGGGGTGGTGCCGCGTGGCTGCTGTCCGCGCAGCCACCGGGTCACCGATGTCTTGTCGTACCGCAGGTCCAGACCGTGCTCCAGTCCGAGCTGGTCCACCCGCCGGGCGAGCCCGGCGTTGGAGAAGCCCGCCTCGGCGATGAGCGCGGCGAGCTGACGATTGGGAATGCGCTGCGGGGGTCGTTCCGTCATCAGCCTGCCGGTCTCCCTGATCGCTCTGTGGAACGGCGCGAATGTAACCGCCGCTCGAGGGCTGATCGTGGCCGTCCGGCTCCATTCATCCGATCGTGTGAGAACGAGCCGGGTGCGGACGTAAGGGGACACGGTCGTACAGTGGCGGGGGCGCCGCCGCGAGGCTCCGCCACCCCATCCGACCGGGTCGAGAAGGAGCTTGCCGTGACCGCCGTGACCACGTCTTCCCCGGGGTCGGCCCCCGGCTCGTCGGCTCTGCGCTACATCCACCTGGGCTTCGGCGCGGACGCCGTGGACTACGAGGAGGCGTGGCAGGAGCAGCGCCGGGTGCACGCCGCCCGCTTCGCGGACGAGATCCCCGACACCTGTCTGCTGCTGGAGCACCCCCCGGTCTACACGGCGGGGCGGCGCACGGCCGACAGCGAGCGGCCGCTGGACGGCACCCCGGTGGTGGACGTGGACCGTGGCGGCAAGATCACCTGGCATGGCCCGGGCCAGCTGGTCGGCTATCCGATCCTCAAGCTGCCGCGCCCGGTGGACGTCATCGCGCATGTCCGCCGCCTGGAGGACGCGCTGCTGCTCACCTGTGCGGAGTTCGGTCTGGAGACCACCCGGGTGGAGGGCCGCAGCGGGGTGTGGGTGCTGGGCGACCCGGTGGACCAGCGCCCCGCGCTCGGCGGGCTGAAGCTGGACTTCGACCCGCGGCTGGAGGACGAGGAGTTCGACGCACGGCTGAACGGGCCGGAGTACGCCCCGTCCAACGCCGGGCAGCGCCGCGAGGACCGCAAGCTGGCCGCCATCGGGGTGCGGATCGCCAAGGGCGTGACGATGCACGGCTTCTCGCTCAACTGCAATCCGGACAACACCTGGTTCGACCGGATCGTGCCGTGCGGCATCCGGGACGCGGGTGTGACCTCGCTCTCGGAGGAGCTGGGCCGGGACGTGCCGATCGCCGAGGTGCTGCCGGTGGTCGAGCGGCATCTGCGGGAGGTCCTGGAGGCATCCGTCCCGCTGCCGCGCGCGGTCTGACGCTCCCGGGCCGTTCCGGGCCGTTCCGGATCGTTCCGGGGCGGCCCTTCCGGGACGGCCCCTGCGGGAATGCGTCCTCGCGGCGTTCGGTTGCCCTTGACGTAAATCCGTACGAACCACGGGCGTACCCTGGTGACCGCCGACGATTGACAAGCCCGCCGGCAAACTCGCCACGCCGAGCCGCCAAGCAGAGTCAAGCAAAGAGGAGTGCCGGACGTGTCCGCAGTCGCACCCGACGGACGCAAGATGCTGCGCCTGGAGGTCCGGAACAGCCAGACCCCCATCGAGCGCAAGCCCGAGTGGATCAAGACCCGGGCGAAGATGGGTCCCGAGTACACCGAGCTGCACGGCCTGGTGAAGCGGGAGGGCCTGCACACCGTGTGCCAGGAGGCGGGCTGTCCGAACATCTATGAGTGCTGGGAGGACCGCGAGGCGACCTTCCTCATCGGCGGCGACCAGTGCACCCGGCGCTGCGACTTCTGCCAGATCGACACCGGCAAGCCGCAGGCCCTGGACCGCGACGAGCCGCGCCGGGTGGCCGAATCCGTACGCACCATGGAGCTGAAGTACGCGACCATCACCGGCGTCGCCCGTGACGACCTGGAGGACGGCGGCGCCTGGCTCTACGCGGAGACCGTGCGCCAGATCCACTCCCTGATGCCGGACACCGGTGTGGAGCTGCTGATCCCGGACTTCAACGCGGTCCCCGAGCAGCTCGCCGAGGTCTTCTCGGCCCGTCCCGAGGTGCTCGCGCACAACGTCGAGACCGTGCCGCGGATCTTCAAGCGCATCCGCCCCGGCTTCCGTTACGAGCGCTCGCTCGAGGTGATCACCAAGGCGCGCGAGGCGGGCCTGGTCACCAAGTCCAACCTGATCCTGGGCATGGGCGAGGAGCGCGAGGAGATCAGCCAGGCGCTCCAGGACCTCCATGACGCGGGCTGCGAGCTGATCACCATCACCCAATACCTGCGGCCCTCCCCGCGGCACCACCCCGTGGAGCGCTGGGTGAAGCCCCAGGAGTTCGTGGAGCTCAAGGAGGAGGCGGACGAGATCGGTTACGCCGGTGTCATGTCCGGCCCGCTGGTCCGCTCCTCGTACCGCGCCGGCCGTCTGTACCAGCAGGCCATCGAGCGGCGCAATGTCGCCGTGGCTTCGCCGGCCGTCTGACCCTCCGTCGCCGTCCGCCGTCACGTTCCGTCGGCGGGCGGCCATGTGAGCAACACGCTGTGTGATTGCGAGCACACACAGTTTCGAGGGCTTCGACAACGCCGCAGGTCAAGGGCGGAATATGAGCCGCAGCAGGGCTTCATCGGTGTTTGACCGGCCAGTCACGCGCTGGTAACACCATTGGGTAACGATTGAGCCACGCCCTGCTTATACGTTGTGCGTAACGATCATCCGCCGCTTCCGAGGGGTATCCATGCCGGCCGCGCCCGTACGCCCATCCGTCACCGACGCGCTCCTCGTCCTGGAAGGTCTGCTGCTGCGCGGCGGACAGCGCACCGCCCGCCGCAACGCCTGGACGGCCGTCCTCGAGGACCGGCGCCGGGCCAAGGACCGGGACGAGGCGGAACACGTGCTGGAGGCCGTGTCCACCGGGGCTTCCCAGGCCACGTAAACTTCGCTGTATGGCGAGGAAGGAAACATCCGAGAACCCCGGGCGGCTGAAGCAGATCGCCCTGACCTACAAGATGACCAAACGGGTCGACCCGAAGGTCACACTTGTCGTCGCCGGCGTGGGGATTGTCACCTTCGGTGTCCTTCTCGCGATCGGCTTCTGGATCGGCCACCCGATCTTCCTGGGCATCCTGGGCTTCGTCCTGGCCTTCCTCGCGATGGCGATCATTTTCGGCCGCCGTGCCGAGCGGGCCGCCTTCGGACAGATGGAGGGCCAGCCGGGCGCGGCGGCGGCGGTGCTGGAGAACGTGGGCCGCGGCTGGTCGGTGACTCCCGCGGTGGCGATGAACCGCAACCAGGACGTCATCCACCGCGCGGTGGGCAAGGCGGGCGTCGTGCTGGTCGCCGAGGGCAACTCGAACCGGCTTAAGGGCATGCTGGCCGCCGAGAAGAAGAAGATGGCGCGCATCGTCGCGGACGTCCCGGTCCACGATGTGATCGTCGGCTCCGGCGAGGGCCAGGTCGAGATCAAGAAGCTCCGCACCACGCTGCTGAAGCTTCCCCGGGTGCTGCCGGGCGCACAGGTCACGGTGGTGAACGACCGGCTGCGCGCGCTGGGCGACCTGATGAGCAACATGCCGATTCCGAAGGGCCCGATGCCCAAGGGGATGCGGATGCCGAAGGGGCGCTGAGCGCCTCCCTCACCTGATACGGATACGCGACGGCGGCCCGGACGGAGAGTCCGGGCCGCCGTCGCGTGCGTAACGCGGTCGTACACAATCCCCGGGCAGTGGCAGGGGCTCGGACCCTGATCCGGCCGCGGCTCAGACCCTCCGGCCGCGGCTCAGACCCTGATCTGCACCGCGTGGGAGAGCCGGTCGTGCAGCCCGCGGGTGTCGCGGTCCCAGACCACCGCCGGGATGACTACCACCAGCAGCACACTGCGCAGTACGGCCCGCGGCAGGCTCAGCCGCACCCCGCCCTCGCCGACGACCCGCAGCCTCAGCAGCAGCTTGCCGGGGGTGGCGCCGACGGTGCCCACGGTGACCAGGCTCAGCACCAGGAAGACCAGCAGCGCCCAGTTCCCGGCGACCTGGGCGTTACGGCCGGACAGCAGCGCGTAGGAGACGAGCAGGCACAGGCCCCAGTCGATGAAGAGCGCTCCGAAACGGCGTCCCAGCGGTGCGATGGAGCCCGGTCCGCTCTCGGGAAGACCGAGGCCCTGGCCCCGGTAGCCGAAGTCGACGCCCATCTCCTCGGCCGCCGCGCGGGGCCCGGAAAGCCACGATCCGATTGCTTGCCTCTTGTCCACCCGTCTACGTTACTGCGACCGCATACGTTCCCCCGGCCGGACCCCTTCCCAGCGGTCCCCGTCACCCCGTACCGCGCCTTTTCCGAGGCCACGAGGGCCCCACAAGCACCCTCGGGCCGGTTAACCTGGGTGAAACAAATGGGTCATGCCCGGGAAATCCCGTCTGCCTATGGTCGGCGGAAGCGCGCCACCGCAGATGGAGCAGATGGAATCGCGCCACCGGACATATCCCCGTCCCACCGCGGCCGGGCTAGGAGGAGTTGGATGTTCCAGAACGCCGACGACGCTCGGAAGTACATCTCGGACGAGGACGTGAAGTTCGTCGACGTCCGTTTCTGTGACCTTCCCGGCGTCATGCAGCACTTCACCGTACCGGCGGAGGCGTTCGACCCGAACGAGGAGCTGGCCTTCGACGGCTCGTCGATCCGCGGCTTCCAGGCGATCCACGAGTCGGACATGGCCCTGCGTGCCGATCTCTCCACGGCGCGTGTCGACCCGTTCCGCCGGGACAAGACCCTCAACATCAACTTCTTCATCCACGACCCGATCACGGGCGAGCAGTACAGCCGTGACCCGCGGAACATCGCCCGTAAGGCCGAGGCGTACCTCGCCTCCACCGGCATCGCGGACACCGCGTACTTCGGTCCGGAGGCGGAGTTCTACGTCTTCGACAGCGTCCGCTTCGAGACCAAGGCGAACGAGGCCTTCTACCACATCGACTCCGAGGCCGGCGCCTGGAACACCGGTGCGCTCCAGGACAACCGCGGCTACAAGGTCCGCTACAAGGGCGGCTACTTCCCGACCCCGCCGGTCGACCACTTCGCCGACCTGCGCGCCGAGATCAGCCTCGAGCTGAACAAGGCCGGTCTCCAGGTCGAGCGCCAGCACCACGAGGTGGGCACCGCCGGCCAGGCCGAGATCAACTACAAGTTCAACACGCTGCTGGCCGCGGCCGACGATCTGATGCTGTTCAAGTACATCGTCAAGAACGTGGCGTGGCAGAACGGCAAGACCGCGACCTTCATGCCGAAGCCGATCTTCGGTGACAACGGCTCGGGCATGCACGTCCACCAGTCGCTGTGGCAGGGCGGCTCCCCGCTCTTCTACGACGAGCAGGGCTACGCGGGCCTGTCGGACACCGCCCGCTACTACATCGGCGGCATCCTCAAGCACGCCCCGTCGCTGCTGGCCTTCACCAACCCGACGGTGAACTCCTACCACCGTCTGGTCCCGGGCTTCGAGGCCCCGGTCAACCTGGTGTACTCGCAGCGCAACCGCTCCGCCGCGATGCGTATCCCGATCACCGGCTCCAACCCGAAGGCCAAGCGCGTCGAGTTCCGCGCCCCGGACTCCTCCGGCAACCCGTACCTGGCCTTCTCCGCCCTGCTCCTCGCGGGTCTGGACGGCATCAAGAACAAGATCGAGCCGGCCGAGCCGATCGATAAGGACCTCTACGAGCTCGCCCCCGAGGAGCACGCGGGCGTCCCGCAGGTCCCGACCTCCCTCCCGGCCGTCCTCGACTCCCTCGAGTCCGACCACGAGTTCCTCCTCCAGGGCGGTGTCTTCACCTCCGACCTGATCGAGACCTGGATCGACTACAAGCGCACCAACGAGATCGCCCCGCTCCAGCTGCGTCCGCACCCGCACGAGTTCGAGCTCTACTTCGACGTGTGAGCCGTGCGCGCTCCGTGAGCCCTCCGGCTCCGTCCGAGCCCCCGCCACCGCCCCGATGGGCGGGGGCGGGGGCTCGGTGGTTGTGGAGAGGGGTCATGCCGCCGGGTTGACGGTCTGGGTGTCGGTGCCGGAGGACGGCAGGAAGCTGGTGTCGCCGTTGTAGAGGGCGATCACCGGGTGGGTGCCGACGCCCAGGGTGTTGAGGGACAGCGTCGCGGTGCCCGCCGACAGCGGCTGGACGAAGGCACCGCCGCCGGAGCCGCCGATGATGAAGGTGACCGTCCCGGTCGGGACGCCCGCACCGGGCGCGACCGGGGTGACGTTGGCGGTGAAGGTCACCGACTGTCCCAGCGTCGAGGGGTCCGGCGACGAGGACACCGCTGTGGTGGTGGCCGACTGGACGACGAGGATGACGTTGGCGCCGGTCGACGGGGAGAAGTTGGCGTCACCGTTGTAGTTGCCGAGGACGGCGTGGGCGCCGACGCTCAGGTTGGGGACGGTGACCGAGGTCGTCCCGCCCGACAGGGTCCCGGTCACGGTGGGGCCGCCGGTGATGACGAAGGTGACGGTGCCGGTGGGCGTTCCGGTGCCGAGCGGGATCACGGTGGCGGTGAGCGTGACCGACTGTCCGAAGGTCGCGGGGTTGGGTGAGACCGTGACCAGGGTGATCGTGGGCGTAGCCATGGGTGGCCCTCCAAGTGGTGTGGGGTGGTGGGCCGTTACTCGCCACGCATGTGGGAACAAGGCGCGACGGCGCATCGGCGGTCAGGGGGTGCGACGCATACGGCGATCCACGCGGAGGCATCCCGCGTCGCCGTCCCCCGGCAGATGTGGAACCCACCGGTCTGTAGCACCAGTAGGCGCGCGACTCGCCGTCAACCGCCAGGGATGTGCCGTCGAATTACCCCGGATAGCGCAGCGCTCGGTGGGCTTCCCCGCGCACACCATCCGCCCGGTGCGGCGCGCGTTCCCCGTGGTCAGGGCACCGCGTACGCACCGCGCACAGGGCGGGTGCCGGATTGCCCCGGTGCCGTGTGCCGACGGCGGGGGTCAGCCGTCGCCGAAGCCTCCCCCGAAGCCGCCGTCGAAACCACCGCCGTCGCCGAAACCGCCACCGAAGCCGTCGTCGAAGCCTCCGCCGGAGTCGCCGCCGTTTCCGCCGTCGCCGAAGCCGCCGTTTCCGCCGTCGCCAAAGCCACCGTCGAACGCACCGGTCCCGTAGTCCGGGCCGAGGGACCCGCCGAGCAGCGTGCCGACCAGCAGCCCGGGCAGCATCATCGAGCCGTAGCCGCCGAAGTAGCCGCTCGCCCAGGGCCCGTAGGCCGGACCGGCGTCCCAGTACGGGCGGCGCCGGTCGCCGCCGACCGGGACGGTGCGGGCGTCCGGGTAGCGGCCGTCGTCGATGCGGGTGGCGTCCGCGGCGCAGGCGGGGACGGAGCGCTGGGCGCCGCCCGGCGGCGCCCACGGGACGTCCCGGACCGAGGGGCCGTGGCGCGGGTCGAAGAAGCACGGGGGCCGCCGCTCGGGCAGCGGGCCGCCCTCGCGGCGGGCTTCGAGCACCGCCAGCGCGAAGCGGCCCTCCTCCAGCGCCTCGGTCACCGGCCGTACGTCCTCGGGCCGCCGGGCGGCGGCGGATCTGGCCTTCGCCTCCTCGTAGGCGTCCAGGGCGCGGCCGTAGTCGTCCGCCATCTCGGGGGTGGACGCCGGGTCGGCGGGGTCGAAGCGGGTTCCGCCGAGCTTCTCGCCGTACGCGGTGATGTCCTCCTCGACCGCGCCGCGCACCTGCTCCAGCGCGGCCCGTTCGCGCTCGCGGCGCTGCTTGCGGGTGCGCCGCACCAGGTACAGGCCGCTTCCGCCGACGACGGCCAGGACGATCAGCACCGCCACCGCGTCCCCCGTCGACAGGCTGGTGGAGCCCCGCGCGCCCTGGTCACCGCCGGATCCCTGGCCGGTCCGGTCATGGATCGCGGTGGCCGTGTCGGTCACGAAGCCGTTCAGGACGGCGGCGAGGTCGTGCGGGTGCTGCCGCAGGTTCCGCTCCGCCAGCGCCTGCGAGGTGCGTCCGGGCAGCACCGAGGTGTCGGAGGCCGCGCCGAAGGAGGAGCCGAGCGCCACCGCGTAGACGCCGGGGCGGTCGACGGCGGCTCGCAGCCGCCCGAAGACGCGCTCCCCGCCGTACGCGGGATTGTCCGGCAGAACGGCCACGTAGACCGGCACATCCGCGGTGCGGATGTGTGCCACCAGGCCACGTGCCTGTCCGGCGCTCAGGGCGTCGGACGCGCCGGGATCGACGTATACGGGGCTGCTGCGCAGCGCCTTGCCGATCTTGTTCACATCGGTTTCGGCATGCGCGCCCCCGGCGGTGAGCAGCACCGCCGTCAGGGCGACGAGGACGGCCAGCAGGAGCGTGCCCCATCGTGGCGTCTTGCCGGACACACTTCGCGTTTACCCACATAGCGGGCACCTATGCGCGGGTGTGCCTTTCAGTGCCGCGTGGCTGGGCCCCGCCACCGCCCCTGTCGGGCAGTGGCGGGGCCCAGTGCTGTGCGGTCAGGGCGCGGCCGAGGCTTGGGCGCCGGTGACGATCTGCGTGTACTGGGAGACGCCAGAGGATCCGAAATTGGCGTCGCCCGAGTACACCGCGCTGACGTCCCACTCGCCCGCCGCCAGGTCCACGGTGAGGAAGGCGAATCCAAGGGCGTCCACGGTCGGCTCGGCGGTGATGGTGGTCGCGCCATCGGTGAGAGTGAAGGCGACCGTGCCCGTCGGGATGTCGTCGCCGGGCGGGAAGCCCTCCACGAAGGCGACGAAGTCGATCTCCGAGCCCTCCGGGGCCGGGTTCGGGTTGGAGCTCATCGAGGTCCTCGACACCGCCAGGTTCACCACCTGCGTCAGCGTCGCCGACGACGACGCGGCGAAGTTGGCGTCACCGCTGTAGTTGGCCGTCACGGTGTGCGAACCCACGCCCAGGCCGCTGGTGGTGAACGTCGCCGTGCCGCCCGACAGCGGCTGGGTGAACGAACCGCCCCCGCTGCCGCTGATCACGAAGGTGACCGTGCCGCTCGGGACGCCGGTGGCGGGCGCGTTCGGCGTGACCGTGGCGGTGAAGGTCACCGGCTGCCCGAACACGGACGGGTTCACCGAGGACATCAGCGTCGTGGTCGTGGCCGCGGGCCCGGGGGTCACGGTGTGGGTGTCGGTGCCGGTGGACGGCAGGAAGCCGGCGTCGCCGCTGTAGACGGCGACCACGGTGTGGGCGCCGACGCCGAGGGTGCTGAGGGAGAGCGTCGCCGTGCCGAGCGACGACAGGGGCTGGGTGAACGTACCGCCCCCGCTGCCGCTGATGGTGAAGGTGACCGTGCCGCTCGGGACGCCCGCACCGGGTGCCACCGGGGTGACCGTGGCGGTGAACGTCACCGGCTGCCCCAGTGTCGAGGGGTCCGGCGCCGATGTCACCGATGTGGTCGTGGCCGCCTGGATCACGACGACGGCCGTGGTGCCGGTGGACGAGGCGAAGTTGGCGTCTCCGTTGTAGGTGGCGGTGACGATGTGGGTGCCGACGGTCAGACCGCTCGCGGTGACCGAGGCGGTCCCGCCGGACAGCGTCCCGGTCAGGGTGGGGCCGCCGCTGACCACGAAGGTGACGGTGCCCGTGGGCGTTCCGGCGCCGACCGGTATCACGGTGGCGGTGAGCGTGACGGACTGCCCGTTCACGGCGGGGTTCGGTGCCGCCGTGACCAGGGTGATCGTGGGTGAAGCCATGATGGCCCTCCAAGTGGGGTGGAGTGGTGGGCCGTTGCTCGACACGCGGGTCCGTGACCGCGGCGCGTGGCGGCGCATCAGAGGTTGGGGGTGCGCGCTTACGGCGTTCCGACGCGGGATGCGCGTCTCGCCGTCCCCCGGCAGATGTGAAACCCACCGGTCTATAGCACCAGTAGGCACTCGACACGCCGCCAACACCATGGATACGCACCCGAATTTCCCCATACGGCGCAGCGCCCACCTCCTCCTCCAGCGCACCTCCCGCCGCACGCACGGCGCGTGCGTCCGGCCGTCAACTGCCCGCGCACGCGGGGCGCATGGTGGGGTGTCGTCAGAGGAAGTGACCGCCGGCCGGGCAGAGCGCCGGGGGTGGCAGGGCGCGGACGGAGTCCATATGGGACTAAGCGGATCGGTGGAAGTCGGCCGCGGTTCGGTGGCGCCCCGAAGGGGCGCGGGGCTGTGTCGATGTGCGGCTCCGCCGCGCGGGCACGACCAGCCACGACGGCGCCGCAGACGATCGACGGCAGGTCGGGGCACCTCCAGCGAAGCGGTTAGTCCGCGCGGCCGGTCGCGGCGACGGTGACGCCGAGGCCGATCATGGAGAGTCCGCCGACGCCACCGACCATGGCGAGGCGTCGCGGCGAGCGGGCGAACCAGGTGCGGGCAGTGGCCGCGGCCAGGCCCCAGACGCTGTCGGAGATCAGCGCGATGACGTTGAAGACCAGCCCGAGCAGCAGCATCTGCGGCACGACATGCCCCTGCTCGCGGTCGACGAACTGGGGCAGTACGGCCGCGAAGAACACGATCGTCTTGGGGTTGGCCACACCGACCGCGAACCCCTCCCACAGCGTGCGCAGACCCCCGTGGGCGGGGCCGTCGCCGGTGAAGGCGGCCTGCAACGAGCGGCGCCGCCGCACCGCCTTGACCCCCAGGTACACCAGATACGCGGCGCCCACCAGCTTCAGCGCCGTGAAGACGAGCACCGAGCGCTCCACCACCGATCCGACCCCCAGCGCCACGGCCACGACCAGTGTGTACGCCCCGAGCGTATTGCCGACGACCGTGGTCAGCGCGGCGCGGCGGCCCTGGGCCAGTGCCCGGCCGACCACGAAGAGCACGCTCGGACCGGGGATCACGATCAGCAGGAAGGACATGGCCGCGAAGGCGAGAAGACGGTCGATGGACACCATGGAGCGCATCGAAGCACGCGACGGCGCGCGGCTCCAGCGCTTTTCCCGGCCGCGTGACCCACCGGACGCGCTCCACGATCGGTGGACCTCGCCGTAAACCCCGGGCGCCCGGGTCCCGGTCTGCGGCAGTCTGAGGCATACCGAATGGAAAACACACCCTCAGGGGGGATTTGTGACGTCTCGAACCACGAAACGGGCGGAACAGCCGCCGGAACCGGCGGCCGAGCGGCCCGGCGAGGAGTTACGGTTCCGGCCGCCCACGCTGATGGCCTTGGAGAAGCATCCCGTCACCACCCGGGCCATGGCCCGCCGACTGCCCCAACTGGTGCGCCGCTCCCTGGGGTTGGCCTGGAAGGTGGACCGCAAGGCGGTGGTGGCGCTGCTGGTGTGCCAGGCGCTGTCGGGATTCTTCGAGGCTTTCGGGCTGCTGGCCACCACCGGCACGATCACGGCGCTCATCTCCTCCGGCCACATCACCGACCGGCTCCGGGACGCGCTGCCCTCGATCGCGGTGCTGGCGGGGGCGGCCGGGCTGCGGGCGCTGCTGGGCATCGCGGTCAACAACGTCTCCAGCCGGCTCTCCCCGCGGATCTCCCGGGAGGCCGAGACCCAGATGCTGGACGCGGCGATCAACGCCGAACTGGCGGCGTACGACAACCCCGGGTTCAACGACAAGTGGGACGCGGCGGACCGGGGCGCCGAGGTGGCGCGGGATCTGATCACCGAGTCGCAGCAGCTCATGGCGTGTCTCTCCTCGCTGATCGCGGCGGCGGGCGTGGTCACCGTGCTGCATCCGGCGCTGCTGCCGCTGTTGCTGCTGGCCGCGCTGCCGCAGGGGATCGCGGGGATGAAGGCGGCCCGGGTGCAGTACGAGACCAGCCGGGCGATCAGCGCGGACCGGCGCACCCTCGGGCTGCTGCGCTGGTACATGGTGGACAAGGACATCGCCGATCAGCTCCGTTCCGGCACCATGGCGGAGTTTCTGCTGAAGCGGTACCGGGCCATCGGGGCGCGGGTGGACGCGGCCACCGACAAGGCGGTGCACCGGGGCGCGCGGTACGCGGTGCTGGGGGCGGTGGCCGGAGGGCTGGCGTCCGGGCTGGTCTGGGCGTCGCTCGCGCTGCTGCTGGGCGCGGGGCAGATGTCGGTGGCGTCGGCGGGCACGGCGGTGTTCGCGCTGCGGACGGTCGGCGCCTCGCTCCAGGGGATGGTCGGCTACGGGACACGGCTGTTCCGTACGGGGCTGTATCTGGACGACTGGGCGGAGTTCATCGAGGAGGCGGGCGGCCACCGGATGCGGCGCGGCGCCCTGGTCCCGGTGGCGCCGCGGGTCATCAGGGCCGAGGGGCTGACGTACGCCTATCCGGAGTCCGACGCCCCGGCCCTGGACGAGGTCACGCTGGAGGTGCGGCGGGGCGAGGTGCTCGCGCTGGTCGGGGAGAACGGCTCGGGCAAGACCACCCTGAGCAAGCTGCTGACCGGGCTCTATCTGCCCACCAAGGGCATGGTGACCTGGGACGGCGTGGGCGTGGCGGAGCTGGATCCGCAGGCGATGTGGCGGCATACGGCGGTCGTTCCGCAGGACTACGCGCACTGGCCGCTGTCCGCCCGCGACAACATCACCCTGGGCCAGCCGCACGGCGGGGACGAGCGGGTCCGGGAGGCGGCGGTCCACTCCGGGGCGCATGAGGTGGTGGACGGGCTGCGCAGCGGTCTTGACACCCTGCTCGCCCGGCAGTGGTGGGGCGGGGTGGAGCTGTCCGGCGGGCAGTGGCAGCGCATCGCGCTGGCCCGCGCGTTCCACCGGCCCGCGGGGCTGCTGGTGATGGACGAGCCCACCAGCGCGCTGGACGCCCGCGCCGAGCACCGGATCTTCGCGGGACTGCGGCGGATGGCGGAGGACCGCGCCGTGGTCCTGGTGACGCACCGGCTGGCGAACGTGGCGGTGGCGGACCGGATCGTGGTGCTGGAGCGTGGGCGGGTGATCCAGCAGGGCACCTTCACGGAGCTGACGGGGTCACCCGGGCTGTTCCGGGAGTTGTGGGAGCTACAGAACGACCGCGGAGCGCCGGAGAACGAGCGCGGGGTGCCGGCGCCGCGCGAGGCGTCGCCCTGAGCGTCGGCCGCTCAGCTTCCGGCGCCGCCGGTTCCGCTCAGGGGCCGTGTGACCGGCCGGTTTCGGCCGCGCGGGCGCGGGAGGCGGCTATTTCGGCGTAGGCCCGGTCGCGGCCCTCCCAGTGGGAGCCCTCGACGGACTTGCCGGGCTCGAGGTCCTTGTAGACCTCGAAGAAGTGGGTGATCTCCATGCGGTCGAATTCGGGGACGTCGTCGATGTCCTGCACGCCGACATAGCGCGGGTCATGGGCCGGGACGCAGAGGATCTTCTCGTCCGGGCCCTGCTCGTCGCGCATGCAGTACATGCCGATGGCCCGGCAGAGGATCACACAGCCGGGGAAGGTCGGCTCGGCGACGGTGACCAGGGCGTCCAGCGGATCGCCGTCCCGGCCGAGGGTGTGGTCGACATAGCCGTAGTCGGCCGGGTACTTCGTCGAAGTGAACAGCATCCGGTCCAGCCGGATCCGGCCGGTTTCATGGTCCATCTCGTACTTGTTGCGGGACCCCTCGGGTATCTCCACGACCACATCGAACTCATCCTGCGTCATCGCGGCCTCCGCTCCCCGTCGCGCTCCGGTGTCCTTCCAGTGTGCGCCGGGGCCGCCGGGTGGGCAGCCCGGACCCGGGCGCCTCAGCCGCCCCGCACCAGGGCGTCGATCTCGGCCTCGAAGAGCACCGAGGGATCGAAGCCCATGCCCGTGAACTGGCCTTGCACATCAAGGCTGATCACGCCGTGGAGCCGGGTCCAGGTGCGCAGCGCACGGCCCTTCAGCTCACCGCCGGGCTCCTCGCCGGGCACCCAGGAGCCCACGCCCTCGAGATGGCGCGCCAGCGCGGCCTCGAGCTCGGTGAGGGGCTGCTGCCCGTGGCTCGCGGTGGCGCCGCGCGCGGCGCCGGAATCGGCATCGCCGACGGTGGAATCGGCATCGCCGACGGTGGAGCAGGCGTCGAAGATGGTCCGCATCATCCCGGCCGCGATCTCGGCGGTCTCCGGCGGCGCGTGGTAACCGGGCACCGGGGTCCCGTAGATGAGCAGATAGCGGTCCGGCTGACGCTTCGCCCAGTCGCGCATGGCGCGGGCCATGGCACGGAAGCGATCGGCGGGGGCGGCGTCGGCGACGGCCTGGGCGAGGGTTTCGGCCAGATCGCGGTAGGTGTCGGTGATCAGCTCGGTCAGCAGCTCGTCCCGGCTCGCGAAATAGCGGTAGAGCGCGGGGCCGGTCATCCCCATCGCCTTCGCGATCGCGTTCACCGAGATGCCCGCCGTGCCCGACTCGGCCAGCTGGGCCAGGGCCACGGCCTTGGCCTCCTCCCGGGTCTGTTTGCGGTAGCGCTCTCGCCGTGCCGTCGCCATGGACGCGCCTCCCGTGCGGTTCTCGAATTCGGGCTTGACACCTCGAGAGTAACAGGTTCATTGTTTGGTTAGAAGCTCTCACAACAGCGAGAGCTCCTTATCTCGAAACGAGGTCAGCCATGATCACCGAAGTCGTTCTGCCGGGCCAGGTGGAGCCCGAAGGGCTCGAGCTCCGCACCCGTCCGCGGCCAGAGCCCGGTCCCGGGCAGGCGCTGGTGGCCGTCGAGGCGTCGGGGATCTCCTTCGCGGAGCAGCAGATGCGCCGCGGGAAGTACTACGACCAGCCGCCGTTCCCCTTCGTGCCCGGCTATGACCTGGTGGGCACGGTGGTCTCGACCGGTCCCGGAGTGGATCCGGCCCTGCGGGGGCGCCGGTTCGCGGCGCTCATGAAGATCGGCGGCTGGGCCAGCCACGCCCTCGTCGACGCGGGCGACCTGGTGGAGGTCCCCGAGGGGGTGGACGCGGCGGAGGCCGAGACGGTGGTGGTCAACGGGGTCACGGCCTGGCAGATGCTCCACCGCGTGGCCAAGGTGCGCCCCGGGATGACCGTGCTGGTCCACGGGGCCAACGGCGGGGTGGGCACCACCCTGGTCCAGCTCGCCCGCCACTCGGGCATCAAGGTCATCGGCACCGCCTCACCCCGCCATCACGACGCGGTGCACACCCTCGGCGCCACCCCGCTCGACTACCGCGACCCGGATCTGCCCGCCCAGGTGCGGGCGTTGGCGCCGGGCGGGGTCGACGCGGTCTTCGACCACATCGGCGGCGAGGGCATCGTGGACTCCTTCCGGCTGCTCGCCCGTGGCGGCACGCTGGTCTCCTACGGCACGGCGGCCACCCGGGACGTCCCCGGCTCGTCCCGGGCCCCGGTGCTCAAGCTGTTCGCCCGGCTGGCCCTGTGGAACCTGCTGCCGAACGGACGGCGGGCGCACTTCTACAACCTCTGGGCCGGGCGGCGGCGCCTGGCCGCCTTCCAGGGGCGGGTCCGCGCCGATCTGGGGCAGGTGCTGGCGCTGATGGCGAAGGGCGAGTTCACCGCACTGGTGGCGGCGAGGATTCCGCTTTCCGACGCCGCGCGGGCGATGCGGCTGGCCGAGTCCGGCACCATCGCGGGAAAGGTGGTCCTGGTCCCGGACGAGGACGCCCGCCGGAGGGGTGAGGAGGGCGCGCGATGAACGACCGGGTCCGTGATAATTTTCGTATACGAGTTGTATGCGAAGCAGCATGGGGGCCCAGTGCCAGCGCAGTCCGGACGAGAAAAGGCGTACGCGTTCCTCAAGGAGACCGTGCTGACCGATCCCGACATGCAGGGCAGGTTCCTCACCGAGCAGGAGATCGCCGACCGGATCGGCATCTCCCGGACCCCGATCCGTGAGGCCCTTCTCCTGCTGGCGGCCGAGGATCTGGTCCAGCTGGTCCCCAAGCGGGGTGCGCATATCGCCCCGCTCTCCGGCCGGGAGATCACCGAGCTGATGGAGCTGCGCGGAATCGTCGAGCGCCACGCCGCCGAGCAGACCATCGAGGCGGGCACGGTGCCGGTCGGGAAGCTGACGGAGCTGCTGGAGCGGCAGCGCGAGCTGATGGGCCCGGAGCAGGCCAAGGAGTTCATCGCCGTGGACCACCTCTTCCACGCGACCATGGTCGCCGCGGTGGGCAATGAACTCCTCAACCGGCACTACGACGGGCTGCGCAGCCGCCAGATCCGGGCCGGGGTGGTGGCCCTGTACACCCAGACCGGCCGCCAGGAGGAGGTGCTCGGCGAGCACCGGGCGATCCTGGACGCGGTGGCCTCCGGGGACCCGGAGGCGGCCCGCACGGCGATCAGTGCCCATCTGGGGTCGACGCTGAAGGTGCTGCTCGCCGGATGAGCCACCGCCCGGAGTGAACCACCGCCGGATGAGCCACCGCCGGAGTGAACCACCGCCGGGGCGCGACTCACCGCCAGGGGTGCGTCACCGCCCGGCCGTCGCCTCCGGATAGGTGATCACCAGCATGGTGACGCCCTCCTCGGAGACCCAGGGGCCATGCGGCATCCCCGGCGGCCGACAGGCGTAGAAGCCGCGCGAGAAGGTCTCCCCCAGGGTCAGATCGCGCATGCTGCCCTCGAGGAGATAGACCTCCTCCCAGCCGTCGTGGCGGGCCACGCCGGACGGGGAGGTGTCCGTCCCCGGCTCCCAGCGCACCAGGGCGGTGGTGTGGGTGCCGCTCCCGTCCGCGGCCAGGATCTGTTCGCTGACCCCCGCGGCCGCGCCCGGCGGCCGCTGCCAGGGCCCGCCGGGCAGATGGAACTCGAGCTCCGGTTTGGCCCCCGCGGTGCCGCTCATGGCCGTACGTCCGGCCGCGCTCATGACTGTCCGCCCAGCCTGCGGTTGGCCAGGACGGACACCGTGCGGCGCACCGCGGTGACCTCCTCGGTGTCCACCTCCCCCACCAGCAGCCCGGGCCCCGCGTCCAGCCGCTCCCGCACGGTGCCGTCGGGACCGATCAGGGCGCTGTGCCCGATACCGGTGGGGGCGGAGGTCGCGGCGGTCACACCGGACGCCTCCGGATCGGCCTGGCCCACGGCCGCCAGCCATACGGTGGCGTCCAGCGCCCGCGCCCGGGTCAGCAGCTCCCACTGCTCGCGCTTACCGGGCCCCGCGCCCCAGGAGGCGGGCAGTAGGGAGAGCACCGCGCCCGCGTCGGCGTGCGCCCGGAAGAGCTCGGGGAACCGTACGTCGTAGCAGGTGGCGAGGCCGATCCGGACGCCGTCCAGGTCGAAGGTCACCACCTCGGAGCCCGGGGCCACGGTCTTGGACTCGGCGAAGCCGAAGGCGTCATAGAGATGGATCTTGTCGTAGGAGGTCTCCACTCCCGGGCCGGTGGCCAGCAGGGTGTTGGTCACCCGACCGTCGGGCGCCGGGGTGAACATCCCGGCCACCACCACCAGTCCGGCGTCCTTCGCGATCTGCCGGACCTCGGTGGCCCAGGGGCCGTCCAGCGGTTCGGCGATGGGGCCGAGCCGGGTGCCGAAGCAGGCCATGGCCGCCTCCGGGAAGGCGACCAGACGCGCCCCGGCGGCCGCCGCCCGCTGGGTCTCCTCGCGCAGCAGGGCGAGGTTCGACGCCGGGTCCGGGCCGGTGGTGATCTGGCTCAGTGCGATGCGGAGGGGCATGGCGGGTGCTGCCTCATTTCCTGGTCGGAAGGTCGGAGGGTCGGAGGGTTCGGAGTGCGGTATGTCCCGGTCGGGAGGGGCGGAGTGCGGCCGGAGTTCGTGATCCCGGCAGAGTACGCGGCCCCGTCCCGCCCCTTCCCCGGTACGGCTCGCTTTACAGCTCCGCGCGGCGAGGCGGGGCGGGACCGGACGGGGCAGGCCGGAACGGGGCAGGCCGGGACGGGGCAGGGCCGCGGTCAGGACACGGTCAGGACACGGTCGTGGAGGCGGTGGAGCCGACCGGGAGCGGCTCCGGCTCCTCCTCCTGGGCGGCGGACGGGTTCCGGCCCAGGCAGAGGCCCGCCACCGTGACCGCGGCGGTGATCGCGATGTAGATGGCCAGCGGCACCCAGGCGTGATAGGCCCCGAGCAGCGTGGTGAAGAGCAGCGGCGCGATCGCGCCACCGATGATCCCGGCGAGGGTGTAGGCGAGCGAGGAGCCGGTGTAGCGCAGCCGCGGGGAGAACTGCTCGGCGATGAAGGCCGCCTGTGGCCCGTACATCAGCGAGTGGATCACCAGCGCGCCGACGACCCCGAGGGTGAGCAGCGCCCAACTGCCGTCCGCGACCAGCGGGAAGAACAGGAACGGCCAGACCCCGGCGGCCACGGCGGAGCCCCCGTACAGCAGCCGCCGGTTGACCCGGTCCGAGAGCGCCCCGGCCAGCGGGATGAGCACGATCTGGAGCGAGGAGCCGATCAGCACGGCGGTGAGCGCCGAGCCGCGTGACATGCCGAGTTCCTCGGTGGCGTAGGTGAGCACGAAGACGGTGAACATCGCGTACAGCACATCGGGGGCGACCCGGCTGAGGATCGCGGCGGTCAGCGCCCTCGGCTGGGTGGTGAACACCTCGCGCAGCGGCGCCTCCGGGCGGTCCTGCGCGGCCTCCATCGCCTTGAAGACCGGGGTCTCCTCCAGCTTGGCGCGGATCCACAGACCGAACACCACCAGGAGCCCGGAGAGCAGGAACGCCACCCGCCAGCCCCAGCTGTTGAACTGGTCCTCCGTCAGCGCCGCGCCCAGCGCGGCCAGGACGCCATTGGCCAGCAGATTGCCCGCCGGCGGGCCGACCTGCGCGGCCGAGGCGTAGAAGCCGCGCCGCCGTGGATCGCCGAACTCGCTGGACAGCAGCACCGCGCCGCCCCACTCCCCGCCGACGCCGACGCCCTGCGCGAAGCGCAGCAGCACCAGCGCGGCCGGGGCCGCGACGCCGACCGTGGCGTAGGTGGGCAGCAGCCCGATCAGCAGGGTGGCGCCGCCGATGAGCACGAGCGTCGCGATGAGCACCTTCTTGCGGCCGATGACATCGCCGAGCCGGCCGAAGACGAAGCCACCCAGCGGCCGGGAGACATAGCCGACGGCGTAGGTGGAGAACGCCAGCAGGGTGCCGGTGGTGGGGTCCTTGGAGGGGAAGAAGAGATCGCCGAAGACCAGCGCCGCGGCGGCGGAGTAGACGGCGAAGTCGTACCACTCCAGGGCGGTGCCGGTGAGGCTGGCGACGAAGGCGCGGCGGACCCCGGACCGGTCGGCCCGGGGTGGCGGTGCGCTCGATGCGGTGGGCTGCATATTCCGTCCTCGAGGTGGTGCATGAGGCTTACGGGATGGTACGTGGCGTTTTCGTGGTGGTGCGAGGGGTGGTGCGAGGGGTGGGGGTTGCGCGGATCGGCCTTCCGGCATACTTCTTGTATACCAAGCGTATGCGCAACCCCTCCGGAGGAAGTTAACCGCTTCGAAACCGCGAAAAGGGCGGTCACCCGCGGCAGCGGGTCACCGCTCGGCAAGCGCGGAAACCGCGGATCGCCCGCGCACAACCACAGATCGCCCCCACAAGCCCCATCGCGCCCTGGAGAGCACAGCACCCATGACTACGAAGCCGTCGCAGCCCGCGGAAAAGTCCGCGGCACAGTCCGCCCCGTCCTCGCTCACCTTCGAACTCCCCGATGGCTCCCTGCACCACGTGGAGGTCGTCCAGGTGCTCAACGCGGGCTACGCGGGGCGCAGCCAGGAGGATGTGGCCGCCCATGTGGCCGAGCTCGCCGAGCTGGGCGTGCCCGCGCCCGCCGTGACGCCCGCCCTCTACCCGGTCGCCCCCTACCTGGCCCAGCAGACCGGCCGCGTCCGCGTCCAGCACGCCCGCACCTCGGGCGAGGCCGAGTGGGCGCTGGTCGTGGCCGCGGACGGGGAGCTGCTGCTGACCGCGGCCTGTGACCACACCGACCGGGAGCTGGAGGTCCACGGCGTGGCCTGGAGCAAGAACGCGGCCCCCGATGTGCTGGCCACCCGCGCCTGGCGGCTGTCCGATGTGGCGCCCCGCCTCGACGATCTGACGCTCCGCGCCTGGGTCACTCACGACGGTGAGGAGACCGAGGTGCAGAACGGCACCCTGGCCGAGCTGCTGCCGCCCGCCTACTGGGTCGAGGTGCTGCGCGAACGCGGTGACCTGGTGCCCGGCACCGTGCTGATCTCCGGCACCATCCCGATGGCCGAGGGCGTGGACCAGTTCGCCGGGCGCTGGCGGGTGGAGCTGGGCGACCCGGCCACCGGCCGGACCATCGAATGCTCCTACGACGTGGTCCCGCTGCCCGAGCCGATCGGCTGAGACCCGGCGCACGGGCAACGTGCGAAGGCCGTCCGCCGCACGGCCCCGAGGGGTATGCGGTGGACGGCCTTCGCCGTTGTCCAGACGGTTCGGTGATTCAGCGTCCGGTCAGGTGGTTTCCCTGCCCTTCCGCATCACCATGCCGGCTGCGATCAGGCCGAACAGGCAGGTGATGGCACCCACGACGACATTGTTCGCGATCATCCCGGCATCGGCGCCCCGGGCGACCACCCAGGGGGAAATGATCATCCATACACCGATCGCGGACATGGCCCAGCACAGGCTGTACATCCTCCTCGGCGCCGTGGTGAGGCCGAGCCCCAGCAGGGCGATGGTGATACCGAGGATGAGGTTGTTGACCATGAGATTGGGGCTGGTGCCCGAGAAGTGCACCACCCAGGGAGAGATGGCGAAGTACAGACCGGCGAGAAGCACCGGCCCGTCGAGGAAGACAACGTCCCGCGCATCCATCATGCGGGCGTAGCGCTCCCGCATCTCGGATACGTCGGGGTGGCCCGTTATATCGCCTCTCGCACGTGAGACGTCGGCCATTCGACTCGCCTCCTTCGATCCATGCAAGTCTGACCGCACAGTGCGGTAAAAACACCGCACCCCCATTGTGCGCCTCACCTTGGTATATAGGTAGATGCCGGATTTGCACTTAAAGGTGTATCGTGCGCCTCCGTCAGGCGGGGTGGACCACCTCGTGCTTCTCGTAACAGTCCCGGTCGAGGTCCCGCACGTCGACGGTGGTCTGCACGGTCAGCCCCGGCACCGGCGCCACATGGGCGCGGGCCACCTCCACCACCGCGGCGGACAGCTCCCGTTTGGTCTCCGCGTCGCGCCCGGACAGGATCGACACCTCGATGTGGATCATCGCGAGGTCCTCGGCACCGTCCGCGAGATGGGCCTCCTCCATCCGCCGGAACCGGGTCTTGCAGCCCGCCACCGCCGTGTCGACGGTCTTGGCGACCACCGGGTGCAGGGCGGCACCGAAGCCGGGGCGGTCGAACGCGTCGGTCAGGGAGTCGGAGTATTCGACGACGATGTGCGGCATGGGCTTGCGCTCCTCAAGGGGTACGCGGCGGCCTGCGGAGCATTCCGCGCGGGGCCTCTTACCGGGGCATCGTCGCACCTCTTCCCCGTCAACGGCCGAGCGCCCCGGGCCCGGTATCTGCTTCAATAGGGCCATGGCCAGCCTCCATGACATCGCGACGGGTCGTTACGACCTCGAGCCGTTCTGGCCGTCCCGGCAGGCGCACCACTTCGACCGCGAGTGTTGCCGCGCATCCGATGCGCGGGCCCGCTCGCTCGGCCGCTGATCTCTCCGTCCGGCCGCCCAGCCCGCGCGCACGACGTCCACTGACGCCCTCTCGCGCGAAAGAGCTGACCTCATGACGAACCTCCGTGGCCTGTCATCCGCCTCCGCCTCCGCGGCCCCGACCAGTCCGTCCGTCCCGCCCGGCCGCCAGCGGTTGCGAGCCGTCGCACCGGACGAGGTGCCACCGGTCGCCGACCTGCTGCACCCCGGCGCCACCTGGCTGCCCGCTCCCCCGCACACCGTGCCCGCGCTCCCCGGCCATCCGCCGATGGTCGGCTATCTGGTGCTGGTCCCGGCCGACCGGCAGGGACCGGAGACGGCGGGGCCGCCGCCGGAGACGGTTCCGGCGGTGACGGGTGACGAGCTGATCCGGATCGACCCCGACCAGCGAACCGCCGATATCGCCGGGCGGCCGCTGGACCTGACGTATCTCGAGTTCGAGCTGCTGAGCCATCTCGTCGCCCATCCGCACCGGGTGCACACCCGCGATCAGCTGGTGACCACGGTGTGGGGGTACGGCCATGTCGGCGACGGCCGGACCGTCGATGTCCATGTGGCCCGGCTGCGCCGCAAGATGGGCCCCGAGCACCGGGGGACGATCGTGACGGTGCGGCGGGTCGGGTACAAGTACGTGCCCACCGCCTGACTACTCCCGTCAACCCATGACACGTCCGCCGTGGCGGGCAGGCCGGCAGCCTGTCCGCCACGGTGGGCGCGTGCGGCGCGGGTCCGGGACCTCAGCGGCCCGCCCCGACCAGCGGCGGCCGCGGCCGCTCCACCGGCTCCTCGCCGTGGCTGACGCTCGGCAGCCAGCGCAGGGCGCGCGGCAGATACCAGTTACGCTCCCCCAGCAGCGCCATCACCGAGGGCAGCAGCACCATCCGCACGAGCGTGGCGTCCACCAGCACCGCGACCGCGAGCCCGACGCCCATCTGCTGCATGTCCTGCATCCGCAGCAGCGCGAACACCGCGAACACCGCGACCATGATGGCGGCCGCCCCGGTGACCGAGCCCGCCGTCGTCCGGATGCCCTCGCGGATCGCGTCCCGGGTGGCGAGCCCCCGCGCATGGGCCTCCCGGATCCGCGAGACCACGAACACGTGGTAGTCCATCGACAGCCCGAAGAGGATGACGAGGACGAACAGCGGCATCCACCCCTCGATCGCCCCGGCCGGCTCCATCCCCAGCCACTCCGCGCCCCAGCCGTGCTGGAAGACGGCGGTCATCGTGCCGTACGCGGCGCCCACCGACAGCAGGTTGAGCAGGATCGAGACGACCGCGATCGGCAGCGACCGGAAGCAGAGCAGCATCAGCACGAAGGTCACGGCGGCGATGAAGAGGAAGACCGGTGCGATGTCGGTCTTCAGCTGGTCGTTGAAATCGCGGCTGGAGGCGAGCTCACCGGTGACGTACGCCCGGTCGGAGACCGGTCCGAGGATCCTCGGCACCAGGTCCTCCCTGAGGGTGTCCAGGGCGCGCCGGGAGGTGGCGTCCTGACCGTCCCCGGCCAGCGGCACCTCGATCCGGGCCACCCCCTTCGTACGGTGCGCCTCGACGTCGACCGTCTTCCCGAACCGCCCGGACGCGGCGAGCTCCTTCCTGAAGTCCGCCACGGCCGCGTCGAAGCGGGCGGAGCCGACCTCGTCGGAGCGCAGCACCACCTCGGCCGGGGCGGGGCCGCCGGGGAAGGAGCCGGTGATCTCCTGGTACGCCACGGTGATGGCGGCGTCGGAGCCGAACTGCTTCTCCAGGCCGAGCTGTTCGGTCTTCATCCCGAGGGCGGGGGCGCACAGCACCAGCAGCAGCGCGCCCGATACGGCGGCGAACAGCTTCGGCTTGGCCAGCACGGGCCGCATCAGCCTGCCGGAGAGGCCACCGCCGGCGTGCACGCCCTTCCGCGCACCCTTCTTCCGGCGGCGGTTCAGCAGCGGCACCCGCCCGGCGTCGACCCGGTCGCCCAGCCAGGACAGCATCGCGGGCAGCACGGTCACCGAGCCGAGCATCGCCATCAGCACCACCAGGATGGTGGCGACCGCGAAGCCGTGGAACAGCAGCAGCCCGGACAGGAACATCCCTGCCATCGCCAGCATGACCGTGACCCCGGAGATCAGCACCGCGCGGCCGCTGGTGGCGGCCGCGATCCGCAGCGCGGTCCCGGCGTCCCGGCCCGCGGCCCGCTCATCGCGCTCCCGCCGCAGGTAGAACAGCGAGTAGTCGACGCCGACGGCCAGGCCCACCAGGAACATCACCGAGTTGGTGGAGTCGAACAGGGGCAGCTGATGGCTGACCAGGGCGAGCAGTCCGAAGGTGCCGACGCAGGCGGTCACCGCGAGCAGCACCGGCAGCAGCGCGGCCACCAGCGCCCCGAAGACCACCAGCAGAATGCCCAGCGCCAGCGGTACGGCGGTCAGCTCGGCCTTCTTGAAGTCGTCGGTCAGCATGTCGTCGAGCCGATGCTGGGCGGTGGCGTCGCCGAACTCGTAGGCCACGATGCCCCGATGGGCCGATTCGGTCTTCTCCACCGCCTCGACGACGGGCCCGACCCGCTTCCCGGCCGAGTCCGGGTCGCCCTTCATCTCAAAACTGATCAGCGCCTCCCGCCCGTTCTCCGAGCGCACCGGGGGCTGGACGCGCACCGTCTCACCGGTCCGCTCCAACCGCGCCGAGAGGTCGCGGGCCGCGTCCCGCCAGCCGTCCGGGCGGTCGCTGCGCAGCATCACCATCTCTCCGGCCGGGGTCTGGAGGCCCGCGTCCTCCAGGATCTTCTCGGCGCGCGCTGAATCGCCCGCACTGTTCTCGGAGTTGGTCATCTGCCGGGACCCCGACATCCCCCCGACCACGGCGACGACCACGACGAACAGCAGCCATCCGATGATCGCGGTCTTGCGGTGGCGAGTGCTCCACCCGCCCAGCCGCACGGCCAGGCCCTTCCTCGTTGCGCTCATGGCGTCTCTCCCCGTGCGGTACGGACGGAACAGGTCATGCCAACGACGCTAGAAATCCGCAGGTCCCCGCCCCAGCCGGGCAGCCACCCGGTCGCCGAGCCATAGGGCGAGCCGGGGAGGTGGTGCCAGGTACACCCCGGGACGGTGTCCGGCCCCCGTGTCCGGGCGCCGGGCCGCTGACACACTGAGGTGGCCCGCCGGTGCGGGCACGACGACGTTCCGACCAGCGGACGACGTTCCGACCAGCGAGGGGGAAGCCGGATGAAGGCACGTGGAGCGCTGACGGCCTGCGCACGGGGGTTCGCCGTCTCCTGGCTCGCGCTGGTGTCGATCACCCTGTCCGTGCTGACGATCCTGTCGATCAGCTTCATCCCGCTGGGCATCGGGGTGTTCACCACCCCGCCCCTGATCCGCGCGGTGCGGGCGCACGCCAATCGGCGCCGGCTGCTGGCCGCCGCCTGGGCCGGTGTGCGGATCCAGCTGCCGTACCGCCCGCTGCCGACCGATCGGCGCTCCGGGGTCACCGGGCAGGTGGAGCTGTGCACCTTCCTGCTGAAGGACCCGGCCACCTGGCGCGATCTGCTGTGGCTCCAGGTCGATATGACGGCCGGGTACGCCATCGCGCTGCTGGCCTTCGTCTTCATGCCGTACGGGCTCGAGGGGTTCGTACTGGCCGCCGGGGTGTGGCAGCCGATCGTGGACGCGGGCGGCACCTACTGGTACGCGTTCCTGCCCATCGACTCGCTGGGCACCGCCCTGCTGGCCGTCCCGGTCGGCGTCGGCTTCATCGCCCTCGGCTCGGTGCTCTCCCCGGTCCTGCTGCGCGGCCACTTCCTGCTGGCGCGCTCCTTCCTGGACCCGACCCCGCACATGGCGCTGGAGCAGCGGGTGCTGCGGCTCACCGAGACCCGGCACGACGCCGTGGACACCTCCGCCGCCGAACTGCGCCGCATCGAGCGCGATCTGCACGACGGCGCCCAGGCCCGGCTGGTGGCGATGGGCATGAGCCTGGGCACCGTGGAGGCGCTGATCGAGAAGGACCCGGCGAAGGCCAGGGAGCTGCTCGCCGCGGCCCGTACGAACTCCGCCGAGGCCCTGGCCGAGCTGCGCGACCTGGTCCGCGGCATCCATCCGCCGGTACTGGCCGAGCGAGGCCTGGGGGACGCGGTGCGCGCGCTGGCGCTGCGGATGGCGGTGCCGGTGGAGGTGGACGTGGACCTTGCGGGCCGCCCCGAAGAACCGGTCGAGTCGGCGGCGTACTTCGCGGTCAGCGAGGTGCTGACCAACGCGGCCAAGCACGCGGGCGCCGCGCGGATGTGGCTGGACATCCACCACCAGGACGGCATGCTGCGCATCACCGTGACCGACGACGGCCGCGGCGGCGCGGAGATCACCCCGGACGGCGGGCTGAGCGGGGTCGAGCGGCGGCTGGGCACCTTCGACGGGGTCCTCGCCGTCAGCAGCCCTCCCGGCGGGCCCACCATGGTGACGATGGAGATCCCCTGCGTCCTCTCGGCGACCGACGCCGTCCGTTGACCCGGCGCGGGCAACGCCTGGGCCACCGCTGACACTCCACCGCGCCGCGCGCGCTCAGTCAGTGATGTACCAGTCGTCCTTCATGTACTCCAGGGTGCTGGTCCCGATCTCGTTCTCGGAGAAGGTGACGGAGGCCTTGACCGCGGCGGCCGGGATGTCGAACTTGTCGGGGCTTCGTACGACGACCTTCCGCGGATCGACCGTCGCGGTCTGTAGAGCCTTCTTCTGCGTAGGCGAGATCATCTGGAACGTGACGAGGAACGTGGACGTGCACGGGCCGAACCCCTGGTCCTCCGCCTGCTTCGCCGCGGGCCCGGCCACCTCGCAGACCGTCTTGATGTCCTCCCGGCCCACGGCGTGCAGATACTCCTCGTACCGCCGGATCGCCCCTTCCTTCGTCCTGGGCGCGGCCTGGTCCGTGGGCTGTTCCGTGGGCTGTTCAGTCGGCTGGTCCGTGGGCTGTTCGGTGGGCTGGTCCGTGGGCTGGTCCTTGGGCGGCTTGTCGGCGGGCCCGCAACTGTCGTTGGTGAAGATGCCCGACAGCAGACGCCCCGGGCGCGGGCCCATCGGCCCGTTGAATCCGCTCACATGCTGCTGCGACCCCCACCACCCGGCGTACCCCCACCAGGGCTCGCGGTTGACAGGGCGGGCGTGCTCCCAAGTGCGCCACTCGGCGCCGCCCTTCGAGGGCCGATCGAGCGTGCCGTTCACCCACTGGTTCTTATCGGTCGGATAGGAGCCGTGTGAACCACGCGCCGAGTACACCGTCGGATGTCCGTCCCGCGGATCCAGTTCCGACCACTTCACACGGCACGTATCCTTGCCGTGCTTCGCGAACGTCACCGCCTCCGGCTCGCCGTCGCGCAATTGGACCGCGACGCGCTCCCAGTCGCCCTCGTGCCGATTGCCCGGGGTCAGGTTGTTGTAGGCGTAGAAGAACCAGAAGACGTACGCCGCGCGCTTCGGGTCGGTCTTGTGGTTGTGGTACTCCCAGTAGACCGGCGCGTCAGTGCCCTCACCCTTCCGCACCTCCTTCGGCGGGTCGAGATAGAAACCGCCGTCGGCCTCGGTCGAGGTGTGCCACTTGTCCCCGTGTCCGGGGCAGGACACCGGCTTGGACGAGGACTTCCCCGGCTCCACGTCCGCGTGCTTGTAGGGATTGTCCTTGCTCCCCAACTGCCGCGGGTCGGCCGGGTCGGCCACCGGCCCCTCGTCACGGCAGAAGCCATCGTGGTCGAAGCGCAGCGCGGACCGCCCGATGAACCGCGTCGCGTCCATCGGCAACAGCGACTCCCCCTTGGCGAGCCGCACCAACGGCGCGAACCGCGCGGCCTCGGCCGCGGACCCCTTCGAAGGCTCCGCCCCCGTCCACTCCTTCTCCTTCTCCGGCCCGCACGCCACCAGCGCCACCGAAAGCGACACCGCCACGCCCGCCATCACCCGCATCCGACCCAGCACCGGCTCCCCCTTCGTTCGCCCGCCACCGGCCGGCAGCATGCCAAGAGGACATTACGCGGAATCCGGCAGAACGGTTCCCCGCGCGGAAGCTCCCCAGACCGTCCGGGCCGCCGATCCCCTCCCGCTCACCGCACAGCGGTACATTCGTCGGATTCGGTCACGTCCCCCACCCCAGGGGCCCGACGACGTCTTGGAGCCGCCGTGCGTGTTGTGGTCGCCGAGGATCTGTTCCTGTTGCGGGACGGGCTGGTGCGCATGCTGGAGGCGTACGACTTCGAGGTCGTGGCCGCCGTGGAGAGCGGGCCCGAGCTGAGCAAGGCGCTGGCCGAGCTGGAGCCGGACGTGGCGGTGGTGGATGTGCGGCTGCCGCCGTCGTTCAGCGACGAGGGGCTCCAGTGCGCGCTGGCGGCGCGGCGGGCGCGGCCGGGGCTGCCGGTGCTGGTGCTGTCGCAGCATGTGGAGCAGCTGTACGCGCGGGAGCTGCTCGCGGACGGCAGCGGCGGCATCGGCTATCTGCTCAAGGACCGGGTCTTCGACGCCGATCAGTTCATCGACGCGGTGCGCCGGGTCGCCGCCGGGGGCACCGCGATGGATCCGCAGGTGATCTCGCAGCTGCTGGACCGGCGCGCCCAGGACCGGCCGCTGGGGCGGCTGACGCCGCGCGAACTGGAGGTGATGGAGCTGATGGCGGAGGGGCGGTCGAACACGGCGATCGCGGCGCAGCTGTTCGTCACCGAGCGGGCGGTCGCCAAGCACACCTCCAATATCTTCGGCAAGCTCGGCCTGCCGCCGTCGGACGACAACAACCGGCGGGTGCTGGCGGTGCTGGCCTACCTCGACCGGGGCTGAGCCGCCGGAGCCGGTCGGCCGTGCCCCCGCCTCCCGTGCGCCCCATTGCTCCCACCCCACAACGCTGGTTAAGTGCCTTGTCCATATGACCCATTGGCCGTTGTCCGTTGGGGGGCGCATGAGCGACCTGAGCAGACGCACGCTGATCGGAACCGCCGGAGCACTGGGGGCCGGGGCCACACTGGGGAGCCGGATCCCCGCGATGGCCGACGAACCGCACGACACACAGGACACCGCAGTGACCGCATTCGACACCGCTCCCGCGCGCGCCGCCCTTCGTCGGCTGCTGCCGGAACACGCCGATCAGTTCCGGCTGGTGGCGCTGGAGAAGCGGGGCGACGAGGAGCGGTTCGAGGTCGGCGGGTCCACGGGACGGCTGACGGTCTCCGGGACCAGCCCGGCGGTGCTGCTCACCGGGGTGCACTGGTACCTCAAGTACACCTGCCACGCCCAGATCACCTGGTCCGGCGATCAGCTGAACCTGCCGGGGAAGCTGCCCGCGCCCGCCGAACGCGTCACCCGCTCGACCGCGCTCCCGCACCGCTTCGCCTTCAACGACACCCACGACGGCTACACCGCGCCGTTCGCCGACTGGGACCGCTGGGAGCACCTGATCGACGTCGCGGCCCTGCACGGCTGCAACGAACTGCTGGTCACCGCCGGTCAGGAGGCCGTCTACCACCGGCTGCTCCAGGACTTCGGCTATACGGAGGAAGAGGCGCGGGCCTGGCTCCCCGCCCCCTCCCACCAGCCGTGGTGGCTGCTCCAGAACATGAGCGGTTACGGCGGCCCGGTGTCCACCGCGCTGCTGGCCAAGCGCACCGAGCTGGGGCGGCGGATCGCCGACCGGCTGCGGGAGCTGGGCATGCGACCGGTGTTCCCCGGCTACTTCGGCACCGTCCCGGACGGCTTCGCGGACCGCAACCCGGGGGGCCGTACGGTTCCGCAGGGCGACTGGAACGGGCTCAGGCGGCCCGACTGGCTCGACCCGCGCACCGAGGTGTTCCGGAAGGTGGCCGCCGCCTTCTACCGCCATCAGGACGAACTGTTCGGCGAGGCCGAGCTGTTCAA
Source organism: Streptomyces javensis (assembly GCF_039525925.1). NCBI lineage: Bacteria > Bacillati > Actinomycetota > Actinomycetes > Kitasatosporales > Streptomycetaceae > Streptomyces > Streptomyces javensis. The sequence goes on along the minus strand of NZ_BAAAIF010000066.1, from coordinate 32,559 downwards.
GATGGATCTGCTGCACGAGGGCGGCGACCCCGGTGACGTCCCCGTGCCGGAGGCCGCCCGCGCCGTGGAGACCTCGCTCCGGACCGCCCGCCCCGGCGCCACCTGGGTGATCCTCGGCTGGCAGGAGAACCCGCGCCGCGATCTGCTGGACGCCGTCGACCACGACCGGATGCTCATCGTGGACGGCCTGTCGGACCTGGACACCGTCACCGACCGGGAGAAGGACTGGGGCGCGGTGCCGTACGCGTTCGGCACCATCCCCAACTTCGGCGGCCGCACCACGATCGGCGCCAAGACCCATATGTGGACCAAGCGGTTCACCGTATGGCGCGACAAACCCGGCAGCAAGCTGGTCGGCACGGCCTATATGCCGGAGGCCGTCGAGCGGGATCCGGCCGCGCTCGAGCTGTTCAGCGAGTTGGCGTGGCGGGATGAGGCGGTGGACCGGGCCGAGTGGTTCCGCACCTACGCCGATGTGCGCTACGGCGGACGGGACACCAGCGCCCGGGAGGCGTTCACCGCGCTGCGCGACACCGCGTACCAGATCAGCAGCAAGGACGGCCGTCCGCATGACTCGGTGTTCGCCGCCCGGCCCTCCCTGACCGCGCGTTCGGGCACCAACTACGCCACCCACACCCCCGCCTTCGACCCGGCCGGATTCGACGTGGCCTTCGCGGCGCTGCTGGGTGTGCGCGCCGGGCTGCGCGACAGCGACGCCTACCGCCACGACCTCACCGACATCGCGCGGCAGGCGCTCGCCAACCGCTCCTGGCAGCTGATCCCGCAGCTCCAGGACGCCTACGACCGCAAGGACCGCACGGCCTTCCGGACGCTGGCCCGGCTGTGGCTCAAACTGATGCGGCTCAGCGACGACATGACCGGCGCCCACCGGCGGTTCCTGCTGGGCCCATGGCTCGAGGACGCCAAGCGGATGGCGTCGGGCGAGGAGGAGTCGGCCCAGCTGGAGCGGGCCGCGCGCACCCTCATCACCACCTGGGCGGACCGTGCCACGGCCGACGGCGGCAAGCTGGCCAACTACGCCAACCGTGACTGGAGCGGCCTCATCGCCGACTTCCACCTCCCCCAGTGGCAGTCCTATCTGGACGAGTTGGAGGACGCGCTGGCGGAGAACCGGGCGCCGCGCGCCTTCGACTGGTTCGCCGTCGAGGAGCCGTGGACGCGCGAGCGCAAGAGCTACCCGGTGCGGCCGACGGCTGACGCCCACCGCACCGCCCAGCGGGTGTACGAGGCGCTGGCCAAGGCCCCGTACCAGGGCACGCTGACCGTCACCGCCGAGCCCGCCACCCTGCCGCCCGGCGGCTCCGCGTCCCTCACCGCCGCCCTGCGCAACGTCAACGGGCTGCGCCCCACCGGCCGCGTCGACTTCGACCTCACCGTGACCGGTCTCGACCCGTCCCCGGACGGGCCGACCCGGCTGCCGGGCGTCCCGGCGGGCGGCACGGGCGAGGCGCACTGGCGGGCGACCGCACCCGACGAGCCGCTGGAGCATCCGCTCAAGCCGCTGCCGTACGAACTGGGCGTGACGTACGGGCCGCGGGGCGAGGAGCGGGTGCGGGCCGTGCGCACCGGGACGCTGTGGATCGCCGGACCGCTGGCGGACGGCCTGAAGACGGTCACCAACAGCGGTGCGGTCTTCGGCCAGTTGGACGAGCGGTTCGCGATCGACGGCGCGGGCCAGGACCTGTGGAAGGGCACCGCCGAATTCGGCTCCGTCTACCGCGATGGCGTCCTTACGGTGGGCACGGCCATGACCGTGAAGGTGGACGCCCAGGCGGTCACCGGGCCCTGGGCGCGAGCCGGGATCATCGTCCGCGACGACCTCGCCACGGCGGGCTCCCCCGGCTTTGTGAACCTCTCCGTCACCCCGGCCAACGGTGTCGTCCTGTCGTACGACTCGGGCGGCGACGGCACGCTGGACACCTACCAGCGGATCACCGGCGTCAAGGCGCCCGTCCTGCTGCGGCTGACCCGCACCGCCGCCACCTCCTACACCGGCGAGCTGTCCACCGACGACGGCGCGAGCTGGCGGAAGGTGGCCACGGTGACGGCACCGGGCGGGGCGGCCGCGCAGGACGCCGGGATCTTCATGAGCGCGGCGAACGGTGGGACGGGGGCCCGGGGGGCGGTCGAGTTCAGCGGCTGGAGGACGAGTACGCCGTAGCGGGTTGGCGTCTGTGGGGGCGGGGTTCAGCGGGTGTCCGGCGGATTGTGACGCCTGCGGCGGGCTGTTCCCCGCCCCGCCCCTTCCCGAAACCGGGGCTCCGCCCCAGCCCCCGGCCACACGACCCCGCCTGGGCACGGGCACCGGCCCGGTCGTCCGCCGCGCCGACACGATCAGCCCGCCGTGCGGGTATTCACTGCGGCGACGGTCGGTTCATCGGCGCCCGAGCTCCAGGGGCTTTGCCGCAGGACAGGGGCGCCGCCCATGGCCCCCGGGGCCTGGGGCGGAGGCCCTGCTGCGAGGTCTGGGGCGGAGCCCCAGTTGCGAGGCCCGGGACGGAGCCCCAGTTGCGAGGCCCGGGGCAGAGCCACCGCTGCGAGGCCCGGGGCGAAGCCCCCACTGCGAGAGCCCGGGGCGAAGCCCCCGCCCCGAGGCCCGGGGCAGAGCCCCCGCTGCGGGGCCTGGGGCGGAGCTCCGGCCCGGGGCCTGGGACAGAGCCCCCACTGCGGGGTCTGGGGCGGAGCCCCCACTGCGAGGCCCCGGGCGAGGCCCCCACTGCGAGGCCCGGGGCGGAGCTCCCGGCCCGAGGCCCGGGGCGAAGCCCCCACTGCGAGGCCCGGGGCGAAGCCCCCGCCCCGAGGCCCGGGGCAGAGCCCCCGCTGCGAGGTCTGGAGCGGAGCTCCCGGCCCGGGGTCTGGAGCGGAGCCCCAGTTGCGAGGCCCGGGGCGAAGCTCCCGGCCCGGGGCCCGGGGCGGAGCCCCGCTGCGGGGTCTGGGGCGGAGCCCCAGTTGTGGGAAGGGGCGGGGAGGGGAGTAGCCCGCCGCAGGCGTCACGTCCCGCCGGAAACCCCCGTAGGTGACCAACCCGGCCCGCCACTCGTTCACGAACCGTGGACCAGCACCAGGCGACAGTCGCCACCGACGACGAAACCACCGGCCTGATCGACGTCGAGCAGGCCGAGGCCGCCATCGTCGAGCACTACCCGCGGCTGGTGCGGCTCGCGTATCTCATCCTGCCGCCGGGCATCGGGCGCACTCGCCGGGTGCTCGCGGCACACGCCCTCGCCCAGCGCGCCCTGCCCCGCAACCGGGGCTACGGCACCGGCCCGGACCCGCACCCCGATGTCGAACTGCCCTGGCAGCGCGGGACGAAGGGCCCCGGGGCCGACACCGGCTACGCCTATGTGCGGCTGCGGGTGCTGCGCCTGGCGCTGCGCGCCGCCCGGCAGCGGCCCTGGTGGCAGCGGCCCCCGGTGCTGCCGCAGGTGTTCGGGCTGCGGCTGTTCCCGCGCTCCGGCGGCGCCGATGAACTCGCCCTGGAGAAGGCGATGTCGGAGCTGTCAGGCCCCGGCCGCGCCGCGTACGTCCTGCTGGAGCTGGAGCAGCTGGACGAGCACGAGACGCGCGCCCTGCTGCGCGCCGCGGGCGTCGCCGACGCCCGGGACGCGGTGGACGAGGCGGAGTCGGTGCCGGATCCGGCGGGCAGCCGGGACGAATCGCTGCTGGAGTCGGCGGAGTTCGACCCGTGTTCGCTCCAGGCGCGGCCCACCGATCTGATGCGCCGCCGTCAGCATCTGCGGGCGGTGCTGGTGGCCGTGGTGGCGCTGGTGGTGTGCGGGACGCTGCTGGGTATGCCGGGGCGGGGCTGGGGGCCGAGCGGCGCCGCCGCGCCCTCGTACGCCCGCAATCCCGCCTCCGAACGTGCCCTGGACCCGGACAGGTTGACCCGCGCCGCGCCCGACGCCTGGCGCACCGCCTCCCGCGCCGACTTCTCCTCCTGGCCCGCGCGCGGCGACCGGGTCCGGGACACCGCGCTGCTGCGCCGCGCGCTGGCCGTATGGGCGCGGCCGGGCGGTTCGGTGCGGGTGTCGGCCACCATGGGCACGCAGTCCGGGCCGCCGTCGGGGCCGCCGCAGCTGCTGTTCGCGGGCGAGGTGGACCAGGCCACCGTGGTGCTGCTGTACGACGGGCTGCGGGTGGCGCGGTACGCGGAGGCGGGTGAGGGCGGCGCGGTCGCGCTGGACTTCGCCCGGCTGGACGCCGCGGACGCGGGCACCTCGACCGCGCTGGTCCTCAGCCGCACGGACGGCAACGTCCGCTATCTGACCGCCCCTTGGGTGCGGCACGCCTGGGTGCGGGACCTGCTGCACCCGGCCATGACACCGCGCGCGCTGCGCCGCACCGGGGACGGGGTGACCGACCCGGTGCGCACCGTTCCGCGGCTGCGCCCCTGCCGTGGCTGGCCCGCGCTCCAGTTCGGCTCGCGGCTGGTGGCCGACCTCGGCGAACTGGCCCCGGCCCGGCTCACCTACGGCACGCCGGGCGCCGGGGTGCGCGATGTGGCGGGGCGGGCGGCCCGGACCAGCTGGGCCAGGACCGGATGCCGGCTGGCGATGATGCGGGCGCGCGGGGTGCGCTCGGTCAACGCCTGGCGGTTCGCCGCCCAGGCCCTGCCGGAGGCGGGCGGCCACGCCGCCTGGCTGTGCACCCGGGCCGACACCTGGCGGGGCACGGGCAGCAAGGTCCTGGCCCAGTTCCAGCCCTGGGACACCCGCCGGGGCAAGGCGGGCGCGGTCGCGGCGGGCGCCGAGAACTCCCCCGCCTGCGGCCCGCGCGAGCCGCGGGTGCTGGCGGGGGTGCTGTGGAAGGCGCGGTCCGGCCACTGGTATCTGCTGGCCGCCGGAAGCCGCCAGGTGACCGGCATCGTCGCCACCGGCGGCGTCCGGGGCCGCTCCTACGGCCGCGGCCTGACCCTCCCCGCGAAGGCAGGCGCCCGCGCCGACCTGAGGGCCCGCCTGGCGAACGGTGACCGAATGGGCTCCTTGCGCTAGGGGGTACGGCGGGTCCTTCCCCTCCCCGCCCCTTCCCGTAACCAGGAGCTCCGCCCCCGGACCCCGGGGTCCGGGGACGGAACCCCGGACGTTCCCCTGACGCCCTGGCACGCAGAACGGCGGTACCTGGCGACTGGGACCAACAGCTGACCGCACCGGGGCGACCGGGCCGGGGGCGTCCCCCTCCCCGCCCCTTCCCGTAACCAGGAGCTCCGCCCCCGGACCCCGGAGTCTGGGGGCGGAACCCCGGTCGATGGTCTGGGGCGGAGCCCCGGACGATGGTCTTGGGCAGAGCCCCGACCCGAGGCCTGAGGCAGAGCCCCAATCCGGCCTGGGGCAGAGCCCCACCCCAAGGCCCGGAGCAAAGCCCCGACCCGAGGCCTGAGGCAGAGCCTCGGCCCAAGGCCCGGAGCACAACCCGACCCAAGGCCCGGAGCGGAGCCCCAATCCGAGGCCTGGGACAGAGCCCCAATCCGGTCTGGGGCAGAGCCCCGACTCAAGGCCCGGAGCAGAACCCGACCCAAGGCCCGGAGCACAACCCGACCCAAGGCCCGGAGCAGAACCCGACCCAAGGCCTGGGGCAGAGCCCCGATCCGAGGTCTGGGGCAGAGCCCCAGTTTCGGGGTCTGGGGCGGAGCCCCAGTTTCGGGAAGGGGCGGGGAGGGGAGCAGCCCGCCGCAGGCGCCACGATCCGCCGGACGTGCCCCGACCTGCCGTCGATCTGTTCAGCGCCCGACGGCCCCGGACGCCCGGAAGACGGCCACCGTGCGGCCGGGCACGGTGAAGGTGCCGGTCGCGCGCTCGTAGCCGGACGTCCGCACCGTGGCGTCGGCGCCCCGCGCCTGGACCGGGTGGAGGGCGTACGGGGCCCCGGCCAGGGTGGGGACGGTCTGCGACTGCCGGGACGGGGTCGCGTTGAAGACCACGACAAGCGGGCCGAGCCGCATGGTGATGACGCCCGGGGTCTCCCCGGTCCCGGACAGCGGGAAGGACAGCGCCCGCTGCACCCCCTCCGCCGTGGTCTGGCCGAACACCTTTTCGGTGGTACGGATCCGCAGCAGATCCCGGTAGGCCGCCGAGGCACCCGTGATCTCGGAACAGCCGGGGCGAGCCAACGCATCGGTCAACAGGGGCTTGGCGTAAGGCCACTTGGACTCGTTGTCCGCCGCTGGGGGCAGCCCCCGGCCGAAGCCGTTTCCGGACGCGCAGTCCCAATGGATGGCGTTGAACCAGTCCCCGCTGTCGAAGGAGTTGCGGTCCAGCGACTTCGAACGCAGCAGATCGCTGCCCGCCTGACTGAGCGCCGGCCCCTGGGAGAGGGTGGCGGTGGCCAGGGCCACCACCTGCGCCCTGGCCCGGTCGGCGGCCGAGGTGGTGGTGGGGAGCTTGTAGGCGAGCGCGTCGTACAGGGTCTCGTTGTCATGGGCGTCGGCGTAGGCGAGCGCGTCGCCGGGGGCGGCGGCGTAACCGGCCGGGGAGCCGTTGTAGTCGACCTCGGACCCCTTGACCCGGCGCCCGCCGGTGTCGGTGAAGGTGTAGTCGGCGAGGTTGCCGGAGAGCCCGACCTTGATCAGGTCCTGGGCGTGCAGTAGTCGGGCCCGCTGCTCGTCCCGGCCGCCGTTGGCCGGTGAGCCGTTGGGGTCGGTGAAGAGCCCGGAGGCGAAGCCCTGGACGCGGGGGTCCTCGTCGAACGGCCCGCCGCCGCGCACCGCGTCCCGCGCCCGGTCGCTGAAGGTGGCGATGCCGGTGCCGGCCATGTTGCGCTGGGTGGCCTGGACGAAGCGGGCGTCGTCGGCCGCCTCGCCGAAGTTCCAGCCCTCGCCGTAGAGGATGATCGACTTCCCGTCCACCCCGTCCTTGGCGGGGGTCAGGGCGTCGAGGGCCTTGCGTACGGCCAGGATGTTGGCCTTGGGGTGGTGGCCCATGAGGTCGAAGCGGAAGCCGTCGACCTTGTACTGCCTGGCCCAGGTGACGATCGAGTCCACCACCAGCTTGCCCATCATCGCGTGCTCGGGCGCGGTGCCGGGGCAGCAGGTGGAGGTGGCCACGCCGCCGTCGTCCAGCAGCCGCTGGTAGTAGCCGGGCACGATGCGGTCGAGCACCGACTCGGAGTCCTGCCCCGCGGCCACGGTGTGGTTGTAGACCACGTCCATGACGGTGCGCAGCCCGGCGTGGGCCAGCCCCTGCACCATCCGCCGGAACTCACGGGTGCGGGCCGGGCCGTCCGGGTCGCTCGCGTAAGACCCCTCCGGCACGGTGTAGTGCAGCGGGTCGTAGCCCCAGTTGTAGCCGTCCCTGTCCGCCGTCCCGGCCACGCACTTCTGCTGCTGGTCGGAGTCGGCGGGCAGGGCGGCCAGATCGCAGCCGGGCCGGGCCTGGTCGGACCGCCGCTCCGGGACGGTGCCGAAGTCGAAGGCGGGCAGGAGGTGGACGTACGAGGTGCCGGAGCGGGCCAGCCGCGTGAGGTGGCGCATCCCGTCCGAGCCGCGGTCGGTGAAGGCGAGGTACTGGCCGGGGTGGGCGCTGGTGCGGTCCGCGATGGAGAAGTCTCGGATCTGGAGCTCCTGGATCCGGGCGTCGCGCAGCGGGACGGCCTTGGGCTTCTTCAGCGACGCCCAGCCGGCGGGGGCGAGCCGGGGATCGGCCAGATCGGTGACCAGGCTGCGGGCGGAGTCGGCGGTCAGGGCGGTGGAGTAGGGGTCGGTGACCTCGTTGGTGACGGTCTTCCCGACGCTCGGCGCCCAGACCCGGACCCGGTAGCGGTACGGCTTGTCCCGCCAGCCGGGGCTCCCGGTCACGCTCCACACCCCGCTGCCGGGGTCCCGCCGCATGGCGACGGTGCGCCCGTCGAGGTCGAGCGAGACGTCTTGGGCGGTCGGCGCCCAGACGGAGAGGGTGGGACGGCCGCCGTGGAAGACCGGGCCGAGACGGGCCCGGCGCGCCCGGCCGGCGTAGAGGTCGTCCAGGACGCCGGGGATCTGCACCCCGGTGCGGTGCAGTACGTGGTCGCGGTCGTCGGCCGCGCGCTGGACGGCGGTGAGCGGGCCGCGCAGCGCCGTGGCGGCCTTGTCGCGGTCGCGCGGGTCGAGCCGATAGGCGGGGCGGTCGGCCAGGTGCGGGTAGGCGGCCTTCTGGGCGTCGGTCAGGGCGGACGGGGCCAGCCGCAGGGTGCCACCGGCCGCGGAGCGCAACTCCTCGGCGGTCGCGGCGGTGTGCTCGACCTTCCAGACGACGGTGGCGCGGTCGATCCACTGCGCCTCGGCGGTGGCGGCGGTCGCTGCCGTGGCCCGGGCGGTCTGCGAGACGGCGGGCACGGCCGCAGCGCCCAGCGCCAGGGTGGCGAGCGCGGCGGCGGTGCGGAAGAGGGTGGCTCTCGGGGGTTTCACGGGGCTGGTGGCTCCTTGAGGTGTGGTGTGGATGTGGGCTCCGCGTCCACGTCCCCGGGCGGGGCGGGGCCACCCGGCCCCGCCCGCGGAGTGGGACGGACGTCGGGACGGTGCCCGAGGCAGGGACGGTGCCCGGGGCGGTACCCCGGTGCCCGGGGCGGTACCCGGTGCCCGGGGCAGAGGCGCAGCCCGGGACGGCGCCCGGTGCGATGCCCGGGCAGGGGCGGAGCCCGAGGGGGAACCCGGGGTCCGGGGCGGGGGCGCAGCCCAGGGTCCAAGCCGGAACCCCTGCCCCTGCCCCTGCCCCGGGGCAGGGGCAGGGGCAGGGGGCGGAGCCCCTTGCCTCCGGGCCCACCGGTGAAGGCGGCGGCCTACCCGCAGCTACCCGCGCCCGAGTGCAGCGCCACCGCCGTGTTCGCGCCCAGCGTGGCCGTGAACTGGCCCGAGGAGTCGACCGTGACGGACTTGCCGCTCTGGACGTCGCAGTAGCCGCCCGCCGGGAGCGAGGTCTGGAAGGTGCGGGTCAGGGAGCCGCTCTCGTGGTTGATGGCCACGTACGCCTTGTCGCCGCGTCCGAACGCGATGGCGTTGTTGCCGTTGTCCCACCAGTTGGTCACCGAGGCGCCCCGGGCCGTGTTGCGGAAGGCGACCATGCTCATGATCTCGGGCCATTTGTGCTGGCACTTCCAGCCGTCCTGGTAGCAGGCGCCCACCGCGCCGCCGTTCGGCGGGCCCGCGTCGTCGTCGCTGAACTCGTAGCCGGAGTGGACGTCCGGGGAGCCGTACGGCCAGGCCAGCATGAAGACGTTGGCCAGGGTGTAGTCGGCGCCGTCTCGGTAGGTGAGGGTCGAGCCGTTGCGCTCGGTGTCCCAGTTGTCGACGAAGACACCGGACTGGCCGCTGGCCATATAGCCCCAGCCCTCGCCGAAGTTCTTCAGATACGCGAGCTTCTCGCCCTGGAACACCCGCTTGAGGTCACGGCCGTAGCGGAATTCCTGCACATCGCCGTTGCGCAGATACTCCGTCGGGGAGACCGCCTCGCCCTCGCCGTAGATGACCTCCTGCTTCCAGTAGACGCCCGGGGCGCTCAACTTGCTCTTTATGGCGGCCAGATCGTCCGCCGGTATGTGCTTGGCGCCGTCGACGCGGAAGCCGTCCACGCCGAGCGAGAGCAGGTCGTCGAGGTACTGCGCGAGCCGGGTCCGGACGTACTCCTCACCGGTGTCCAGGTCGGCGAGGCCCACCAGCTCGCAGTGCTGTACGTTCCAGCGGTCCTGGTAGTTGCTGATCTGCGCGGTGCAGTCGTCCATGTCCTGGGGCTGGTAGATCCCGGGGTAGTCGTACTTGGTGTACGAGGAACCGCCGGTGCCGGTGCCGGATCCGGCGGACATGTGGTTGATGACGGCGTCGGCCACCACCTTCACGCCCGCGGCGTTGCAGGCGTCGACCATGTTCTTGAAGGCGCTGCGGTCACCGAGCCGCCCCGCGATCTTGTAGCTGACGGGCTGGTAGGAGGTCCACCACTGGCCGCCCTGGATGTGCTCGGTGGCCGGGGACACCTCGACATAGCCGTATCCGGCGGGGCCCAGGGTGCTGGTGCACTCCTTGGCGACGGAGTCGTACTTCCACTCGAAGAGTTCGGCGGTGACGTCCTTGGTGCCGGGCGGTGTCGCCCGCGCGGTCTGGGGCAGTGCGACGAGCGTCACCGCGCTCGCCGCGAGGGCGAGCGCGGTGGCGAGGGGGATGCGGCTGCTGGCCATCGTTCCTCCGTGGGGGGAGTTCGGGGTGCCGATCGAGCCTCGTACGGCAACGCGCCATGCCCGTAAGGCCAGTTGAAGGTTCTTGCTGCAAGACGTCAGTGGTGGGGTGGTGACGGGACCGTACTCGCGAGTTTTTGTTGTTGCAAGACCTTTCGCAAGCAATTGCGGCGGTGTTACGTTCAACCACGTTCTCCGATCCGGCCGGCCGGGGGCCCGGTCAACGGGCCCCACGCGCCCGGCCGGTCGGATCGGTTCGGGGGACGGAGCGTCAGTCCCGGGCCGCGACGGACATTTCCCCGAGGAGGGACCAATCTTCCTGGGGCACGTTCATATTGACGATCCGCGGCGTCTCCACCAGGTGCGGCGGCAGTGTCCGCTGCGCGGCCCGGAAGTGCGGCGAGTTGACGTGTGCCGCGCCGGCCTCCTCGTCGCGGAACGCCTCGACCAGAACGTATTCGCCCGGGTCCTCCACGCTGCGGGACCAGTCGAACCACAGGCACCCCGGCTCGGCGCGGGTGTCCCGGGTGAAGTCGGCCGCGATCTCGGGCCAGCGGTCCGCGTCCTCGGGCAGCACATGGAACTTCGCGGTGATGAAGATCATCGATAAGCCTTTCGTCGGTGGCGATCAGCCGGTTCCCCGATGGGCGACCGGCCGGGTTACGGGATCGGCGGTCAGGGGACGAGAACGGCGCGTCCGCGGATCCGGCCGGCATCGAGGTCGTCCAGGGCTTCCTGGAAACGGTCCAGGGGGTACGTGGTGGTGTGCAGGCGCACGCGGTCCTGTGCGGCGAGCACCATCAACTCGCACAGGTCGGTGTAGGAACCGACGAGGTTGCCGATGAAATTGATCTCGGCGGAGATGATGTCGATCGTCGGGATGTCGAGGTTCTCTCCGTACCCCACCACGTGGTAGTCGCCCGCGCGGCGCAGCATGCCGACGCCGTCCCGGGTCGCGCCGCCTTCGCCGACGAAGTCGACGACCGCCTCGGCGCCCTGCCCGCCCGTCAGCTCCAGCACTTCCTCGACCTGGTCCCCGCTTGCCACGACCCCGTGGTCGGCGCCGATGGAGACGGCCAGCTCCACCGCGTCGGGGTTGCGGTCGACCACGATGAGTTCGGCGGCCGTGATGGCCTTCAGCACCTGTACGCCGATGTGTCCGAGCCCTCCCGCGCCGATGATCACGCACCTGGTCCCGGGGCGCAGCCGGCCGGCGGCCTTGGCCGCCGCGTGATAGGCGGTGAGCCCCGCGTCGGCGAGCGCGGCCACGTCGGCGGGCTCGAGGGAGCCGTCGAGCTTCACGACGCTGCGGGCCGAGGTCTTCAGGTACTCGGCGTAGCCGCCGTGGGTGTCGATTCCGGGGAAGAGGCTCTGCCCGCAGTGGACGTCGTCGCCGGCCCGGCAGGCCGGGCACAGACCGCAGGTGATCAGGGGGTGCACGATGACCTTGTCGCCCTCGGCGACGTTGGTGACCGCGCTGCCGACCGCATGGACCCAGCCGGCGTTCTCGTGCCCGATGGTGTAGGGCAGGCTCACCCCGGACTTGTCCGCCCACTGTCCTTCGAGGATGTGGAGATCGGTGCGGCACACGCCCGCCCCGCCGACCTTGACGATCACGTCGTACGGGCCGGTGATCTCCGGATGCGGTACGTCGGCCATGCGCGGGCTCTGGCCGTAGCCCACGACCTGGACTGCCTTCATCGAGTGTTCTCCTTCCTGGGGATGGTGGCGCGTTCCTCCGGGACGGTGGCGCGCGAGTACCCCGCGCGGGGAAACTGACCGGCCCCGGGGCGGCCGCGCCCTTCGAAGAGGCACGCTAGGCAGCGTTGACGCACGTCAGCGAGTGCCGGGTGTCTCACTTCGAGACACTCGCGTCGCTGGGCGGTCCCGGTCGGCAGTACCGTGACCACGGTCGCCGTGTCCTTACGGAGGTCGAAGTGGACAGCCACCGCCTGGCCCCGCGCCTGCTGGCATCGTGGCAGCGCAGCCGGCGCTACGGTCTGTCGCCGGAGGAGATGCGGCCGGTGTTCACCGGTTCGGTGGACACGGCCTCCCTGTTCTACGAGTGCGGCCATGAAGTGCTGCGGGGCCTGCGGGACACGCTCGCCAACGAGGCGGTCAGCATGATGATCGCCGACAGCGACGGCCTGGTGCTGTGCCGGGTGTGCGACGACGCCTCGATCAGCCGGTCCCTAGACCGGGTCCATCTGGCACCCGGTTTCTCCTTCGCCGAACGCGACGTGGGCACCAACGGGCTCGGCCTGGCCCTGACGGACCGGGTTCCCTCACTGGTGAGAGCGGACGAGCACTACTGCGCCGGCCTGCGGGGATACACCTGTGCCGCGGCACCGGTGCTCGACCCGGGGACCGGTGGGCTCGTCGGCAGCGTCAACCTCACCACCTGGTCCGACTCGTCCTCGAAGCTGTTGCTGGCCCTCGCGCAAGCCGCCGCCGGGAACACGGCGGCGCTCATGCTGGCCCGAGGGACCGGCCGGAGGGTCCCGCCGTCCCCCCGGGGCGAGGTGTTCCGCGTGTATGCCGACCGGTACCACCAGCACGACCACACCCACCAGGCGCTCTCCCCCGGCTGGACGGACGCCGTTGCAGCCGCGCGCACGGCCTCGGTCCGCGGACGGATCGTCGCGGTGGTCGGTGAACCGGGAGCGGGGAAGGCCGCACTGGCCGCCACCGCCCGTCGGCAGACCGGGGCGCGGGAACGCCTGCTCAGCGCCCGCGCACCCGCGCCCGGCGACGTCGCCGCGTGGCTGGCTCTGTGGGCCCCCGAGCTGGGCAAGGACAGCACCTGCGTCCTCGTCTCCGGGGTGGACCGGCTGCCGGCGTGGGCGGCCACCGAGCTGGCCCGGCTGTTCGACGAGGCGCGCCGGGTGGCCGGGGAGGGGGCCGGGCGGCTGCCGCCGTTCGCGGTGACGGCCCAACGGTACTCCGCGATCCCGGACGTGCTGAGGCCACTGGTCGACACCGTGGTCGAGGTGCCCGCCCTGCGCTTCCGTCCCGACGACATCCTGCCGCTGGCCCGCCACTTCGCGGGGCGGCACCGCGGGCCCACGGTGACGTTCACGCCCGCGGCGGCCCGCGCGCTGACGTCCTACGACTGGCCCGAGAACGTCGGACAGCTGCGCCGGGTGGTGTGTGAGGCGGCGTCGAGGACGGACGTGATCGACACCCGTCACCTCCCGGCCGAGGTGTTCACCGGCTCGAGCGGCCAGCTGACCCGGCTTCAGCTCCTCGAACGGGACGAGATCGTGCGCTGTCTGACCGAACCGGGCACGACGGTGGCGCAGGCGGCGGCGAAGATGGGCATGGGCCGCGCCACCGTCTACCGCAAGATGGCCCGCTACGGCATCCGGGTGCCCGGTCAGCGAAGGGGCGCCGGCCCCTGACCGGTCGGCGACGCCTGACCGGTCAGCGGCGCCTGACCGGTCGGCGGTGCCTGCGCCGTGGAGCCACGCACGACCAGGTCCGGCTGGAAGACGAACTCCGTGTGCTGGACCGGGTTTCCGGCCATCTCCTCCAGCAGCGCCCCCACCGCCGCCGTCGCCATCGACTGCACCGGCTGGCGGACGGTGGTCAGCGGCGGATCGGTGAAGGCGATCAGCGGGGAGTCGTCGAAGCCGACCACCGACACATCGTGCGGCACCCGCAGCCCGCGCCGGGCCGCCTCCCGGATCACCCCGAGCGCCATCAGATCGCTGCCGCACACGATGCCCGTACAGCCCTGGTCAAGCAGCGTGGCCGCCGCCACCTGCCCGCCCTCGACGCTGAAGAGCGTATGCCGCACCAACTCCCGTGCCTCGTCCGCCGGTCGGCCCAGCAGTTCCGCGCTCGCCGAGAGGAATCCCTCGACCTTGCGCAGCGCGGGGACATAGCGGGCGGGCCCCACCGCGAGGCCGATCCGGTGGTGGCCGAGCGCGGTCAGGTGGCGGACGGCCATCCGCGCCGCCGCCCGGTCGTCGGGCGAGACGAACGTGGCCTGGATCTGCTCGTGGTAGCCGTTGATCAGCACGAACGGCACCTTGCGCCCGGCCAGCCGGGCATAGCGGGCGGGGTCGGCCGTGGTGTCGGCGTGCAGTCCGGACATGAAGACGATGCCCGCCACATCGCGCTCCTCCAACTGCTCCACCAACTCGTCCTCGGTCGCGCCGCCGGGCATCTGGGTGCACAGGATCGGGGTGTAGCCATGACCGGCCAGCACCTGCTCGATGATCTGGGCGAAGGCGGGGAAGACCGGGTTGGTCAGCTCCGGGATGACCAGGCCGACCAGCCCGGCGCTGCGCCGCCGCAGCCGTACCGGCCGTTCGTAGCCGAGGACGTCGAGCGCGGCGAGCACCCGTTGCCGGGTGGTGGCCGCCACGCCCGCCTTGCCGTTGAGCACCCGGCTGACGGTGGCCTCGCTGACCTTGGCCTGGGCGGCGATATCGGCGAGCCGCGGCGGCGCCCCCGGCGGGCCCACCGGGGATGGGCCCGCCGCCGGTGCCACTGGGGATGGGCCCGCCCCGGGTGAACCCACCGGAGATGGGCCCGCCTCCCGTGCGCCCGCCGCCAGCGGACCCCCCGCCACCGAACCCGTCACGACTTGGTCGCCCCGGCCGTGAGCCCCGCCACCAGATGGCGCTGGGCCCAGGAGAACACCAGCGCCGCCGGGATGGCGATCATGACGGCCGCGGCCGTCATGGAACCCCAGTCGGAGGTGTACTGGTTGACGAAGGTCTGGAGCCCCGCCGCGAGCGTGAGGTTCTCCTCCCCCGTCATAAAGGCGGAGGCGTAGGCCACCTCGGCCCAGGCGGTGATGAAGGTGTAGAACGCCGTCACCGCGAGCCCCGGCTTGGCCAGCGGGACGACCAGCCGCCAGAAGGTCCCGAAGGGGTTGAGCCCGTCGACCCGGCCCGATTCGTCGATCTCCACCGGGATGGTGTCGAAGAAGCCCTTCATCATCCAGGCGCAGAACGGCACGGCCACGGTGAGGTAGGTGACGATGAGCGAGATCGGCTGGTTGAGCCAGCCCAGCGTCGACATGATGTTGTACAGCGGCACGATGAGGATGGCCACCGGGAACATCTGGGTGATCAGCAGCAGCCACATCAGCGGGCGCATCCCGGGGAACCGGAAGCGGCTGACGGCGTAGCCGGTGGTGGCCGCGACGAAGACGCCCAGGAGCGTGGTGATGACCACGATGAACAGCGAGTTGCCGAACCAGGTCAGGAACTCGGTGTCGCCCAGGACGTGTTGGTAGTTCCGCAGCGTCGGGTCCTTCACCACATCGGTGCTGAACGCCTCGGTCTTGGGCTTGAACGAGGTCACCACCAGCCACAGCGGCGGGAAGACCGCGACCGCGGAGGCGATGACGAGCGTGGTGTGCAGCCCTACGGAGGCGAGCGGGCCGCGTCGTTGGTCGCGCATGGCTACCACACCTCTCCCTGCTTGCGGAGCGAACGGCGGTAGATCACCGCGAAGAGCATGAGGATGAGCAGGATCAGCACACCCCATGCCGAGGCGCCGGCGAAGTCGCGCGGGCTGTTGACGAAGGAGAGCCGGTAGGCGTACGTCACCAGGATCTCGGTGGAGTCGCCGGGTCCGCCGCGGGTCAGCAGGAAGATCACCGGGAACATGTTGAACGTCCAGATGGTCGACAGCAGGATCACGGTGGAGCTGACCGAGCGCAGCCCGGGCAGGGTGATGTGGCGGAACCGCTGCCAGGGGCTCGCCCCGTCCATCTCGGCGGCCTCGTACAGCTCACCGGGGATGGACTGGAGCCCGCCGAGCAGCGCGACCAGCATGAACGGCACCCCGAGCCAGATGTTCACGGCGATCACCGAGACCTTGGCCATGGTGGGGTCGTTCAGCCAGGGCACCGCGTCGATCCCGCCGCCGTGCAGCACCTTGTTGAGGATGCCGTTCTTCTCGTTGTAGAGCAGCCGCCAGGCGAAGACGGAGACGAAGGCGGGGACGGCCCAGGGCAGGATCAGCAGCGACCGGTAGAGGGTGCGCCCGGCGAACCGCCGGTTGAGCAGCACGGCCAGGCCCAGGCCGATCGCGAAGGTGAGCGCCACACAGCTGACGGTCCAGGTGACGGTCCAGCTCAGCCGGTCCCAGAAGACCTGGTCCTCGAGGATCGCCCGGAAGTTGTCGAGGCCGACGGTCTGGTAGGTGGCGGGGATGTGGTTGATCCCGATGGTGCGCTCGACATTGGCCTCGTTGGCGTCGGTCAGCGACAGATAGACGCCGCGGACCAGCGGATAGCCGATGATCAGCCCGATGACGAGCACGACGGGCGCGACCATGGCCCAGGCGTACCAGTGGCGGGCGAGCGCGTTGCGGATCCGGCGCGGCGGTGGGGTGCCCGCCTTGTGGACCCGGCCGCCCCGGCCGCGGGCGCCCTTCGCGCCCGCGGCCGGGTCCATGGCCGGGCTGGTGTCGACAGCCATCGTCGTCGGCCCTACTTCCAGTCGCCCTTGAGGAGCTTGCGGTACGCGTCACCGACCGACTTCGCGGCCTTCTCAGGCGAGGTCTTGCCGGTGAGGACGCCCGGGAACTGCACCAGGATCGCCTGGAAGAGGCTGTTGCCCTCGGGGATCCAGGGGCGCTCGACGGCCTTGTCGACGGCGGCCTTGAAGAACTTCACATTGGGGTTCGCCGCGACCGTCTTGATGGAGTAGACGGAGGTGCGGGTGGGCAGCAGGGAGAGCTTCTCGGTGGTCTTGGCCTGCACCTGGGCCGAGCTCATGTACTGCGCGAAGGCGTAGGAGGCGTCCAGGTTCTTCGACCCGGCGTAGACGGTGAGGTTCTGGCCGCCCTGCGGGGCGCCCTGGCCCTTGCTGCCGGCCGGGACCGGGACCACCCCGAGGTTGGACTTGTCCTTGAACGCCTTGCCCGCCAGGGTGTCCTCGATCGCCCACGGCCCGTTGATCGTCATCGCGACGTCGCCGTTCTTGATGGCGTTCTGCATGTTGTCCCAGCCGTCGGTGGCGTCGGTCTCCGCCGCCTTGGAGGTGACCAGGTCGCGGGCGGCCGCGAACGCCTTGATGCCGGGCTCGTCGTCGACGGTGACCTTCTTGGCGCCGGTGTCGAGGAGGTCGCCGCCCTCGCCGTAGATGAAGGGCAGGTACCAGTAGGCGTCGTCGCCACGCAGATAGAGGCCGGTCTTGCCGGTCTTCTCCTTGATCTTCTTGGCGGCGGCCTTGAGCTCGGTCCAGTCCTTGGGCGGCTGGACCCCGGCGTCCTTCAGCATCTTCTTGTTGTAGAAGAGGCCGAGGGTGTCGATGACCTGCGGTACGGCGTAGGTCTTGCCCTTGAACTTGGCGCCCGCGAGCGCCTTGGGCAGATAGTCGGACTGGTCGGCGAGCGCGGGGGTGCCGTCCAGCGGGGCGAGATAGCCGATGTTGGCGAGGTCCTGGGTCCAGGCCACCTCGGTGCGCAGCACATCGGGCGCGCCGGAGCCGCCGGAGCCCGCGGCGTTCTTGAACTTGGCCAGCGCCTCACCGAAGGGCACGTTGACGTAGTTGACCTTGACGTCGGGGTGCTTCTTCTCGAAGCCCAGGGCGAGTTCCTTGTACGTGCCCTTCTCCGCGTCGTTCGACGTGTCCCAGTACGTCACGGTGCCGGAGAGATGACCGCCGGACTTCTTGTCGCCGCTGCCGCCGTCGTCACCGCCGCACGCCGTCGCCGCGAGCGCCATGGCCGCGACGAGTGCGGTGGCCGCTATGCCACGTCGCATCTGAACTCCTCCAAGCCGGCCGCTCCCTCGCGGCCCCAAGTTGCGGAGGAACGTAACAGGGCCGCAAGCCCGCCGAAAGACCTTGCGGCAAATTTCTGCAAGGCGCTTGGGCATCGTTACGTCCGCGTGTCCCCGCGGTAGCCGCTCCGCTCCCGTTCCGGCGCTTGACATACGCCCACAGCACGACCGGAGCACCCCCGAAGGGCACCAGCGCACCCTGCAAGCTCTTCCGCAAGGCATTGCAGAGCTGTTACGTTCGCGCCATGACCCAGGAGCTCACGACCTCCCTTGCCACCGAGCCGGCGCGGCCGTCCGAAGGCCACGGATGGTGGCGCGACGCCGTCATCTACCAGGTGTACGTACGGTCCTTCGCCGACAGCGACGGCGACGGGATCGGCGATCTGCGCGGGGCGCGGGAGCGGCTGCCGCACCTCGCCGGGCTGGGTGTGGACGCCGTCTGGCTGACCCCCTTCTACGCCTCCCCGCAGGCCGACGGCGGCTATGACGTGGCGGACTACCGCGCCGTGGACCCGCTCTTCGGCACCCTCGGCGACGCGGACGACCTGGTGCGCACCGCCCATGAGCTGGGGCTGAAGGTGATCGTGGACGTCGTCCCGAACCACAGCTCGGACCAGCACCCGTGGTTCCGCGAGGCGCTGGCCGACCGGCCCGGCGGCGCGGCCCGCGCCCGCTACCACTTCCGCCCCGGCCGCGGCGCCCACGGCGAACTGCCGCCGAACGACTGGGAGTCGGTCTTCGGCGGGCCCGCCTGGACCCGTACCACCGGTCCGGACGGCACCCCCGGCGAGTGGTATCTGCACCTCTTCGCCCCCCAGCAGCCCGACCTCAACTGGGACTCCGCCGAGGTCCGTGCGGAGTTCGACTCGGTGCTGCGCTTCTGGCTGGATCTGGGCGTGGACGGCTTCCGTATCGATGTCGCCCACGGCATGGTCAAGGCCGCCGGGCTGCCCGACATCGGCCGCACCGAACAGGCCAAGCTGATCGGCTCCCAGGTGCTGCCGTTCTTCGACCAGGACGGGGTGCACGAGATCCACCGCTCCTGGCGGCGGCTGCTGGACTCCTACCCCGGTGACCGGATCGGCGTCGCCGAGGCGTGGGCGCCCACCTCCGAGCGGCTGGCCCTCTACGTACGCCCCGACGAGCTGCACCAGGCGTTCAACTTCCAGTTCCTGAAGTGCCCGTGGGACGCGGCCGCGATGCGCGAGGTGATCGACGACTCGCTCGCCGCCACCGCCTCCGTCGGCGCCCCCACCACCTGGGTGCTCTCCAACCACGACGTGGTCCGGCACACCACCCGCTACGCCGACGGACCCGGTGGCGGCCCGGCGCGGGGGCTCGCCCGCGCCCGTGCCGCGGCCCTGCTCATCCTGGCGCTGCCCGGCTCGGCCTATCTCTACCAGGGCGAGGAGCTGGGCCTGCCCGAGGTGACCGAGCTGCCGGACGAGCTGCGCCAGGACCCGGCCTTCTTCCGTACCTCCGCCGACGGGCAGGAGGGCCAGGACGGTCAGGACGGCTTCCGCGACGGCTGCCGGGTGCCGCTGCCCTGGACCCGCTCCGGCGACTCCTACGGCTTCGGCCCCGGCGGCAGCTGGCTGCCCCAGCCGGAGACCTGGTCCGAGCTGTCCGTCGAGGCGCAGACCGGCGACCCCGGCTCCACACTGGAGCTGTACCGGGACGCGCTCGCGCTCCGCCGTGAGCTGCCGGGCCTCGGGGACACTCCGATGAGCTGGCTGGACGCCCCGGCGGGGGTGCTCGCGCTGTCCCGGCCCGGCCTGGTGTGCACGCTCAACACGCTCGGCAAGGAGGTCGAACTGCCGGTTCCGGGGCGTGCGCTGCTGTCGTCGGCGCCGCTGACGTACAGGGCCGGAACCGTGTGCATTCCGCCTGATTCGTGCGCGTGGTGGGCAATCTGACACGCGACCGGTACAGTCCCACTCCATGACCGCACGGCTTGCTGACATCGCAGCCCAGGCGGGGGTCAGCGAAGCCACCGTCAGCCGCGTCCTCAATGGCAGGCCGGGGGTGGCCGCGGCCACCCGCGAGTCCGTCCTCGCCGCTCTGGACGTCCTCGGCTATGAGCGGCCGGTACGGCTGCGGCAGCGCAGCGCCGGACTGGTGGGACTGATCACGCCCGAGCTGGAGAACCCGATCTTCCCCGCGCTCGCCCAGGTCATCGGGCAGGCGCTCACCCGGCAGGGCTACACCCCGGTGCTGGCCACCCAGACCCCCGGCGGCTCGACCGAGGACGAGCTGACCGAGATGCTGGTGGACCGGGGGGTGGCCGGGATCATCTTCGTCTCCGGGCTGCACGCGGACACCTCGGCCGATATGCAGCGCTATGACCAGCTGCGCGGCCAGGGTGTGCCGTTCGTGCTGGTGGACGGCTTCGCGCCGCAGGTGCGGGCGCCGTTCATCTCCCCGGACGACCGAGCGGCGATGGGGCTGGCGGTCACCCATCTGGTCTCGCTCGGACACACCCGGATCGGTCTCGCCCTCGGGCCGAAGCGATTCGTGCCCGTACTGCGCAAGATCGAAGGCTTTCAGCAGGCGATGCGGGACCGGCTGGGGCTCTCCCCGGCCGAGTCCGAGGAGCTGATCCAGCATTCGCTCTACACCCTGGAGGGCGGCCAGGCGGCGGCGACCGCGCTGATCGAGCGGGGCTGTACGGCGGTGGTCTGCGCGAGCGACATGATGGCGCTGGGTGCCATCCGGGCGGCCCGGCAGAAGGGTCTTGCGGTCCCACAGGACATCTCGGTGGTCGGCTTCGACGACTCCCCGCTGATCGCCTTCACCGATCCGCCGCTGACCACGATCCGTAAACCGGTGCAGTCGATGGGGCAGGCGGCGGTGCGGGCGCTGCTGGAGGAAATCGGCGGCACCCCGGCTCCGCCCAGCGAGTTCGTCTTCCTGCCCGAACTGGTGGTGCGTGGCTCCACGGCCTCGGCGCACGGCGTGGAGGCGCGGAGCCGGTCGGCCGGGGGTGCGGCCTAGGGGTGTCCGGCGGGTGTTGACGCCTGCGGCGGGCTGTTCCCCTACCCGCCCCTTCCCGGCACCTGACGATATGCGGCTCCGCCGGTGGGGGGCTCCGCCCCAGACCCCCGGGCCCAGGGGCGAAGCCCCACCTTCCAGCCCCTCCGGCGCCTGAGAACCCGGACCCGGGACGAAGCCCCACCATCCAGCCCCTCCGGCGCCTGAGAACCCGGACCCGGGACGAAGCCCCACCATCCAGCCCCTCCGGCGCTTGAGGAGCGGGGTCTGGGGCGGAGCCCCAGTTGTGGGAAGGGGCGGGTAGGGGAAAGCCCCCGTCCGGGGTCCTCGTCCAGTGGCCCGGCACCCGGTGGACGTATAGGGCATACGCCCCTTGGAGGACCCCCCGGACCAGGACATAAGCAACGAAGACCCGATGCCGTGGATGATCTGCGGGTGGACGTCGTCTGGCAGACTGTTGCCCTATGGGTGGAGCGACGATCAGGACCTCGGCAGGCCGAACAGCCACCCCGGCACCCATCGCGGACACCGACGCGGAGCGGGCGCCGGGCCTCACCCTGATGGACCGGTTGCGTACCCCCAGAAGGCCCCGGCTCTGGTTCGAGATCGTCCTCATCGCCGTCAGTTACTGGACTTATTCGCTGATCCGCAACGCCGTCCCGGAGCAGCGGCCGGAGGCGCTGCGCAACGCGAGCTCGATCTGGGACTGGGAGCACCGGCTCGGAATGGCCTTCGAGCGGGGCGTCAACCATGCGATCGACTCGGTCAGCTGGCTGATCGTGGGCATGAACTACTACTACGCCACGCTCCACTTCATCGTGACGCTCGGCGTGCTGGTGTGGCTTTACCACTGGCATCCGGGCCGTTACGCCGCCACCCGGCTGGCGCTCTTCGCGACCACGGGTGTGGCCCTGCTCGGCTACTACTTCTTCCCGCTGGCCCCGCCCCGGCTGATGAGCGGCGGCCGCTTCATCGACACCGTGGTGGTGCACAACACCTGGGGCTCGATGGCCTCGGGCAACCTCGCCGACATGTCGAACCAGTACGCGGCGATGCCCTCGATGCACATCGGCTGGTCGCTGTGGTGCGGTCTGACCATCGCGACACTGGCCCGTCCGATGTGGGTGAAGGCGCTGGGGCTGCTCTACCCCTCGGCCACGCTGCTGGTGATCGTCGCCACCGCCAACCACTTCTGGATGGACGCGGTCGGCGGGATCATCTGTCTCTCCTTCGGCTTCGCGCTGTCATGCGCGTGGTACGGCTCGCTGCCGTACCGGCTGCCGAAGCAGGTGGCCGTGATCTGCACGGTTTGATCGTCCCCGGCGGAGCCGCCATTCTCTGTTCCGCAAGGTCGACATGAGTTCACACGTCGACATGGTTCAGGGGCTCCATGTGTCGCGCTGATCGACGCGGAATGAGCACGATGAGCGTGACGAAAGGGACCACCGGCCACCGTGCACACCGCCGACGCCGCCACCGCTGCCGCTGCCGCTACTTCTGTATCCACGTCCGTATCCGCCTCCGGGTCCCCGGGCGTACCGCTCCCCCGGCCCCGTACCGCCGGGCGGCCCCGCTTCCCGCTGGTGGCCACCGACCTCGACGGCACCCTGCTGCGCGGGGATCTGACGGTCTCACCGCGCAACTGTGCGGCGCTGACCCTGGTCCGGGCCGCCGGGGCGCGGCATCTGGTGGTCACCGGGCGCCCGGCCGCGTCCTGCCGGGAGTTCCTGGTGGCGATCGGTTACCGGGGGCTCGCGGTGTGCGGACAGGGCGCGCAGCTGTACGACGCCTCCGCGGACCGGCTGCTGGTCTCGGCATCGCTGGACCGGGAGCTGGCCCGGTCGGTGGTGGAGCGCACCGAGGAGGCACTGGGCGCGGGGCCGCTGGAGCTCGCCGTGGTGACCGCGGCGCCCGAGAACCGCTTCGTCGTGACCGCCGGCTTCACCGACCGGAGGCGCCCGGAGTGGGGGCTGGCCGAGCGGGCGGAGCTGTGGGCGGCACCGATCGAGAAGGTGCTGATGTGCCACCGGACGGTGCCGGACGGGCTGGTGGCGGCGACCGCGGAGCGGGTGGGCGCGGGCGAGGTGGCGGTGACCCACTCCGAGAAGGGCATGATCGAGGTGCTCCCGGCCGGGACGGACAAGTCGGTGGGGCTCCAACTGGCCGCCGACCGTATGGGGTTCACCCCCGCCGAGACGATCGCGTTCGGCGACATGCCCAATGACATCCCGCTGCTGGGCTGGGCCGGGTACGGGGTCGCGATGGGCAACGCCCACCCGGATCTGAAGGCGGTGGCCGACGAGGTGGCACCGGCCAACGAGGACGACGGGGTCGCGGTGGTGCTGGAACGGCTGTTCGCCCACCCTTGAGCCGCTCTCGCACGGCACTCGCGGTGAGCTCGAGCAGCCCACTTCTCCCTTGACGGGATATACACAACTAAACAAAATATCCAACGTGCGAGCCGAACCACGATCCGAACCCCGCTACGTCGACGAGCGCTCCGGCGCCACGTACCCGATCGACGACCCTCGCTGGTGCGGCGATGACGGGGCTCCCCTCACCGTCTCCGCACTGCCCGGCATCACTCGCGAGCAGGTGGACACCGGGGCCCGGTCACTGTGGCGCTACCGAGCGGCCCTCCCGGTGCGCATCGACGCCCCGGTGTCACTGGGAGAAGGGTGCACCCCGCTGGTCGAGAAGAGCTGGGGGGAGGATCGGATCCTCTTCAAGCTGGAGTGGTTCAGCCCCACCGGCAGCTTCAAGGACCGCGGCACCAGCGTGATGATCTCGCTCCTCGCCCAGCGGGGCGTACCGGAGGTCATCGAGGACAGCTCCGGCAACGGCGGGGCCTCCGTCTCGGCGTACTGCGCCGCCGCCGGCATCCGGGCCCGGATCCTCGCCCCCGCCACCACCTCCCCCGCGAAGGTCCTCCAGAGCCGGGCCTACGGCGCCGAGGTCCAGCTGGTCCCGGGCGACCGGGACGCCGCGGCGGCGGAGGCGCTGCGCCAGTCGGCCCATACGTACTACGCCAGCCACAACTGGCACCCCTTCTTCCTCCAGGGCACCAAGACCCTGGCGTACGAGCTGTGGGAGGACCTGGGCTTCACCGCGCCGGACGCCGTGGTGACCGTGGCGGGCGCGGGCAGCACCGTGCTCGGCTGCGACCTCGGCTTCTCCGAGCTGCTCGCCGCGGGTCAGATCGCCCGCCGCCCCCGGCTGCTGGTGGCCCAGCCCGCCCACTGCGCCCCGCTGCACGCCGCGTTCCGCGCGGGCACCGAGACGCCCGTGCCGTCTCTCCACGCCCCGACCATCGCCGAGGGCACGGCCATCCGCGAGCCCGTCCGCTTCCCCGAGGTGCTGCGCGCCATCCGCCGCTCGGACGGCGACATGGCGGCCATCCCCGAGGACGCGATCGCCACGGCGGTCCGCCGGCTGGCCGCGATGGGGCTGTACGCGGAGCCGACCAGCGCGACGGCGGCCGCGGCGATCGAGGTCTTCCGCGACCGGGGCGCGATCCGCCCCGGCGAGACCACGGTGGTGCTGCTGACCGGCTCGGGCCTCAAGGCGACGCCGACGATGACGGAGCTCTTCGGATGACAGAGGAGAGCGTTCAGGAGACGACGGGGACCCCCGAGGACGAGCTGCTGCTCCGCGAGGCCGAGAAGATCGTGGTCGCCATCGGCCGGATGTTCCCCGGGCTGTGCGAGGTGGTCCTCCACGATCTGCGCAACCCCGACCAGTCCATCCGCGCCATCGAGAGCAATCTCTCCGGCCGCGAGGTGGGCCAGCCCGCCACCGAGCTGGGCCTGGCCCGGATGCGGGACCCCGGCTTCCCCGACATCGTCCAGAACTACGCCAACCGCTTCCCGGACGGCCGCCCGGCCAAGAGCACCTCGATCGGCATCAAGAACAGCGCGGGCCAGTACGTCGCCGCCATCTGCCTCAACCTGGACGTCTCCCTCTTCGCGAGCGTCGCCCGCAGCCTCACCAACCTCGTACGGACCGATGAGCAGGAGCAGCCGCTCACCGAGACCCTCCGCGCCCGCACCGCCGCGGAGCTGCGCACCGTCATCGAGGAATTCGCCGCCGCCCGCGGCCAGACCCCGCGCAGCCTGGGCACCCCGGCCAAGAAGGAACTCGTCCGCACCCTCAAGACCAGCGGCTACCTCCAGGTGAAGCACTCGGTCCAGGTGGTCACGGAGCTGCTGGGGGTCTCCCGCGCCACGGTCTACAACTACCTGCGCTCGCCCGACGCCGGAGACCGCCCCTGATGACCCCGCCGATCCGCCGCATCGACGTCCCCGAAGCCTTCTCCGCGTCGTTCGCCGAACACGACGCCGCCGGCCGCGCCTGGCTCGCCGAGCTGCCCCGGCTGGCCGCGGACTTCCTCGACCGCTGGGATCTACGCCCGGCCGGTGCCGCCGCCCATGGCATGGCATCGCTCGTCCTCCCGGTGACCGGCGCGGACGGAACACCCTCGGTCCTGAAGCTCCAGCAGGTCAGGGAGGAGTCCGAGGGCGCCCCGCTGGGCCTGCGGACCTGGAACGGCAACGGCGTGGTGCTCCTGCTCGACCACGACCCGGACACGGGCACCATGCTGCTGGAGCGGCTGGACGCGTCCCGTCCGCTCTCCTCGCTGCCCGACGACACCGCCGCGATGCGCGTCCTGGCCGACCTGCTGGCCCGGCTGACCTCGGTACCCGCCCCCGGCGGCCTGCGCCGGCTGTCCGACATCGCCGCCGCCATGCTCGAGCAGACGCCCGGCGCCGTACCGGCCCTGCGCGACCCGGCCGAACGGCGGCTGGTCCGCGTCTGCGCCTCCGCCGTGGCCGAACTCCTCGACGAGCCCGGAGACCGGCTGCTGCACTGGGATCTGCACTACGACAACATCCTCGCCGGCCAGCGCGAGCCCTGGCTGGCCATCGACCCCGAACCGCTCACCGGCGACCCCGGCTTCGAACTCCTCCCGGCGCTGGACAACCGCTGGGACGAGGTCCTGGCCTCCGGCGACCCCACCCGCGCGGTGCTCCGCCGCTTCGACCTGCTGACCGAGGCCCTCGACCTGGACCGGCGCCGGGCCACCGGCTGGACCCTCGGCCGCGTCCTCCAGAACGCCCTCTGGGACATCGAAGACGGCAAGGCCACCCTGGAACCGGCCCAGGTCACCATCGCCACGGCCCTGCTGAACCACCGTTAGGCGGGTTCCGGTCTGCTCTCGGCAAACCGCCGGGCGGGCGCGCCGCGCGCCGCGCCACCATGGCGGGATGGCCAACGACACCTCCGTGCGCCGCCTCGACCTCGGCTACTTCGTCCGCCCCGCCGTCGAAACCGGCGGACCGGAGCCACGGGTCGAACCCGTACTCGCCTACCTCGTACGCCACGACCGTGGGCTGGTCCTCTTCGACACCGGTATCGGCGCCGCCGACCCCGAGACCGAGGCGCACTACCGCCCCCGCCGCCGCGCCCTGCCGGAGGCGCTGGCAGCGGCCGGGGTCGCTCTCGCGGACGTCTCCCTCGTCGTGAACTGCCACCTCCACTTCGACCACTGCGGCGGCAACCCCCTGCTGGGCGGCAGGCCGATCCTGGTCCAGGACGTGGAGTTGGCCACCGCACGCGGAGGCGGCTATACGTTCGACGAGCTGCTGGACTTCCCCGGCGCCACGTACGAGGAACTCGCCGGGGAGGCCGAGATCTGGCCGGGTGTCCACATCATCCCGACCCCCGGACACACCGACGGCCATCAATCACTGGTCGTCCGCCAGCCCGACGGCACGGTGATCCTCGCCGGTCAGGCGCATGACTTCGGCTCCGAGTTCGCCTCGGACCACCTGGCCCGCAGGGCGGCCCTCGATGGCGTGACGCAGCCCCTTCCGCCGTACCGGCCCTGGCTGGACCGCCTTACCGACTTCGACCCCCGCCGCGTCCTCTTCGCCCACGACTGCGCTGTCTGGGAGCCGTCGGACGGCTGACGGTCTCGTCCCAACTTCCCGTTCACCCCATGGTCTTGGCGCCGTCCAGGGACTCGCGAATGATGTCGGCGTGCCCGGCGTGCTGCGCGGTCTCGGCGATGATGTGCAGCAGCACCTGACGGGCCGACCAGCGTGCGCCGGACTCGAACCACGGCGCCTCCGGCAGCGGCTGGGTCGCGTCCAGGTCGGGCAGGGCGGCGATCAGCTCGTCGGTCCGGTGGGCCACCGCCGCGTACTCGGCCAGTACGCCAGCCAGCGTCTCGCCGGGCAGCAGCCGGAACTCGTCAGCCCGCTTGGCGAAGTCGGCCTCGGTCATGGCGGTGAAGTCGGGCATGGCCGACGGGCCGTCCAGGATGAAGTCCACCCAGCCCCGCTCCACCGCGGCGACGTGCTTCACCAGGCCGCCCAGGCACAGTGCGCTGACGGTGGTGCGCAGCCCGGCCTGCTCGTCGGTGAGATCGCGGGTGGTGAAGCGCAGGAAGTGCCGCTGCTTGTTCAGCGTCCGCAGCAGGTCGGCACGCTCGCCGGTGAGGGTCGCCGACTCGCTCAGGCTCGGGGTCTCGGTCATGATCTCCGCCTTCGGTTGGTCCGTGTTCCTCGGTCAAGAACGACAGTAGGAGTCACTGCGGACAACTACTGTCCTCAATTCCGCGAGAATCGGAAACACGGCGAACACCAGCGCGTGGGCTTTTCGCCCAGGGCTGGGCGGTCTGGGAGCCGTCGGGCGACTGACGGTTTCGTCTCGCGCCTTCGGCGCCTTTGGGCATGAGGCCGAGGGTGCCGGGCTCGCGCTTTCGTCGCCGGGCGGCGGGCCGTGGGTGGCGGGGCCGGTGGCGGCTCCCGTGTTCAGGGGCTTGTGCCGATGCCGGACCGCCGGGGGTGGGGTACCCCCTGGAAAACCTTTGACAAATTAGTTGCTTCAGATCAAGCGTTTTTGAGAGGGGTACCCGGAGGGGCCGTCAGTCCGGCCGGGTCCCGGCCCAGGACCGCAGAAGCCGTCACCGGGGCCCACCCCCACCGGCCCGTCACCCGGCGGCGAGGCCCGCGCCCCCATCCCCCGCCCCCCATGCTCAATGGCGCCGAAGGCGCGAGACGAAACCCGCACCGCACCACCGGCCCCAGCACAGGCACGCGGCCACGACGGTCACACGCTCCCCGACAGATGGTCGAAATCGCCCCGCAAACTCGACTTGCGCCAACAGGACATGCCCAGGGGCCGAGAGCGGCCGAGGGCTGCTCATCATCGGCAGCTCGGCCACCGACTGGGGTGTCTGCCACCACGGACCGGGTCCCGGGAAGGCGGTGTGGTTCCAGGTCAGCGGGGCCAGTTCATGAGCGGTCAATACGCTGGAGCGCCACGTACACGAGAGAGCCCGGGGTCCTTCTCTCTCACTTCGGAGCCGCGGGACCAGTGGGTGCTTCCCACGGAGCTACCGTGACGTCACAGCTCCCCTGTCCCTCGGCGTCTGGAGGATGGTGTGCGGTACAAAGGGCCGCTTCCGAAGCGAGTCACCGGCCGGTTCAATGCCTGGATGGTCGGGCTGCGCGCCTCTCCCCGGTGGGGGCGGTGGGTGAGCGGGCGGCTCACGGTCGTCACGTACACGGGACGGCGCTCTGGGCGCACCTTCAGTACGCCGGTCGGCTATCGGCGCGTCGCCGACGGCGTCACGATCGCCGTCGCCCTGCCCGAACGCAAGCTCTGGTGGCGGAACTTCACCGGTGAGGGCTGGCCGATATCGCTGGATCTGGACGGGAGCGAGCGGACCGGGCACGCGGTGGCCCGGGTGGACGGCAAGGGACGCGTCACCATCAGCGTGCGGCTCGACCACCCGCCCGCCGCGAACAGCCGCTGACGTCCGCAGATTTGCCATGCCCCCTTCACATCATGCGCGGAGCCGCTGAGTAGGATCGACGGCCACACGGGGGAAGGTCATCAATGAAACAGCTGATGGGCGGCGCGCGCCGCCGTGCCGTTCTGGTCGGTGGCGCCATGGTGGTGCTGGTGACGGCCGGGGTCGGGACCTGGGCCACGGACACCTGGCCGTTCGACGGGAAAGACACCTACTGCTGGGGCGCGTGGAAAGAGGAGAGCGGGCCGGACTTCCTGAGCGGCGACGCGCTGGACGAGGACAACGCCAGCCGTACGTCCAAGGAGACCGTGCCGACACCGGGGCGGCAGCGCGGGCGGTGCACCGTGGCGCTCCACTCCGAGCGCGCGGACAGCAGCGACGGCGGCAAGGTCGTGGAGGAGACCGAGATCACGGTCACCTACGGCCCCGCGCCCGAGGACGCCGCGAAGCGCATGGAGTGGATCGGCGGCTACCTCGGCGACCGGGCGATGCCGCTGCCCGACGGGCTGCCGGGCGCGACCGACGGCCGTCACGCCCTGTTGGTGCTGCCCAAGGGATGCGACACCGAGGACGGGCGGCCGACCGCGGTCACGCTCGACTCGACGGCGCGGTCCGTCTACAGCGACTCCACCGTGCCGGGCGACGCGGGGCTCGGCGGCTCCCAGTCCGTGGCCCGGTTGCTCGTCGCGGCGGCCAACCACGCGATGGAGAAGGCGGGTTGCGCCCCGGCCAAGCCGCTCGAGGCGGTCTCGCCGATGCCCACACTGCCCGAGGAGGACGAGGACTTCTTCACCCGGGCCTGCCGGATCAGGGGCCTGGAGTTCGGCAAGAAGGAGGCCCGCGATCTGGAGTACCAGGTCGGAGCGGTCACCGATGATCTCCAGTCCTGTTCGGTGCGGACGCAGCACGGCGAGGGCCGGTACTTCGACGCCCTGATGGTGGCCCAGCCACGGCTCTCCGCGCTGTTCGACGGGGCCACGGGCAGCAAGGCACCGGCGCGCGGCTGGCGCGGTACGGGGGTCTTCGCCAACGACTACAAGGTCGTACGGGCCGGCTGCGCGGGGCGCCCGCTCACCGTGCTGATGCTCGCCCCCTCCCTGCACGAGACGACTCCGTACTTCGCCGCCTTCGCCAACGCCGTGGCGCGACGCGTCGGTTGCGCGCCCGTCGCACCTGGGGGTTCCAGCCGATGAACGACTCCGAGAACAAAGAGAACGAAGAGAACAACAAGAGCAACGAGAGCAACAACACACCCAACGAGAACGGCACCCGCGTGCCGCTGCACGAGCGGCGCCGCCCCATGTGGCACTGGCAGCGCCTGGCCCGCAGCCGGCCCCGGCTGGGCGTGATCACGGCCGTGGTCGGAGCCGTCGTGGGAGCGCTGCTCGGTGGCGCCGGGGTGGCCTGGCGGGCCGAGGCGGGTCCGTTCGCGGACGACCGGGCCTGCTGGGGGGCGTTCAGCCGGGACGACGTCGCGGCGCTGTTCGACGGCAAGCGGGACATCGAGAGCTCCGAGGTGCCCATCTCCACCGATCGCATCGGCACCGAGGGCCCCTCGGGCGAGTGCCGTCTGACGTCGCCGCGCGGGCGGCGGATCACGGTCGAGGCGCACCGGCTGGACTCCGGGTTCGGCGGCGCGGGCGACCGGTGGGCCGATGAGTTCCTGTCCGCGCGGCTCACCCCGCTGGGCGACGGACTGCTGGGCATGGCCTCCGACACCCGGGCCTGGCTGGCGGTGCCCGACGGCTGCATCGGCAGGCCGAGCCGGCTGGACGCCACCGGCGGCCCCACCGTGATCGACATGGAGACCGGCTGGACCGTCTACGACGACGAGGTGGACACCGAGGCCCGCGACGCGCTCGCCCGCGCCGTGGTCAAGCTGGTCAACCACTACATGGCCGACAAGGGATGCACGAGCGAGATCGCCGACCCGGTGCGCCGGATGTCCGGGCCGCCGCGGTTCCTGGACGAGAAGAAGGACGCGATGTGCGACGTCAAGGGGGTGCCGCTCCCGGCCGCGTACAAGCACGAGGCGATGGGCGGCACCGTGGTGACCCGGGGCGAAGGGCCGGTGCGCACCTGCGACCGCGATGTGCTCTTCGGCCACCCCCAGCTGCGGCTGATGACGATCGAGGACCCCCGGCTCGCGATGCTCTACGACAGGCTCTCCCGGGACGGCGCCAAGGGCCGGGTAAGCGCCGGTGAGCAGGACGGATACGGTTTCGTCCGCGACGACATGGGGCTGTTCCAGGCCGAGTGCCAGACCGGCCAGGTCACCTTCCTGGTCCGGGCGGAGAACGGCGACCACCCCGGCGACATCCGTACGATCCTCCCCCGCTATGTGGCCGCGGAGGCCGACCGGATCGGCTGCGGCCCACTGCGCGTCACCCTGCCCGCGGCCGGCTGACCTGGGTCGCGCGCGGGGCCGCGGCACCGCGCGCGGTCAGCTCTCGTAGTCGTAGAAGAGCCGCTCCACCACCGCCCGCGCCCGGCGGGTGGTGCGGCGGTAGTCCTCCAGCATCTCGCCGACGTGGCCGGGGCCGTAACCCAAGTAGCGGCCCACGGCGGCCAGTTCGCGGACGTCCGACGGGAAGGTGTCGCCGGGGCGGCCGCGGACGAGCATGACGGCGTTGCGGACGCGGCTGGCGAGGATCCACGCCTCGTCGAGGGTCTGGGCGTCCTCGGTGGAGATCAGCTCGGCGGCGTGGGCGGCGGCCAGGGCCTCACGGGTGCGGGTGGTGCGCAGCCCGGGCTCGGCCCAGCCGTGGCGCATCTGGAGCAGCTGGACGGTCCACTCGACGTCACTGAGCCCGCCACGGCCCAGCTTGGCGTGGGTGGTGGGGTCGGCCCCGCGCGGCAGCCGCTCGGACTCCATCCGGGCCTTGAGCCGCCGGATCTCGCGGATCGCGTCCTCGCCCAGCCCCTCGGCCGGATACCGCAACGGGTCGATCAGTTCGATGAAGCGTGCGCCGAGGTCGGGGTCGCCCGCGACCGGCTCGGCGCGCAGCAGCGCCTGGCTCTCCCAGACCAGCGACCAGCGGCGGTAGTAGGCGGCGTACGAGGCGAGGGAGCGCACCAGTGGCCCGGACTTGCCCTCGGGGCGCAGATCGGCGTCGATGAGCAGGGGCGGGTCCACGGTGGGGAGCTGGAGCAGCCGTCGCATCTCGTTGGCCACGGCGAAGGCGGCGCGGGCGGCCTCCTGGTCGTCGGCGCCCTCGCGCGGCTCGTGGACGAAGAGCACATCGGCGTCCGAGCCGTAGCTGAGCTCATGGCCGCCGAAGCGGCCGAGGCCGATGACGGCGAAACGGGTGGGCAGCTCATCGCCCCACGTGTCGCGGACGGCGGCGCGCAGGGCCCCGGCGAGGGTCGCGGCGTTCAGATCGGAGAGGGCGTCGCCGACCATGTCGATCAGCATCGCGTCGTTCACGGGCGGTTCGGCGGCGGGGGCGGCGGGCCGGGCCGGCACATGGGGTTCGGAGTCCCGCAGGGCGCTGGGGACCTCGGGCGCCTTGGCCGGTACGGGGGCGGCCGCCCCGGTGGCCCGGCCCGGCGTCTGATCGCCCGACGGCGGCCAGCTCACGGTCGGACGCACCTCGCCGTTGGCCAGCCGGGCGCTCTCGATGATGTCCGCGGCCGCCGTACGGAACATCTCGCGCCGCCGCACTCCGCGCGCCGCCGCGACCGCCTGCTCGGCGCCGGCCGCGCGGCCGACCGCGGCCAGCACCTCCTGCTCCAGATGGGCCCGGCCGCGCGGGCGCAGCCCCTCCGGGTCGCCGAGCAGGGCGACCGCCTCGGGGGCGCGCAGCAGCAGATCGGGGGCGAGCCGCCCGGCGGAGAGCACCCG